>CACIKE010000024.1 GCA_902587155.1 uncultured Pelagibacteraceae bacterium | reverse complement strand
ATTTTAGGCGAAAATAGTTATGGTAAGGGTTCAGTGCAATCAATTATTCCACTAAAGAATAAAGGAGCAATAAGACTCACTGTTGCAAAATATTACCTACCGTCAGGCAAATCAATTTCTGAAGTTGGAGTAAGTCCTGACATTGAGATTGATGAAGATACGGATGAATTTAGGATTAAGACTGACACTGATAATCAACTAAGCTACACATTAAAACTTTTAAACGGTTAAATGAAAGAACAATATAAACATCTACCACTCCGTAGTGGTGTAGGCATTGTTGTTCTTAATCAAGAAGATAAAATTTTCGTTGCAAGAAGAATAGATAACCCAAAAAACTTTTGGCAAATGCCACAAGGAGGTATTGATGAAGGTGAGGATTTTCTTACCGCCGCGTACAGGGAGTTAAGGGAAGAGACTAGTATTACAAAAGTAGAGCTAATTAAAGAATTAGATGGTTTTATAACATATGAATTACCAGATCACTTATTGGGTATAATTTGGAAGGGTAAGTATAAAGGACAAAAACAGAAATGGTTTATAATGAAGTTTACTGGGAAGGATAGTGAAATAAATATTAAAACAAAAAAACCTGAATTTCTTGAATGGAAATGGATTGATTTAGAAACCTTAACAAAAGTTGTGGTAGATTTTAAATTACACGTCTATCAAGAAATTAAAAAAAAATTAGAGTTATTAGTTAATCGATCTTAGAACTTCAACTTTTTGATCTGCTAAATATTTAGCCTGATCACTTATCTCAGATTTGCTTGCTTCCGCTTCAGCTTTTTTAAGTAAATCCCCTTGTTTAGATTTATCTAAATCTGTCACAGAGAATATTACGCTTGTTAAGATAGATAAATTATTATTTTTAAATTCAATAATTCCATCCTCTACATAATAATTTTCATCACCTGATTTCGAAAATACTTTAATTATCCCAGGTTTTAAAAAAGAAATAATAGATATGTGATCTTTTAAAATCCCCATTTCACCCTCAAATGCAGGTACAACAACCTCTAAAACATCCTCTTTTACTAAAAAAGATTTTTCTGGGTTTACAATTTCAATTTTAAACTCTTCACTCATTAAGCGGCAGCTTCTTGTTCCATTTTTTTAGCTTTCTCAATTGCCTCTTCAATCGTTCCCACCATATAAAACGCTGATTCAGGTAAATGATCATATTCACCTTTACAAATAGCATCAAAGCCTTTGATGGTTGAGTCTAAATCTACCAATTTTCCTGGTGATCCTGTGAAAACTTCTGCAACAAAAAATGGTTGAGATAAAAATCTTTGAATTTTTCTCGCTCTAGCTACAACCAGCTTATCCTCTTCAGATAATTCATCCATACCTAAAATAGCTATGATATCTTGTAATGATTTGTAAGATTGTAATATTCTTTGCACATCTCTTGCTACTCTATAATGTTCATCACCAACAATTCTAGGGTCTAGAATTCTTGAAGTTGAGTCTAACGGATCAACAGCAGGATATATTCCAATTTCAGCTATTTGTCTTGAAAGCACAGTTGTTGCATCCAAATGAGCAAAGGATGTAGCCGGCGCAGGGTCAGTTAAATCATCTGCAGGTACATAAATTGCTTGTACTGAGGTAATTGATCCTTTGTTAGTAGTGGTAATTCTTTCTTGAAGATTACCCATATCAGTTGCTAATGTTGGTTGATAACCAACTGCAGATGGAATTCTACCCAAAAGGGCCGATACTTCTGAACCTGCTTGAGTAAATCTAAAAATATTATCAACAAAGAAAAGTACATCTTGTCCCTCTTGATCTCTAAAATATTCTGCTACAGTTAATCCAGTAAGTGCCACTCTAGCTCTAGCGCCCGGGGGTTCATTCATTTGTCCATAAACTAATGCTGCTTTAGATCCTGGTCCGTCCTGTTTGATAACACCAGACTCAATCATTTCGTGATAAAGATCGTTTCCTTCTCTTGTTCTTTCTCCTACACCTGCAAAAACTGAAAAACCACCATGTGCTTTTGCAACATTATTGATTAACTCCATAATCAAAACAGTTTTTCCTACACCAGCACCTCCGAACAAACCAATTTTTCCTCCTTTT
>CACIKE010000023.1 GCA_902587155.1 uncultured Pelagibacteraceae bacterium | reverse complement strand
ACATTTAATATGTTTGATTGCCAAGCTTGGTACGCAAGAGATGTTATTATGAATAAAATCAAAATACCTAGTAATGATGAAGTTGATAAAGATATTAATAAATGGGTTGCAATGGAAGAAAAGCTAGAGAACCCTGATCAAATGATTGATTTTCAAACTGAGTATACAAAAGAGCTTCATGAAATGTCTGATTATCCAAAAATTGATTTTGAGTTAATAAGAAAACACTTTAAAGAATGGGAACATCATAAAGTAGAAGATATTTCAACATATAGAAATAAATCTTTTTCATCTCCTGTAACTGGCTCAGTTGCTCCTATTCATCATACGCCATGGGCAACTGCTATGGACGACTCTTCAAAAACTTTTTTAGACAAATAATATAAGATTAATCAATACCTAAATGTTTTTTTCTTTTTTGGACATAGGCTCTAATCAAATTATCAAATATTAAAGCTATGAAAGCTACACAGATACCAAGTGTTAATCCAATTCCAGCGCCTTTTTTATCAGATAATGCTTTTAATATATATTGTCCTAAATCTTCTGTTCCAATAAATGCCCCGATAATTACCATGAATAAAGCAAAAACAATTGTTTGATTTATACCAAGCATCATATGTGGGAACGCCAAAGGAAATTCAATTTTAGTCAATCTTTGAAATTTATTTACACCCGACATGGTTGCAGCATCATGTAGACCAGATGGGACACTTCTTAGTCCCTCAATTGTATATCTTGTAGCAGGTATCGTTGCATAAACTATAACTGCAATAAGCACAGATGTATCTGTAATACCAAATAACATCATTACTGGAATTAAATATACAAAAGATGGGAATGTTTGAAAAATATCGCAAACGCCCAACATAAAGTTTGCTGAATGTTTATTTTGGAAACACAAAGTTCCTACTGTAAATCCAATGATGCATGAAACAACAACTCCAAAAGTTGCCATATATGCCGTAACTAAAGCTCTATCCCACCAGGGGCTGAAGGCAATAAAAAGTGTCAAAGCACAAACTACCAATGCTGAACGTAAGCCACCAATTAAATATCCTGCACCAACAACTAAAACTATCGTAGCGATTGCAGGCATTCTTAAATACAATGCTCTCATTGGCTGAAGTACATCTTGTATCAACCACGTATTGAACGCTTTAATGTAAACAAAGAAAGTCTCAAAAATCCAATCTACTCCTTTGTTCCAAAAATCAGCAGTTGATATTCCTTTGTTATGTGGAATTTCAAATAAATAATTGAAAGTATCTTTGAATAAAAAAGTTCCAATGTAAGCTAATATTATTCCAACAACAAATATAACTCCAAAAAATAAAAGATTTTTGTTTCTTTGATAGAAAGTAAGATTATCAAAATAATCTGTTTGTTTATTTGCCCAAGCTAAAGACATTTTATCTAAAAGAATTGCAATTAAACTGATACATAAGCCCGCTTCTAAAGCTAGTCCAATGTTTAATTGGTTTAGAGCCAACAATAAATTAAACCCTAAACCTTTTGCTCCAATAAAAGCTGAGATAACTGCCATTGAAAAACACACCATGATGACTTGGTTAACCCCGATTAAAATATCTCTCCTAGCAGTTGGAATTAATACTTTAAACATTAATTGAAAATTATTACATCCACTCATCCTTCCAGCTTCAATAACTTCTGGAGGCACTGCTCTTAGACCTAAAAGAGTTAATAATATCATCGGTGGTATTGCTACAACCATGGTAATAATCACAGCAGCATGGTCACCTACTCCAAAAAGAACTAATGCTGGAACCAATACAGCATATTGTGGCATCGTTTGCATCACTAGCAATATTGGATATAAAGCTTTTTCTACACGTTTACTTTTAAAAGCTGCTATTCCTAATCCAAGTCCAAAAATAAAAGATAATGGAGCAGCGACTAATATAAATGAAAGAGTTTGCATGGAAGGTTTCCATTGACCAAACACAGAAATGTAAACCATAGTTAAGCCTGCAAACAAAGCTAGACCTTTACCGCTTAACTTATAAGAAAGTAATGCTGCACCTGCCGCAACGATAGTCCAAGGTAATCCTGGTAATTCAGCCCATGGGTTTTTGTCTATCCAATCCCAACTGGTGAAGGCAACAATAGTTTCAAGACCCCCCAATAAAATCTCTCTTATTAATTCTATTAAAAAAGTCATAAAGGCAGTCAAATTTCTACTAATTTGTAAAACTATAGGCCGACTTTTAAATTCTTGGGTATCTTCATTCCAAACTTCAATTGGCATCCATTCGTTCATTAAGAAAAATAATGAGTCATTAATCCAGATAGGTAACCATCCAAGCAATGGAGGCAATCTCCAAAAGACATCGAAAGCGTAATATCTTACCTCTTTACCTAAAAAAA
>CACIKE010000022.1 GCA_902587155.1 uncultured Pelagibacteraceae bacterium | reverse complement strand
ATAACAATATCTGCCTCTTTTTTTTTAACACTTTCTATTGCTAACCACATACTTGTATCTTTACCCTTTTTTGCTGCCTCCAAAGGACTATCTGTACTCAAAACAAAATTCTCTGTATGAATTATCTCGTAATATTGACTGTCAATTTCATCTTTAAGTAATGAAATAATCTTATTTTCATCACCAAAAATTTTAAAATAATTTTCTTTATTATTTTTGTGATTATGAATTATACCTTCGACAACTTTTTTAGGAGAATTATCGCCACCCATTGCATCTACTGCAATTTTAATCAAATCAGCCATTACTTAATATTAAATTATTTAATCTTTGGGGTCTATAACTTGACGGCCTTTATACATGCCAGTTTTTAAATCTAAATGGTGAGATAATCTATATTCACCTGATTTTTTATCTTCAACAATATTTTTAGCCGAAAATTTCATATTTTTAGCTCTTCTCATACCGGTTCTTGAAGGAGTTTGTTTGCGTTTTGGAACTGCCATAATAATTATTTAATTACACTTTTTAAATAAGAATTCAAAGTATTTTTTGACAAATTTAAATAGTAATTATTGAAATAATTAACTAATTCCTCAATATTCCCAAAATTTACTAAAAATTTAGATATAGTTTCTCTCTTTTTTATATCTTCCAAATTTTCCCAAAAGTGAATATCAGAAACAACTGCATGAAAAACATTAATATAATCTTTCATTTTTTTATTTATAGATTGATCACCATATCCTATTTCTCTGATACTAAGCTCTAATTGTCTGAAATTAAAATCGTAAATCTCTTGTAATTTTTTTTCATTTTCTTTAGATTTAAATACTTTTAAAAAAAAAGCAAAATGAAATAAAAAAACTAACAACCTATCATTAAAACTATCTTGTTTATCAAGACTTTTATACAGTATTTTATTTGTAGTTAATTTAATTAATTTGTTATAAAAATGTATGTATTCCATGTCATGAAAATTATTTTAATCATTTTAACAATTTTCTTAAGTAGTTGTAAATTGAATAAAATTGTTAATCATCACGGGGTTCATGATTTAGAAGCTAAGAGCAAAGAATTGCGTATAAACGAAACTAATATTAATCAAATAAGAGGTTTATTGGGTCCACCCTCCACAACTAGTTATTTCGATGATGATATACTAATTTATTTGGAAAGAAAGACTTCAAATTCAAAACTACTTAAACTAGGTAAAAAAAAATTATTAGCTAATAATGTTTTATTATTAGAAGTTAATAATAAAGGAATGTTGGTTAATAAAGAATTTTTAAATAAAGATGATCTTAAAGAATATGAATTTTCTAATAAAGTCTCAGATAAATCTTTAGGAAGACAATCATTTATTTATAGAGCCCTATCTGGTATTAGGACAAAATTGAACGATCCTCTAGGTAAAAAAAGAGGATCATTAAAAAAATGATTATTAACCAGCGATAACTGCTAATAACAAAAGCGCTACTATATTAGTAATTTTTATCATTGGATTAACAGCAGGCCCAGCTGTATCTTTATAAGGATCACCAACAGTGTCACCAGTTACGGCCGCCTTATGAGCCTCAGATCCTTTACCTCCATGATTTCCGTCTTCTATATATTTTTTAGCATTATCCCACGCACCGCCTCCTGCTGTCATTGATACAGCAACAAATAATCCTGTGATTATAACACCCAGTAGCATCGCACCAACTGACGCTAGAGCAGCAACTTGACCTCCGATAGATAAAATTATGAAATACAAAACTACAGGGGAAAGAACAGGTAATAATGATGGTATAATCATCTCTTTAATTGCAGCAACTGTTAACAAATCAACTAATTTTGCATAGTCGGGTTTTTGTTTCTTTTTCATTATCCCAGGATATTTTTTAAACTGTCTTCTAACTTCAACTACTACGGCACCACCTGCTCTTCCTACTGCTTGCATACCCATAGATCCAAACAAATATGGCAACATTCCCCCAATCAATAAACCAACAACGACATATGGATTTGATAAATCGAAAGTAACCACTATACCCTCTAAGGCAGATCCTGCTTCTTTAGAGAAATGTTTTATATCCTCTGTATAAGCAGCAAATAAAACTAGAGCACCCAAACCTGCAGACCCAATAGCGTAACCCTTAGTTACAGCTTTAGTGGTGTTTCCGACAGCATCTAAAGCATCAGTAGTTTTTCTTACTTTTTTGTCTAGATTAGACATTTCAGCAATACCGCCAGCGTTATCTGTCACAGGTCCATAAGCGTCTAAAGCTACGACCATTCCAGCTAATGCTAACATTGTTGTCACCGCGATAGCAATCCCAAAAAGTCCAGCAACCGAATTGGTAATTAAAATACCTGCAACAATAATTAAAGCAGGTATTGCAGTCGCTTCCATAGAAACAGCTAACCCTTGAATAACATTAGTTCCATGTCCTGTTGTAGATGATAAAGCCACTGATTTCACAGGTCTATATTCTGTACCAGTATAATATTCAGTGATCCATATTAGTAAACCTGTAATTATAAGACCAATTACACCACAATAATATAAGTCCTTACCATTAAAGGTTTTGTCATTTATCGTATATTCATTTGAAAAACCAATTACATAGTCAGTAACTGGCCAAAGAATTAATAATGAAGCTACAGCAGATACAATGAAACCTTTATATAAAGCATTCATTACATTATTAT
>CACIKE010000021.1 GCA_902587155.1 uncultured Pelagibacteraceae bacterium | reverse complement strand
TGAAGGGAAATTATTTGGTCCTGGTAATGCTAAATTACCTCTTCCACCAATGCTTATGTTTGATAGAATTACAGAAATTAGTGATGACAAGGGAGCTTTTAAAAAAGGCTTATTAAAAGCTGAGTTAGATATTAAAAATGATCTTTGGTTTTTTGATTGTCACTTTAAAGAAGATCCTGTTATGCCAGGATGTTTAGGATTAGATGCTATGTGGCAATTAGTTGGCTTTTTTTTAGGTTGGAAAGGAAATCCTGGTAAGGGAAGGGCTTTAGGAGTTGGTACTGTTAAATTTACAGGTGAAGTTTTGAAAAATGTCAAAAATGTAAGATATGAAATAGATATGAAAAAAATAATGTCACCTGGAGGAACAACTGTTGGTCTTGCTAATGGAGTATTACTTGCTGATGAGAAAAAAATATATTCAGCTGACAATTTAAAAGTAGGTTTATTTAAATAATGAGAAGAGTGGTAATAACTGGTTTAGGGGTAGTATCTTGTTTAGGCAATAATCAAGATGAAGTTTATCAATCTTTATTAAATTCTAAATCAGGAATTTCTTTTGCAGAAGAATATAAAGAACATAACTTGAAAAGCCATGTTCATGGTAAACCTAACATTAAACTAGAAGATCATATAGATAGAAAAACAATTAGATTTATGGGTTCTGGTTCAGCGTATAATTATATTGCCATGAAAGAAGCAATTAAAGACTCTGGGTTAGAGGAGAAAGATATAAGTAATTTTAAAACAGGAATTGTAATGGGTTCAGGCGGCCCTTCAATTGAAAATGTTATTTTGGCTGCTGATAAAACACGAGCTAAAACACCAAAACTTATGGGTCCTTTTATTGTTCCAAGAACCATGGCAAGTACAGCTTCTGCTACACTCGCAGTGCCATTTAAAATTAAAGGCACTAACTACACTATGAGTTCAGCTTGTGCAACAAGTGGACATTGTATTGGAAATTCTATGGAATTAATTCAATTGGGTAAACAAGATATTGTTTTTGCTGGTGGTAGTGAAGAAATACACTGGGCAATGACTGCAATGTTTGATGCTATGACTGCTTTGTCATCAAAATACAATGATACGCCTGAGACTGCATCAAGAGCCTATGATAAAACAAGGGATGGTTTTGTAATTGCTGGAGGCGGAGGAGTATTAGTGCTTGAAGAATATGAACACGCTAAGGCTAGAGGGGCAAAAATTTATGCAGAATTAACTGGCTATGGAGCAACCTCAGATGGATATGATATGGTAGCACCCTCAGGTGAAGGAGCCGTTAGATGTATGAAAATGGCTATGGCGACAGCAAAAAATAAAATTGATTACATAAACACACATGGAACATCTACTCCTGTTGGAGATATTACAGAGTTAAATGCTGTTAAAGAGACTTTTGGATCAGAAATTCCAAAAATTAGTTCGACTAAATCTCTTTCCGGACATCCGTTAGGAGCAGCATCTGTTCATGAGGCAATATATTGTTTAATTATGATGAAAAATAATTTTATTACTGGCTCTGCAAATATTAGTGAAATGGACGATGAGGCAAAAAAATTCCCGATAGTCGCTAAGACTGAAACAGGAGTAGCTTTAAATACAGTAATGTCAAACAGTTTTGGGTTTGGTGGAACTAATGCAGCTCTAATTTTTGAAAAGGTTTAGTTATGAGTTTAATGAAGGGCAAAAAAGGATTAATCATGGGTGTTGCTAATGAGAGATCTATTGCTTGGGGTATTTCTCAAAAACTTGCAGAGGCAGGTGCTGAATTAGCATTCACATATTTAGGTGATGCTCTCAAGAAGAGAGTGGTTCCTCTAGCAGAAAAATTAAATTCAAAAGTAATATTAAGTTGTGACGTTGAAAAAAAAGAGGAAATAATAAAATTATTCGAAGATATAAAATCTGAATGGGGAGAAATAGATTTTGTCGTTCATGCTGTAGCTTTTTCTGATAAATCAGAATTATCAGGTGAATATTTAAATACTACAAGAGAAAATTTTTTAAGAAGTATGTTAATCTCATGTTTTTCATTTACTGAAGTAGCAAAGGAAGCATCAAAAGTAATGAAACAAAGTGGAAGTCTTCTTACACTAACTTACGAATCTACTAAAGCTATTCCAAATTATAATGTTATGGGTGTATGTAAATCAGCTCTTGAAGCAAGTGTGAAATATCTTGCTAGAGATTTAGGTTCAAAAAATATTAGAGTGAACGCTATTAGTGCTGGGCCTATCAAAACTTTAGCTGCTTCTGCTATTGGAGATGCAAAATTCTTATATAAATGGAATGAGGACCATTCCTTCCTAAAAAGAAACGTAGATATTCATGATGTCGGAAATTCAGCTTTATATTTATTAAGTGACCTTGCTAATGGTGTTACTGGTGAAATTCACTATGTTGATGCTGGCTATAACAAAGTCGGGATGCCGGATCCTAAAAATATTAGTTAATATTTAATTATGGAAATTTATATCTTCTTAATTTGTTTAATATTTGTGGTTTATTATTTATTCAGACCCACCTCTAAAAAAGAAAAAGACCAATTTAATGATAAAAATAATTGGCGAGGTGGGTTTTAATTTTATTTAGCAGCTTGTTTCATCGAAAGCTTAACTTTTCCTCTATCAAAGCCAATAACTTTTACTTTTACGTCATCACCTTCTTTTACTACATCAGTAACTTTAGCCACTCTTTTATCTGCAAGCTCTGAAATATGAACTAGTCCATCTTGTTTCCCTAGGAAATTTACAAACGCACCAAATTCCATAATTTTCATTACTTTTCCCGAATAAATTTTGTTTAATTCAGCTTTGGCAGTGATGTCTTTGATCATTTGCAAAGCGATATTTCTAGCCTCTTCATCTGGTGCAGCAACTGTCACTACACCTTCATCATTCACATCAACTTTCGCACCTGATTTTTCTACAATCTCTCTTATTGTTGCTCCGCCTTTTCCAATTACAGCAGCAATGTCTTTTTTATCAACATTGATTTTTTCCATTTTTGGAGTGTGTTTCCCAACATCTGATCTTGAAACTGATAATGCTTTATTCATTTCACCTAAAATATGAATTCTTCCATCTTTAGCTTGGCTTAATGCCTGTTCCATAATTTCAAATGTAATACCAGTTATTTTAATATCCATTTGAAGTGAGGTAATTCCGTTTTTAGTTCCAGCTACTTTAAAATCCATATCCCCAAGATGATCTTCATCACCTAAAATATCTGATAAGACACTAAACTCATCTCCCTCTTTAATCAATCCCATTGCGATTCCTGCAACAGGTTCTTTGATAGGCACACCAGCATCCATTAGTGCAAGTGATGTTCCACAAACTGTAGCCATTGAGGAAGAGCCATTAGACTCCGTAATTTCTGAAACTACTCTAAATGTATAAGGAAATGACTCACTTGATGGTAATGAAGAATGGATAGCTCTCCAGGCTAATTTACCATGTCCTATTTCTCTTCTACCAGTGCCTATTCTACCCGTTTCACCAACCGAGAAAGGTGGAAAGTTATAGTGAAGCATAAACCTTTCTCTTTGTAATCCATCTAAGCTTTCGATTCTTTGTTCATCATCTGAGGTTCCTAAAGTTGCAGTCACAATTGCCTGTGTTTCTCCCCTAGTGAATAAAGCTGAACCATGTGTTCTTGGTAA
>CACIKE010000020.1 GCA_902587155.1 uncultured Pelagibacteraceae bacterium | reverse complement strand
TTAAGTCTTTTTGTACCTTTTGTAATATTTTTGGGAATTTTTAAATAGCCAACACCTGAGATATGACCACTATGAAAATGAACTGGGTTATACTCATTTTTATATTGTCTGACTATCCAAAAACTTTTTAAAGTTATTTTTTTTAAATTCTTATTAGTGCTTTTTTTTATATATTTTTTTACATTTATATTTATGAATTTAAGAAGATATTTTTTAACAAATGAGTTTGACAACTTTATTTCTTGTTTAACTTGACCTACAAGCTTTTTTGAGTAGTCACTTCTTTTTAATCTTGATCTATTATTAACAATTAAATCAACTTCTTTATTAATTAAATTTATAATTTTTAAAGGAATTTTAGTTACAGCAATTTTGGGGCCAAAAGGTTTTAAGACTTTCATAATAATATTAAATTTTAGTTGGATTGGGCTGACCTTTATAAACTTTTTCTGGGTCAAATTTTTTTTCTTTTTCAGTAAATTTCATCTTAATTTCTCTACCATTTTCAATAGGCCCAAGAGGTATAGATCTATAGAAACAAGATCTATAACCGACGTGACAACTAGCTCCGTCTCCAATATCAACAGTAAGCAAAACTGAGTCTTGGTCATCATCAATTTTGATTTCGATTATTTTCTGAATAAAACCACTTGTTTTGCCTTTGTGCCAAATAGCCTTTCTTGATCTGCTATAGTAGTGAGCTTCTTTTGTTTCAATTGTTTTTTTTAATGCTTCAACGTTCATATAACCATGCATTAAAATTTCTTTTGTTTGAGAGCACATTGTGATGACAGGTATTAAACCATCATTATCAAATTTCGGTGATAGAAGATTTCCCTCTTCAATTTCAACCACATTTTCTCTTTTTTTGAACATATTCGGTGATTATGTAGCACATATAGAGATATATTAAATATTTTAAAAATGCACATTTATATGTATAAAGCCCTCCATGAAGTTAGTTAAAGACATAGATAATAATCAAAACCCAAAGAAGATTTCTGACAAAGAAGCAGAAGAAGCTTTTAAGACTATTTTGTCGTGGATGGGTGAAGACCCTAATCGAGAAGGATTATTAGAGACTCCGAAAAGAGTCGTTAAAGCATTTAAGGAGTATTTTAAAGGTTATAAAGAAGATCCTATTCAAGTTTTGGATAAAACTTTTGGCGATGTGGATGGGTATGATGACATGGTTATTCAAAAAAATATTTCTGTTCAAAGTCATTGCGAACATCATATGGCACCAATAATTGGTAAAGCTCATGTAGCTTACATACCTAATGAAAGAGTTGTTGGATTAAGTAAATTAGCAAGAGTAGTAGAGGTTTTTTCTAAAAGATTACAAACCCAAGAAAGATTAACTATGCAGATTGCGAATACACTAATGCAGTCTTTAGATGCTAAAGGGGTAGCAGTCACAATAGACTCAACTCATCAATGTATGACTATGAGAGGTATTAAAAAGGAACAAGCTACAACAGTCACAAATTATTATTTAGGTCAATTCAAAGAAGATTTAAGTTATCAAAATAGATATTTAAGGTTAATAAGCAATTCAAAAGATTAAAAGTGTCAGACCAATTTAAAGCATTAGTTTTAAATCAAGAAGGTGACAACTTTACAAGAGAAGTAAAATCATTAGACAAAAGTTTTTTAAAACATGGTGACGTAACTATCAAAGTTGATTATTCAGATCTTAATTTTAAAGATGGAATGATTTTAAAAAATGGCGGTAGGTTAGTAAAAGAGTTTCCGCATATCCCAGGCATAGATTTTTCTGGAACTGTTTTAGAAAGTGAAAATTCAAAATTTAAGTCAGGAGATGAAGTAATTTTAACTGGTTTTAGAGTCGGGGAAATTTTTTATGGTGGATATTCTCAAATAGCAAAAGTTAATGGTGATTTCTTAGTAAAGAAACCAAGTGATTTATCAAGTAAGCAAGCAATGATTTTAGGGACTGCTGGTTTTACATCTTTAATGGCAGCATTTGCAATAAAAGCTCGAGAGGAAATATTGCTTGGTGCAAAAGTAAATGATGTTTTAGTTACAGGTGCAACTGGTGGAGTCGGAAGTATTGCGGTTATGATATTGAATAAGATGGGATACAATGTTACTGCAGTCTCAGGAAAAGATTCCAAAGCGGATTACTTAAAATCATTAGGTGCTAAAAGTGTTATAAATCGTGCTGAATTTGATAAAGATCCAAAACTTATAGATAAAGGTTTATGGGATGGAGTAGTCGACACCGTCGGTGGTAAAATTTTAGCTAATGCAATTGTACAAACCAATTCAAATGGGATTATTGCAGTATGTGGTAATGCAAGTACAAATGAATTAAATACTAATGTAATTCCTTTTATGTTAAGAGGAATAAAACTTTGGGGGATGGACTCAGCTAATTGTAGCATCAAAAGAAGAGAATTTATTTGGGGAGAGGCTGCAAAATTAATCGATTTCAACTTAATAGAAAAATCTATTCAAACTGTTAGCTTGGAGGAGTTAATTGAAACTTATCCTAAAATATTAAAGGGTGAAATTTCTGGAAGAGTTTTAGTTGATTTAAATAGATAATGGACTGGGATAAACTTAAAATTTTTCATGCAGTTGCAGAAGCAGGAAGTTTTACTAATGCAACTATAAATTTAAATCTTAGTCAATCGGCAATAAGTAGACAAATTCAATCTTTGGAACAAGATTTAAAAGTTCAATTATTTGAAAGACACGCAAGAGGTCTTACGCTCACCGAAAATGGAGAGTATGTATTTAAGACTGCACACGAAGTTATAAGCAAACTCAAAGAAGTGGAAACTTCACTAGGAGATCAAAAAAATAAACCAACAGGAAAATTGACAATTACAACAGTTAGAAGTTTTGGAACTCATTGGTTAACACCTAGAATTGAGGAATTTATGCGGTTAAATCCCGAGGTTGAAATAGAATTGATTTTTGAGGATAAAGAGTTGGACTTGAGCACAAGACAAGCTGATATTGGTATTTTTATGAGAAGACCTAAACAATTAAATTATATTCAAAAAAAGCTTATAGATCTAAAATATTATATTTATGGGTCTAACAAATATTTAGAAAAACATGGTATGCCAAAAACTGTGAGTGACTTAAATAAACACAAATTCATATCATTTGGCAAAGGAGCACCTTCCCCAGTTTATAATCCAGAGTGGGCATTAAAGTTAGGGATGCATGACGGAAAAAAAAGAAAACCTATAATGAAAGTTAATAGTGTTATGGGACTTTTACTAGCTGTGGAGTCTGGAGTAGGTCTAGCAGCTTTGCCCGAATATTTAGTGAGTAATTCAGCTAATATTATTAAAGTTTTACCAAAGTCTGAGGGACCAATCACAGAGGCCCACTTTGTTTATCCACAATCTTTAAAAAATACAGCTAGAGTTCAGGCCTTTAGGAATTTCTTATTCAGCAAAATAGGCGATTGGAAGTCTTAGATAGCCTGCGACATCTTTGCGATTGATAATCATTCTCAATGAGAATAGTTCTCATTCTCAATAACATTATGCGGAAGAATGGAGAAATAATGAGAAAAATATCAATTTTTGCGCTTATAGCATCTTTATTTGCCTCATCAGTTGTGATTGCAAATGAGGTAAATGTTTTTAACGCAAGACATTATAAGGCTGATGCTGAACTTTATAACAAGTTTACAAACAAAACAGGAATTAAGGTTAACTTGATAAATGGTAAGGCAGGCGCACTTGAAAAAAGAATGATAGAAGAGGGTGTCGACTCTTCCGCAGACCTTTACATAACTGCTGACGCAGGAAGATGTGGAGTATTTAAATCAAAGGGAATGACTCAATCTGGTTTAACATCTGCAGCTATTAAAGCAGCAGTGCCAGCAAATTTTAGAACTAGCCATTGGACCGGAATCGCAAAAAGAGCAAGAATAGTTTATT
>CACIKE010000019.1 GCA_902587155.1 uncultured Pelagibacteraceae bacterium | reverse complement strand
AAAGTAAATGTAAGATATGGTCCAGGGTTTGAGTATCCTATAAAATATATCTATAAAAAAATTAATTTACCTATTAAGCAGATTGATAAGAAGGAAAATTTTAGGAGGATTATTGATCTCAAAAATAATAGTGGATGGATCCATGTCTCTCAACTCAAAAAGGTAAATTCTTTAATACCAAAGATCGATAAAGTTTTATTTAGCAGGCCAACAAATTTTTCAAAACCTTTAGCAAAAATAGAAAAGGGTAGAGTTTTGTTAATACAGAATTGTAATGATGATTGGTGTAAGGTAAAAACAGGAAACTTTAAAGGTTGGGTAAAAATAGAAAATTCCTGGGGTGTGAATTAATCATAATCTACTCGACTTATATTTTTATTTTTTTAATGTAAAACTACTTTTGTTGTTCACAAACATCCTTGATTACAGGAGCATTTGCACAATCTAAACATTTTGTTTTTTGAACAATACAACCATCATCAAGAACTTCAACATCAACAATTTTATCACACTTGGAACAAGTTGAAGAAATTGTTAGTCCACATTTTTTACAGTTATAATTTTCCGTTTGCATGGTTGAAAAACTAATCATAAATAAATTTATTTCAATAACTATCCATGCGAATGATTATTATTATCGAAATTTTTTTGCGAATGATTACTAATTGCTTATTTTTTATGGTATTCGATCAAATTATTTTTTAGATTTGCTTGTCCACCATTTATCTAAAATAAAATACCAAATTGAATTTGCAATTGGTTCAACAATTGCATCTGTCAGTGCAATTTTAAAAGAAACATCTGCTACTATCATTAAAACTGTAATCGCAATTGCAAAGTGTCCAATTGTATAAATTACAGTTCTAAGTAAAGAGCCTTTATTATTTTGATAAATATTTTGGGATGCCTGAAATATACCTTTAGTAATTTCCATTAGTTTTTAAAAGGACTCTCAAGAACACAAGCCACAAGGTGTATTCTAGCCTGTTCACCCCCATTAAAAAAATTATGATATTTAGTGTTATTTGTAATCCAAACTTTCCCGTCTGCGGGTAAATGTTTAGCGACATTCTCTATAACCATTGAACACCCTTTGTTTGTGATTATAGGCACATGAAGCCTACATTCAGGATCTTTGTGCCAACTCAAAGTTGATCTAGGCTCTTTTAATAAAAGCCTAACCCTTCCCAATTTAAATCTCTCGCTTAAAACTTTGTAAACTTCTGCAAAATATGTATTTTCAAATTCAGGTATTAATTTTGTATATTTAGATTCATCTATATCAACATCTCTTGAAACCTCTTTTCCAGTTTCATCTGCAATTGTCCAATATTTTCCTCTAATATTGCTCCCTTCAATCGAGCTCTTATCGTTTGGAATTTGGTTTAATGGAATTGCACCAAAATGAGTAACACCTGGTGTATTAAATTTTTTTAATTTCAAAATTTTATCTAAGTCATCCTTTAACTTTGAAATGTCAAAATTTAGATTTGGAACTTCGTAAAAATCCTCGAAATTTGCTGTTGCCATATAACTTTATCTTTTTTTTAAATTTAATTTAATTTCAAATCAAATCGATCAGAATTCATAACTTTTACCCATGCAGCTATAAAATCTTTAACAAATTTTCCACTTGAATCCTCACAAGCATAAACTTCTGCAAGAGCTCTTAGTTGAGAATTTGAACCAAAAATCAAATCAACTCTTGTTGCTTTCCATTTATTTTTTTGAGTTTTCCTGTCTTTTCCAACAAAAGTTTGTTCTGATTTATCTTCCTCTTTCCATGTAGTATTCATGTCTAATAGATTTACGAAATAATCGTTAGTAAGAGAACCAGGTTTATTTGTAAAAACGCCATAATTCGAACCATCATAGTTAGTATTTAAAACTCTCATACCGCCTATAAGTGCTGTCATTTCTGGTGCAGTCAGACCCATTAGTTGGGCTTTATCAACCAATTTTTCTTCTGCTGAGACATTTGAAGCGCCTCCATTTAGATAGTTTCTAAAACCATCTGCCTGAGGCTCAAGAAGACCAAAAGAATGAATATCAGTTTGATCTTGTCTTGCATCTCCTCTGCCTGCTGAAAATGGAACATTAACTTTATGTCCTGCCTTTTTAGCAGCCATCTCAATACCAACACCACCGGCTAAGACAATTAAGTCTGCCATTGATACACTTTTCTTTTTATTATCAAATTTATCTTTAATTTTATTTAAAGCTTTAACCACAGTTGATAATTTCTTAGGATTATTTACAGCCCAGTTTTTTTGTGGTTCTAGCATTATTCTTGCACCGTTTGCACCACCTCTTTTATCTGATCCTCTAAAAGTTGAAGCTGATGCCCATGCAGTCGAAACTAGATCTGAAATTGATATTTTTGATTTAGAAATTTTGTTTTTTAAATCTTTTATATCTTTTGATTTAAGTTTGTACTTTGGTTTATCAATTGGATCTTGCCAAATTAAATGCTCTTTTGGAACTTCGCTACCCAAGTAACAAACTCTTGGACCCATATCTCTATGAGTTAATTTAAACCATGCCCGAGCAAATGCATCATGGAACTCTTTAGGGTTTTGATGAAAATGCTTGGTAATTGGTCCATAACTCGGATCGACTTTCATTGATATATCTGTTGTTTGCATCATTGGTGGATGAAGCACACCTTTTTGATGCGCGTCAGGAACCATCTTAATGTTTTGACCATTTTTCTTTGGAGTCCATTGATGAGCTCCAGCTGGACTTTTTGTTAATTCCCAATCATGACCGTATAAACAATCTAAATAACCCATATCCCACTTAGTAGGATTTTGAGTCCAGGCACCTTCGATACCACTGCTTATTGTGTCGACACCCTTTCCAGATTTATATCCACTATTCCATCCAGTAGACTGATCTTGAAGTTTTGAAGCTTCTGGATCTGGACCTTTGTGAGACTCTGATGCTGCTCCGTGAGATTTTCCAAATGTATGTCCTCCAGCAACTAAAGCTGCTGTTTCATAATCGTTCATAGCCATTCTTCCAAATGTCTCTCTGATGTCATGTGCTGCTAGTAGTGGATCTGGATTTGCATCAGGACCTTGTGGATTTACATAAATCAAGCCCATGTGAGAAGCACCTAATGGTTGCTCTAAATCTCTTTTTCCACTGTATCTATCAACACCTAGCATTTCTTTTTCTGAACCCCAATAAATATCATCCTCTGGTTCCCAGATGTCTGTTCTGCCTGCACCAAAACCAAAAGTTTTAAAACCCATTGAGTCTAATGCTACGTTTCCAACTAAGATAAATAAATCTGCCCATGAAATTTTTCTTCCATACTTTTTTTTGATTGGCCATAAAAGTAACCTTGCTTTATCTAAATTCACGTTATCTGGCCAAGAATTAAGTGGAGCAAATCTTTGATTGCCAGTGCCGGCACCACCTCTACCATCGCCAGTTCTGTAAGTTCCTGCAGCGTGCCAAGCTAATCGGATAAATAAAGGACCATAATGACCATAATCTGCAGGCCACCATTCTTGTGAGTCTGTCATTAATTTTTTTAAATCTTTTTTTAATGATTTATAATTAAGTTTTTTAAATTCTTTTGCATAATTAAATTTTTTATCCATAGGGTTTGATAAATTAGAATGCTGACTAAGAATCTTTAAATTTAAACTATTTGGCCAGAAGTCCCTTACTGTTTGACCTCTTCCTGCAGAATACTTTGCAGGTGTGCCTGCTCCTGTAAAAGGACATTTGCTTAACTCATTTGCTTTAAAAGACTTATTTTTAAAATTTTCAGTACTCATTTACTTTCCATGATTAATGTTGATATTGATGTAGTTTATAATGGTTCTAAATAGCTGTCAATTGGTTAATAATGACGCTCAGTAATTTGAGAAACTAATCTTCAAGTTTGACTAGAACCTCAATGGATTTGATTTTCTTCCCATTAATTTTTCTTTTAATGTTTATAGGTCCTACATCAGAGTTTTCTAAGTCAATTAATTTACCATCATTTAAATTATAAAAATGATGATGATCAGTAATGTTTGTGTCAAAATAAGTTTGGTTTG
>CACIKE010000018.1 GCA_902587155.1 uncultured Pelagibacteraceae bacterium | reverse complement strand
TCAAACCATGATGACAACATGGTTCCAGGGTGACATACATTTTCGATCCATTTAAATTATCTATTGAGTTTTTTATTGCGTTAGACTCCGCATGGGGTCTACCATTTATTGAAGTTTGACCGATAGAAATAATCTTATCGTGTTTAACAATCACACATCCAACAGAAGGATTTGATCCTGTATGACCATATCGAGATTTAGCCAATTTCAAGGCTATCTCCATATATAATTTATCTTTGCTTGAAAATTTATCTTTTTTTGTAGACATCAAGTTTGTCCACGAATTGTACAAAATCTTTTTCTTCTCTAAAATTTCTGTACACAGATGCAAATCTTACGTAAGCAACAGGATCTAGTTCTTTTAATCCGTCCATAACCATAGTACCTATAGTATTAGATGAAATTTCATTCTGTCCCAGATCCTCAACTGATCTTGAGATTTTACTAATAAATTTTTCAACTGTTTCCGTATCTAATGGCCTTTTTTTTAAAGCTATATAAATTGATTTTGCAAGTTTATCTCTATCAAAGGATGATTTTCGGCCACTTTTTTTAATTACCATTAATTCTCTATGTTGAATTCTCTCAAAAGTCGTAAATCTTTCACCACAAACACATAATCGTCTTCTACGAATAGCAGTGCCATCTTCGGTTGGACGTGAATCCACAACCGAGGTTTCACCTTTTTTTGCACAAGGACAAATCATTTTCTACAAGTTTTTATATATCGGGAATGATGAAGTTAAAGAAATAACTTCATTTTTTACTTCATTTTCTACTTTGCTGTTATCATTTTGATTTTCGGATAATCCCTTTAAAGTTTTTGTAATTAATTCACCAACAGTTTTAAATTCATTTAAACCAAAGCCACGTGTTGTAGCTGCTTGAGTTCCTAATCTTATACCTGAGGTAATCATTGGCTTTTCAGTATCAAAAGGAATTCCATTTTTGTTACAAGTAATGTTTGCTCTTGAAAGACTTTCAGCAGCAAGATTACCTTTAACATTGTAAGGTCTCAAATCTACTAACATTAAATGTGTATCAGTTCCGTTAGAATAAATTTTAAAGCCATTATTTTTCAAAGTTTCAGCTAACATTTTTGCATTTGCCAGAACTGACTTTATGTAATCTTTAAATTCTGGTTGTAAAGCTTCTAGAAAACCTGCAGCTTTAGCTGCGATTACATGCATTAATGGACCACCTTGGTATCCAGGAAAAACTGCAGTGTTAAATTTTTTCGCAAGATCTTCATGATTAGTTAAAATTATTCCACCTCTTGCACTTCTAAAAACTTTATGTGTTGTTGATGTAACAACATGAGCATGATCACATGGGTTTGGATACCCTTTTCCTGCAACTAAGCCAGAAAAATGTGCCATATCAACCATGAGATAAGCACCAACTTTATCAGCAATTTCTCTAAATCTTTTAAAATCTATTACTCTTGAGTAAGCACTTCCACCAGCTATAATTAATTTCGGTTTATGTTCTAAAGCAAGTTTTTCAACATTATCATAGTCTATCAGTTCAGATTTTTTATCAACGTCATAACTAATTGCATTAAACCATTTACCTGACATTGAAATTTTTAAACCGTGAGTTATATGTCCACCTGAATTTAAACTCATTCCCATAAATGTATCACCTGGACTTAATAGAGCTAAAAATACAGCACCATTAGCTTGTGCACCTGAGTGAGGTTGAGAGTTTGCAAATTTACAATTGAACAATTTTTTTAATCTATCATTTGCAAGATTTTCTGCGACATCAACATGTTCACAACCGTTGTAATAACGCTTACCTGGATAGCCTTCTGCATATTTGTTTGTTAATACTGAACCTTGGGCTTCCAAGACAGCTTGAGAAACTATATTTTCAGAAGCAATTAGCTCAATGTGTTGTTGTTGTCTTATTAGTTCATCTTTAATAGCTTTATATAACTCAGGATCTTTTACTGATAAACCATCCTCAAAAAAACTTTTATAGCTATCATTTAAATAGCTCTTTTCACTAGACATAATTAAATTTTTCTAACCCTTCTCAAGTGTCTGCCGCCATCAAATTTAGTATTTAAAAAAATTTTTATAAATTTGAAAGCATTTTTTTTACTAATTAATCTAGAGCCTAATGTAATGATGTTTGCATCATTATGCAATCTGGATAATTTGGTAGATTTTGCGTTAAAACACTGAGCTGCACGTATATTTTTATGCTTATTTGCCGCAATATTCATTCCTGTACCTGAACCACATACTAAGATTCCAACATTATTTTTACTAATTTTGACTTTTTTTGCTAATTTATGTGCGTAATCAGGATAATCAACACTATTATCATTTACAGGACCAAGATCATTAAAATTTAATTTTAAACTTTTAAGGTGTTTTTTTATGTCTTCTTTTAATTTAAATCCGGCGTGATCTGAGGAAATAAAAATTTTTTTCAAATTAGTTGAACTTGTAATCTAAAACACATGCAACAAGATGTATTCTATTTTCTTCACCGCCATTAAAGGCATTATGGTATTTTGTATTATTTGTAATCCAAACCGATCCATCTGCTGGCATGTGTTTAGCAACATTATCTATAACCATAATACAACCAGGGTTCGTGATTATAGGTATATGCAATCTAGGCTCTGGGTCTCTATGCCAACTTAAAGTTGATCGAGGTTCCTTAAGTAAAATTCTCATCCTACCTAATTTATATTTTGAGGACAAAACATCATACACATGTTTAAAGTAAGTATTATCGTAATCTTTAACAAATTCACTATATGCAGATTCATTTATCGCTCCTTCCCTCATTACTTCTTTACCAGATCTATCAGGTTTAGTCCAATAAAGACCTCTTGCTTTATTTCCTTTGATAGAATCTGGGTCACCAGGAATTTGCGTTAAAGATATGGCACCAAAATGCGTAACACCTGCGTCTTCAAACTTTTTAGTCTGAATAATTTGATTATACGCTTCTTGAAGTTTTGAGATGTCAAATTTTATTTCTAGTTTTTGGAAGTCGCTAAAATCTAAAACTCGTTCTTCTTTTTTTACATTTAAATTAATTATCTTTGTATTTTCAACTGTCATCGTGATTGCTTTGTACCTTTTTTACTATATATGTGTATATTACATTTGTCGCATTTTTAAAATAAAATTAAATATGATTACAGGTAAATATCCTAGTTTGAGACTAAGAAGAAATAGAAAAAACAACTGGTCAAGAAGACTTGTCTCAGAAAACAATTTATCACCGAATGACTTCATACTTCCTGTATTCTTGATTGAGGGTAAAAACAAGACCCAACCTATAAAATCTATGCCAGGTGTATATAGATATTCTATTAATAAATTGGGAATAATCTTAGATCGAGCTATTAAAAATCAGATACCTATGGTTGCTTTATTTCCTTATACATCGCCTAAATTAAAAGATGATTTAGGGAGTGAAGCTCTAAATGAAGATAATTTAGTATGTAAAGCTATAAAATACATTAAAAAAAGATACAAAAATAAAATTGGAATAATGTGTGATGTGGCTCTGGATCCTTACACAAACCATGGTCATGATGGAATTCTCAAATCAAACAATATAATGAATGACGAAACTATAGATATCTTAATTCAGCAATCTTTATTACAAGCTCAAATGGGATGTGATGTGTTAGCACCGTCAGATATGATGGATGGACGAATTGGTAAAATTAGAAAAGCTCTAGACAAAGAAAATTTCAAAAATACTCAAATTCTTTCCTACGCGGTTAAATATGCCTCTAACTTTTATGGACCTTTTAGAGATGCTGTAGGATCTAAGGTTGCCTTAAAAGGAGATAAAAAAACTTATCAAATGGATTTTAGGAATTATGATGAGGCAATAAGAGAAGTAGCTTTAGATATAAAAGAAGGTGCAGATATGGTCATGGTAAAACCTGGGTTACCCTATCTTGATATTATCAGATCAATAAAAAATAAATTTAAAATCCCAGTTTTTGCATACCAAGTTTCTGGTGAATATAGCATGTTATCCAATGCTGTAGAAAAAAAAATAATAAACAAAGATGCGATATTTGAAAATTTAATGAGTTTTAAAAGAGCTGGTGCAAACGCAATAGTAAGTTATTACGCAGATAGATTAAATGAAATTTTACCTTAATTATCTCAGTGAATTTATGAACTGAGTTCTGCTAATTGGATAGTTTAAGTTATTTGGTTTTAATATGGTTTTTTCTAAAAAATCACTTACTAATTTCAATC
>CACIKE010000017.1 GCA_902587155.1 uncultured Pelagibacteraceae bacterium | reverse complement strand
GACATTCCTAAGTGGACTATACAAAAACTTTTATTTTCCAGCTCAATAATCAAATATTTTGAGAACCTTTTGATATTTGTAATAAATTTATTTTTAAGCTTTTTTTCAAAGGAGGTTTCCAATTTAAATCTTAAATTTCTGTTTCTAACCAAAACTTTGTTGATTTTTTTACCCTTTATATTTTTTAATAAAGATTGTCGGACTATTTCTACTTCTGGTAATTCTGGCATTTACTATTATATTAAATGAATAATTAATTAAAAATGCAACAACATCTTCAAAATAAAAAAGGGTTAGTTCAAGGTGTATTTAATAAAGTTTTTGATAGATATGATTTAATGAATGATTTTATGTCATTTGGAATACATAGACTGTGGAAAAAAAACTTAATCAATATGATGGGACCATCAAAAAATAAAAGCTTGATTGATGTTGCTTGTGGTACTGGGGATATAGGGAAACTTTATTTAGATAAAACTGATACTAATAATCATATAACTTGTATTGATCCAAATAAAGGAATGGTGGTTAAAGGAAAAGAAAAGCTTAAAAATTATAAAAATGTAAAATGGATAATATCCAGTGCAGAAGAACTCCCTATTGAAAGTAATTCGTTTGATTTTTATACTATTAGTTTTGGATTAAGAAACACAAAGGATTTGGATAAATCCCTGTCAGAGGCGTATAGAGTTTTAAAAAAAGGTGGAAGATTTCTTTGTTTAGAATTTTCCAAAATACAGAATAAAAACTTAGAATTTATCTATAAAAAATATTCTAAATTGATTCCTTTAATTGGTAAATACGTTGTTGGACAAAGAGAACCCTATGATTATCTAATCCAAAGTATTGATAATTTTGTCAATCAAGAAGAGCTTTTAGAATATATGAAAACGAATAAATTTCAAAAATGTAATTACAGGAACTTCTCCAATGGAATAATATCTATACATAGTGGTTGGAAAGTTTAATGATAAAAAAATTTATTACTTTATTTAAACTTGGACGAAAAATCGCTCATTCAGATATATTAGAGATAATCTCAAAATTTCAAAAGCCACCACTAACAATCACATTGCTATTTAAATTTTTAGCAATATCTTTTTCACCCAAAAAAAAAGTTTCAATTAAAAGTGAGGGTGAGCGTTTATCAGATTCCTTAGAATCTATGGGTACAACCTTTATAAAACTTGGACAATTCTTAGCTACGCGGCCAGATATAATTGGGGAGAGTCTCTCAAAACAACTAGAAAATCTTCAAGATAAGTTGCCACCATTTCCACTAATACAAGCTCAAGAAATTATAAAAAATGATTTAGGACAGGAAACATATAACTCAATTATAAATTTAAGTGAGCCAGTTGCAGCAGCTTCAATAGCTCAAGTTCATAAAGCTCAAATCAACGACAATGGAACTATTAAGGATGTTGCTATTAAAATTTTACGTCCAAACATAAAGAAAATTTTTAATGATGAGATTGATGCAATTATGCTTTTTGCTTTTTTAGTGGAGTCGTTTATTAAAAAGACAAAAAGATTAAAATTGGTTGAAGTAGTTTTTTTACTTAAAGAAATAACAAATTTAGAGATGGATTTAAGATTTGAAGCAGCTGCAGCTAATGAATACGCAGAAAATACTAAAAATGATGTTGGGTTTAGAGTTCCAGAAATTTATTGGAATTTTACAAGTGAAAATGTAATGACATTAGATTGGGTCGATGGAATTTCTATTAGGGAAACTGAGGAGCTAAAAAAAAGAAATTTAAATACTGAAAAAATCGCAAATGACATTATTCAAAATTTTCTAAGACATGCAGTGAGAGATGGATTTTTTCACGCTGATATGCATCAAGGAAATATATTTATAGATAATAATGGTCATATAGTTCCAATTGATTTTGGAATAATGGGCAGACTTGATAAAATGAGTAAAAGATTTTTGGCAGAAATATTATTTGGTTTTATTCAAAGAGATTATCGTAAAGTAGCAGAAGTGCATTTAGTTGCTGGACTGGTTCCTAAAGAGGTCCCAATTGATGACCTTGCTCAGGCCCTAAGATCAATTGGTGAACCAATTTTTGGTCAAACAGTAAAAGATATTTCTGGTGGAAAATTATTAAAACAATTATTTGATGTTACAGAAAAATTTAACATGCAAACACAACCTCAGCTTCTGATGCTCCAAAAAACAATGGTTGTTGTGGAGGGGGTAGCCAGAAAATTAAATCCAAATACAAACATTTGGACTACATCTAAACCTGTTCTAGAAAATTGGTTAAGAGAAACAAAAGACCCTATGACAACAATTAATGAAACAATTCAAAGTACATCTGAAGTGATTAAAAGATTACCAGAATTCCCAGAAATAATGGATAAAGCTAATCAAGCTCTAACATATTTAGCTAGTGGTCAAATTCCACAAAATTCAAATTCTTATACCGCTTTGAATACAAAAAAATCAGAAATGACTGCTTTTAGAAATCAATCTATTATTGGCTTTTTAGTCCTTGTAATTTTTGGTCTATTGGTATTTTAATTCACTCCATGGGTAACTTGAATAATAAAAAAATCTTATTAATAATTTGTGGAGGTATAGCTGCATATAAAAGTCTTGAATTAATCAGGCTTTTAAAAAAGGATGGTGTGATTATAAAAACAATTCTTACTAAAAGTGGTGCTGAATTTGTGACACCTCTTTCAATTACTTCATTATCTCAATCTAAAGTTTATCAGGATCTTTTTAGTATAGAAAATGAGGTAGAAATGGATCATATTAGTCTTTCAAGATGGGCAGATCTCATTTTGATTGCCCCTGCAACAGCTAATACAATATCTAAACTTGCGAATGGAAGTTCAGATGATTTAGCTTCAACTGTTGCTCTTGCGTCAAACAAAAAAATTTTTATTGCTCCTGCAATGAATGTAAGAATGTGGGAACATCAATCTACTAAACAAAATATTACAAAACTAAAAACCTATAACTATGAATTAATTGGTCCAGAAATTGGAGATATGGCATGTGGAGAATACGGTGAAGGTAAAATGTCGGAACCAAAAGAGATAATAGATAAGCTTAAAATTTATTTCAAAAATTTAAAACAAAAAAATAAATTAAAGGCAATCGTGACCGCAGGGCCAACCAAAGAGTACATTGATCCAGTAAGATATATATCTAATAAATCCAGTGGTAAGCAAGGCTATGAAATTGCGAAATCATTATCAAAAAAGGGTTTTGAAACAACTTTAATTTCAGGACCAACAAACTTAGAAATAAATAATGATATCAATTTGATTAAAGTTGAAACTGCTGAAGAAATGTTTCAATCGACACTTAAAAGTTTACCAGCCGAAGTTGCAATATTTTCAGCAGCAGTGTGTGATTATAAAGTGAAAGAAATTTCTAAAACAAAAATAAAGAAACAAGATGAAATTAGTTTAGATTTGGAAAAAAATGTCGATATTCTTGATTATGTCTCTAATCATAACTCCTTAAGACCAAAACTTGTGGTAGGCTTCGCAGCTGAAACGAATGATTTAGAAAACTATGCTAATAAAAAACTAAGTGAAAAAAATTGTGACTGGATAGTTGCAAATGATGTATCAAATAAATCAATTGGTTTTGAATCAGATTTCAATGAAGTATCAATTCTTTATAAAAATAAAAAAATAGAAAGACTTAAATATAAATCTAAATCAGAAATTTCAGATGAATTAGTTGAAAAAATCATTGATCATTTAAACTAATGATTAAAGTTTTAGTAAAAAAATTAAAACCTTCTGTAAAATTACCATCATATAAAACTGATGGTGCATCTGGCATGGACCTAATGGCATATATAGATAAATCAATTGAATTAAAGCCAGGAGAATCATGCCTAGTACCAACTGGATTATCAGTTGCATTTCCTAAAGAATATGAAATTCAAATAAGACCAAGGTCAGGATTAGCGGCAAAAAACAATATTAGTGTTTTAAATACACCTGGTACAATTGATAGTGATTATAGAGGAGAAATAAAAGTTATTTTATTTAATCATGGTAACAAAAGTTTTAAGATCAATAACAACGATAGAATTGCTCAAATGATTTTAACTCCAGTTATAAAAATGGATCTAGAAGAAACAAATGAACTTCCAGATTCAATAAGAGGAGCAGATGGTTTTGGTTCAACTGGTAAATGAGAGAAAGTCTTAACAAATCTCAAATTGAAAGATTCTCAAGACAATTAATTTTAAAAAATATAGGTGCGAAAGGTCAAAAAAAAATTTTATCCTCTAAAATTTTAATCGTTGGTGTTGGAGGATTAGGTTGTCCTGCTGCAGAGAATCTAGTAAGAGCTGGTATTGGAACCATTGGTCTTATTGATAATGATATCATAAAACTTTCTAATATACACAGACAAAGCCTATTTACTTCTAAAGATATTAAAAAATCAAAAGTCAGTGTGGCCGCAAAAAAACTTAGGGAAATAAATCCATCTACTAAAATTAAAACTTACAAATCAAGACTCAACAAGAATAATATCAAAAATATAATTAAAGATTATGAAATAATTATTGATGGTTCAGATAATTTTAAGACAAAATTTTTAATTAATGATTTCTGTGTAAAGTTGAAAAAAAAATTGGTAACAGGAGCAATCAGTAAATTTGATGGTCATGTGTTTACATTTGATTTTAACGATAAAAAAACAGCTTCTTTAAAAAGTTTCTACCAAGAAAATGAAATTTCAGACAATGATCTAAATTGTGAATTTGAGGGAGTTCTTGGCACAACTGCATCAATTGT
>CACIKE010000016.1 GCA_902587155.1 uncultured Pelagibacteraceae bacterium | reverse complement strand
ATTATGAAGAGGTATGATAAATACATGAAAACTACTAAACCAGTTCTGGATTTCTATTCTAAAAATTCGAATTTTTATGAATTAGATGGCGGTTCTAAAATCGAGAAAATAACTGCTAAAATCAACAGTTTTCTCAATGTTTAACCCGTTGACTTTAAAAGATCATCTTATATAAAAGGCTGAAAATTATCACTAAATATATGGCTCGTATTGCAGGTATAAATATCCCACAGAACAAACTTGTTCACGTAGGTCTTACTTATATATATGGTATCGGAGATAAGTTTTCTTCACAAATTTGTGCTTCGTTAAAAATTCCAAAAGAAAAAAGAGTAAATCAACTTACTGACGATGAAATTCTCAAAATAAGAGAATATATAGATCAAAATTTTAAAGTTGAGGGAGACTTAAGAAGAGATTATTCATTAAATATAAAAAGATTAATTGATCTAGCTTGCTATAGAGGATCTAGACATAAAAAAAAATTACCAGTTCGAGGTCAAAGAACAAGGTGTAATGCAAGAACAAGAAAAGGTAAGGCAATTGCAATTGCAGGTAAAAAATTAACTCCACTGAAAAAATAAACATGGCTAAAGTTGAAAAGGTTGAAAAAAAAGATCAAAAAAGTGAAAAGAATTTAAATAAAGTTAAAAAAAGCTCTTATTCAAAAAAGAAAAAAGTTAAAAAAAATATTTTGAATGGTATCGCTTACGTTCAATCGACCTTCAATAATACTATAATATCTATCGCGGATACAAATGGAAATGTGATTTCATGGGCCTCAGCAGGCCAAAAAGGTTTTAAGGGTTCAAGAAAATCTACACCATATGCTGCACAAATTGCTGCAGATGCTGCTGCCTCAAAAGCATTAGAGTTTGGTATGAAATCACTATCTGTTGAAGTTAAGGGTCCAGGCTCAGGTAGAGAAACAGCTTTAAGAGCTTTACAGGCAAGAGGGTTTAAAATTTTATCAATTAAAGACACGACACCTATGCCACATAATGGTACTAGGCCACCAAAAAAAAGGAGAGTTTAATGGAAACTGAAAATGTAAATATTAAAAACTGGAAATCTCTAATTAAACCATCAAAGATTGATGTTCAATTGAGTGATGATTTATCCAAAGCTAAGATTGTTGCTGAGCCTTTAGAAAAGGGTTATGGTTTAACTTTGGGTAATTCATTGAGAAGAATTTTATTGTCTTCAATTAGAGGGGCAGCAGTTACATCAATACAAATAGATGGCGTACTACATGAGTTTACTTCTATCAAAGGTGTGAGAGAAGATGTAACTGATATAGTTTTAAATGTAAAATCTTTGGCATTAAAGTCATCCTCTGAGGGGACTAAAAAACTTATTTTAGATGCAAAAGGACCTGGTGAAGTTAAGGCTTCAGACATAACTCCTGTAGCTGATGTTGAAATTTTAAACCCTGAATTAGTAATTTGTAATTTAGATGAAAATACAAGCTTTCATATGGAAATGAATGTTAATACTGGTAAAGGGTACGTTCCGGCAGAACTGAATAAACCTGAGGAGCCACCTTTAGGATTAATTGCAATAGATTCTTTATATAGTCCTGTTAAAAAAGTTTCTTATTCTGTAAGCACTGCAAGAGAAGGTAAAGCTCTAGACTATGATAAACTTACAATGGAAGTTGAAACAGATGGTTCAATCTCAGCAGAAGATGCAGTTGCTTATTCTGCAAGAATTTTCCAGGATCAACTTAAAATGTTTATTAATTTTGATGAGCCAGTAGAGGCACCCGTTAAAGAAGTTTCAACAGAACCAGAATTTAATAAAAATCTGTTAAGAAAAGTTGATGAATTGGAATTATCTGTGCGTTCAATGAATTGTTTGAAAAATGATAACATAATTTATATTGGTGATCTTGTGCAAAAGTCCGAAGGGGAAATGCTTAGAACACCAAATTTTGGTAGAAAATCACTAAATGAAATTAAGGAGGTTTTAACAGGAATGTCATTGTATTTGGGTATGGAGATACCAAATTGGCCACCAGACAACATTGCTGAAATGTCTAAAAAACTCGAGGAAGCAATCTAAATGAGACATGGATTTGCTAATAAGAAGCTTAATAGAACATCTGAGCACAGAAAAGCATTGCTAAAAAACATGCTTAATTCTCTGATTAAATATGAGCAAATTAAAACAACATTACCAAAGGCTAAGTTTTTAAAACCTCAGGCTGATAAAATTATTACATTAGGAAAGAGAGATACTCTTCACAACACAAAAGCTTTAGTTTCACAGTTACAAGATATTAAATCTGCAAACAAAGTTAGAAAGACATTATCAAAAAGATACGAGAAAAGATCAGGTGGTTATACAAGAATAATTAAAGCAGGTTTCAGATATGGTGATAATGCACCGATGGCAATTATTGAATTTGTTGATAGAGATGTTGAGGCAAAAAAAGTTGATAAAAAGAAAAAATCTGTTTCAAAAGAGCCTGAAAAAAAAGAAGATAAAAAACCAGTTACCGCATCAAAATAATATTTTTTTATGTTAAAAAGTTACATCGTTGATTCAACGTGTAATAACATGCGTGTTGATAGATGGATACGGAATAAAATTGGGAGAATTCCTCAAGGACTAATTGAAAAATCTCTAAGATCAGGCAAAATCAAGGTTAATGAAAAAAAAATAAAAAGTTCTCATAAGGTAAAATCTAATGACAAAATTAATTTTTATGGCTTTAAATTTGAAGAAAGAATTCTACAAAAAAAAATAAATTTTAATCCCTCTAATCAAATAATCAAAGCAAATGAAGATTTGATAATAGATAACAATGAAAATTTTATCGTTTTAAATAAAAGTGCTGGTATTTCTGTTCAAGGTGGAACAAAATCAAAAAAAAACCTAATTGATATATTCAAAAAAAGTGAAATTTTTTCAGACTCAAAACCTTTTTCTGTCCACAGATTAGACAAAGATACATCAGGTGTTTTTTTAATGGCTAAAAACAGAGAGACAGCACAATTATTAACATCATTATTTAGATTAAGAAAAGTGCATAAAACTTATCTAGCTATATGTCACGGTGAACTTGAAAGAAATTCAGGAGAATGGAATGATGATTTGGTACGTTATGATAACGGAAAAAAAATTATTGAAAAAGCAAAAACAATTTACAAAGTCATTGATAAAAATTCAAATTCTAGTCTTGTTGAAATGAAACCTATTACCGGTAGGAAACATCAATTAAGAAAACAACTTTTTAATATTGGTCATTCAATTTATGGGGATAATAAATATAAATCTTTCACTAAAACAATTGGTATTAACAAGGAATTAATGCTTCATGCTTACGAAATAAAATTCATGATCAAAGACAAAAAATATACTTATAAAGCTTTATTACCTGATTATTTCAAAAAATTATTAAAAATTAAAAGACTTACTTATTCAAATTTGAAATAAAGATTTCAACTAGTTTTTTGTCTAATTTATTATAATTTTGATCTTTGATTTGTTTTAGATTTGTGACTCCTTTATCTTTAATACCACATGGAATTATTGCTTTATATTTATCTAAATTGTTATTAATATTAATTGAAAAACCATGATACGCTATCCATTTACTAATTCTTACTCCAATCGCAGCTACCTTTTTTGTTTGTTCGTTATCTTTGTACCATATTCCAATATTTTCTTTATCTGAAAAAGTTTTTATATTAAAAAATTGTAACGTATCTATTATTGTTTTTTCTATAATTGTAATAAAATTTCTTATATCTTTTTTTCTTTTTTTTAGGTCTATCACAAAATAACAAATAAGTTGACCTGGCCCATGATAAGTAATTTTACCCCCTCTATTCGTCTCTAAAATCTTAATTGATTTATCTAAAATATCGCTGTCACTATAGCTTGTCCCAGCTGTATAAATGTCTGGATGTTCTAAAGTCCAAATTAATTCATTTGATTTATTTTGATCCACATTTAACAATCTTTCTTCCATCATTTTTTTAGCTTCCTCATAAATGACAGGTTTTTCAGACTTTTTAATTTCTATACTCATTTAAAAATTGTAATCTTTTGATTATGTATTAAAAGATCGACCTAAATAATAGGAAAATTTATGGCTTTAATTAAAAAAATCAAAGATAAAAAAGTCAATTTTGAATTCAATAAAGAGTACATAAAAGTAGTCACTGATAAAATTTCAAATAATGATGCAACTTTTATAACAAATTCTTTTAAAGAAATGCACCCTGCTGATGCAGCTGATATAATAGAACACTTAGGGCAAAATGATAGAGAAAATTTAATTAAACTTAATAATTTCAAAATAGATCCTGAAGTTTTTGTTGAGTTAAATGAGTCAGTTCAAACTGAAATTATAAAATATCTTTCTTCAGATGCGATAGTTAGAATATTGAAAAACCTAGAATCTGATGATGCTATAGCTATACTTGAAAATGTAGATGAAAAAAATAAAAATTCTATTTTAAGTTTACTACCACCCAAAGATCGTTTTGCTTTATTGGAAGGTCTTAGTTATCCTGAGGATAGTGCAGCTAGAATAATGCAGAGAGAATTTACTGCAATACCTAGTAACTGGTCTGTAGGTCAAACTATCGATTATTTAAGAGAAAATAAAGATTTACCAGAACAATTTTTAGAAATTTATATTGTTGATGAAAATTTTAAACCTATTGGTGCTGTACCATCATCCAAAGTTCTAAGAACACCAAGAGAAACAAAAATGTCATCAATAATGGATGACTCTATTTTTCTGGTTCCTGTAGATATGGATAGAGAAGAAGTTGGTAACTCATTTGAAAATTATAATTTAAATTCAGCATGTGTTATTGATAAAAATAATAAATTAGTTGGAATGATCACGTCAGATGATGTTTTAACAGTTTTAAAAGAAGAAGCTGAAGAAGATGCGTTAAGATTAGCCGGTGTAGGTGATGAGGAAATTACAGATGGAGTAATAACGAAAACGAAAAGGAGATTTAATTGGTTGTTATTAAATCTTTTCACTGCATTTTTAGCTACATATTGTATTAGTTTATTTGGAGCAACTATTGAACAAATGGTTGTTCTAGCTTTTTTGATGCCAATAGTTGCATCAATGGGTGGTAATGCTGGAATGCAAACATTAGCCGTAACTGTTAGAACTCTTGCTACAAATGATTTAACGAAAAATAATTTTAATCAAAATATTTTTAAAGAATTTAATATTGGGATTTTAAATGGAATTATTTTTGCAATTATAAGTTCTTTTATTGTTCAGTTATGGTTTCAAGATATTATACTCTCTTTAATAATTTCAATTTCAATGATTTTGACAATGATCGTAGCAGGTTTATTTGGGATATTGGTTCCTGTCACACTAAAAAAAATGAATATAGATCCAGCTATAGCATCAAGTGTTTTTGTAACAACTATAACTGATGTTATCGGTTTTGTATCTTTTTTAGGCGTAGGTGCTTATTTTTTATAAAAATTAAAAGTTATCTATTAGCCTTACTTTGTTTATAAAATAAGCAACAAAAATTCTAGCATTTTTAATTTTATTAATCAATTTAAGATTCTTTGTATTTCTCAATTCGAGATAATCTATCTTAATATTGTATTTTTTTTGAAGTTCTTTTTTTTTCATAAAAATCAAATTATTTAAA
>CACIKE010000015.1 GCA_902587155.1 uncultured Pelagibacteraceae bacterium | reverse complement strand
ACGCCTAAAGGAAATGATAGAGCACAAATAATGGCAGTTGCAGCTGGCGAAGCTGACATTGCTGTAGCCAACACTTACTATCTAGCATTAATGTTGTCTGGTAAAAAGGGTCCCGAGCAACAAGAAGCTGCAAAAAAAGTTAAAGCTTTTTTTCCTAATCAAGGTGATAGAGGAACTCATATGAATATTAGTTGTGCAGCATTAGTAAAAGGTGCTCCTAATAAAACGAATGCCATTAAACTTGTAGAGTTTTTATTAACTCCAGAGTCACAAGAACATTTTGTAAATAATACCTTTGAGTTTCCAATGATTGATAATGTCTCAGCAAATCCATTAGTGGTAAACAATATTGGTTTAGATTTTAAACAAGATCTTAAAACAAAAGTTTCTAGCTATGGGGCTAAACAAGCAGATGCGTTAGAAGTAATGACAGCTGCTGGCTGGAAGTAAAATGGTGAAATATAAAAAGAAATTTATTTCGGATATTGATTTCAATAAATCCTCTAGGGGATGCACTCCGTGTTATTTGGAATGTAAAAAAATTGATAAAAGAATAAATGATAGAAAAATTTCAGAAATTAAAACTAGGGAGGTTCCGCATATCCTAAAAGTATTTGATTTTTGATTTTCTTCTGGGTGTCCACGCTTCTTTTAAAGCGTGGACACAAATACTTTCCATATTTATACGGCGGAATATAGATTATGAGAATAAATTTTTGGTATATATCTTCTCTTTTAATCTCTATTTTTGTTATTATTCCAATTCTTACTGTATTTTTAAGTTTTTTTGAATCTACATCAAATTACTATGAAATTTTAAAAGATACTTTTTTATTAGAGTATATTTCTAACTCTATAATTTTATTGATAAGTGTTCTATTATTAACTTTTTTGATTGGAACTGGAACAGCATACTTGGTATCTTTTTATGAATTTCCATTAAGTAATTTCTTTAAATGGGCATTGATACTCTCATTTGCAGTTCCTCCATATATTTATGCTTATTCATTGACAGCCTTTTTTGAAAATTACGGCACAGCATATTCTATTTTAAAAAACTTATTTGGAGATAAAAATTATAATTTATATATTCCAAAATTTGATGGAATGTTTGGAGTCATACTATCTCTCTCTTTTTCATTATTTGCATATGTATATATTTTAGCTAGAGCTTCGTTCTTATATCAATCACAAAATTTCATTGATCTAGGTAAAAACTTGGGTTTTACAAATTTTAAAACATTATATTCAGTTATCCTTCCTGCAGCACGACCGGCAATAGTTGCTGGCTTATCTTTAGTTGCAATGGAAACACTAGCAGAATTTGGGGCAGTAGATTTTTTTTCAATAAATACACTAACTACAGGAATATATAATTCATGGATAACTTTTGATGACCTTGCTTTTGCAAATCAGTTATCATTCTTCTTATTATTGTTCATATTTGCCTTGTTTATATTAGAAAATTTATCAAGAAATAAAGCGAAATATCACTTAAATGCAAAAGGAGGTTTTAAACAAAAACAGAAGTTACAACTTAAGGGAACCAAACCAATAGCTGCTTTCCTTTTTTGTTTTCTTGTTTTCTTTTTAAGTTTTTTATTTCCTTTAAGTCAAATGTTGTATTGGACAATTAAATTTCCAGAAAATTTATTTGATCTACAAATTATTAATCTTTTAAGTAATACACTTTATTTAGTTATTTTATCAAGTTTTGTATTGATAATTTTTTCTTTAATCTCAAACTATGGAAATAGAGTTACAAAAAATAAAACTTTAAATATTTTATCAACTTTATCGATTTCAGGATATGCAATACCTGGCGTAATTTTAGCAGTCGCATTTATAACTTTCATAGCTTGGTTCGACGAGAGTGTTGTTAAAAATTTAGGATTATTTTCTATCAAAAAAATATTTATTGGCTCTATTTTAGGATTAGTTCTTGTGTATTTTGTGAGATTTTATTCTTTGGCCTTTAATGGAATTAAATCTGGATATGAAAAAATTAATATCTCAGTAGATGAAAGTTCTTATTTGCTAGGTTATTCAAAACGAAAAACATTTATGAATATTCATATACCCTTCTTGAGAAATTCTTTATTATTTGTTTGTATATTGATTTCTTTAGAGATTATAAGGGAATTACCTATTACTTTAATCTTGAGACCTTTTAATTTTGAGACTTTTGCAACCACAGCATATATATCCGCATCCGAGGATTTATTAGAGGCTGCTGCCGTCCCATCATTATTTCTAATTTTAATTGCAACTTCTTTTATTATAGTTACATCTAAATATATATTAAGAGATAATAATGAGTAAAAATTTTTTTGAAATAAAGAATGTCGATTTTAATATTGATGGAAAAACTAAAGTTAAAAATGTTTCTTTTTCTATTGAGAATGAGGGTGATGTAATTTGCCTTTTAGGCCCATCTGGTATTGGAAAAACTACTATACTTAGAACGATCGCTGGTTTAGAGAGAATTAAAAAAGGTTCAATAGAATTAAATGGAAAGACTCTTTCTTCAGATAAAATTAATATTGAACCTGAAAATAGAAATGTATCTCTCGCTTTTCAAGATAATAGTTTATTTCCACATTATAATGTTCAAAAAAATATTTTATTAGGATCAGAGAAAAATAAAGAAAAAATTGAAAAAAAAATTGATGTAAAAGAAATTATAGATTTATTAGATATATCTCATATTCTCAACAAATACCCACATGAGATAAGTGCTGGTGAGGCACAACGAGCTTCATTAGCAAGATCTTTAATGACTCAACCAGATTTATTATTGTTAGATGAGCCTTTATCAAATGTAGATCAAAGTTTTAAAGAAGAAATTCAAGTTAGACTAAAAAAAATTCTTAATAAATTAAAAATTTCAACAATAATTGTAACTCATGACTCTTATGAAGCATTTTATTTAGGATCAAAATGTGGAATTATTTTAAATCAGGAACTCAAACAATTTGACGATCCATATAATGTTTATCATTTACCGAACTCAATAGAGGTAGTTAATTTTTTAAATAGAGGCATTCTTATTCCTGCAGAGGTTACGAGTCCTAAAAGCTTAGAAAATAAAGATCTTGGAACAATTACTGGTAATTTTAATAAACCTTTTCCAATTGGATCAAAAGTAAAACTTTTAGTCCAACCAGAAGACTTACATCATGATGATCAAAGTAATTTAAAGTTTGAAGTTATAGATAGAAAGTTTAGGGGTACAAATTTTATTTACACCCTTAAAACACCAAGTAATTTATTAATCCCAGTTTTTGTTCACTCTCATCATATTCACCAACATGAGGAGAATGAAAAATTTGGTATTAAAAGACCAATTCATATTGATCATATTGTTTGCTTCTAATAAAAACTCTCTAAAATGAATACTAAATTTAGAGTTTTTTTAAAAGGGGTTTTTGATGTCAGCCCCCTGATGATACCAGTTGTTCCATTTGGTCTAATATTTGGAGTTCTTTCAATTGATATTGGATTTAGTCCAATAGAAACAATGGGGATGTCCCTAATAATTTTTGGTGGAGCATCACAAATTATTTTACTTCAATTATTTTCTGGAGGTGCTTCGTCTTTAGTCATAATAAGTTCAGTTGGAGCAGTAAACTCAAGACATCTTTTGTATGGAGCTGTAGTTTCAGAGCATTTATCAGAATTAAAACTTATTTGGAAAATTGTAATTTCTTATTTTTTAATTGACCAGGCTTTTGCAAGATCAAATGAGTACTTTAAAAAAAATAACGATAAAGATAAATATTTTCATTTATTTGGTGGTGGTATTACTTGTTGGGTTATTTGGCAGACAACTACTTTTTTAGGAATTGTTTTGGGAGCTTTTATTCCTGAAAAACTAGGCTTAAGTTTTGCAGTACCGTTAACTTTTTTAGCATTACTGGTTAATGATTTTAGAAAATTAATAAATGTGATTGTGATAATTATTTCAGGATTAGTGGCAACGTTTGGATTTAATTATGTTCCTTATAAAGCATATGTAATTGTCGCTGGAGTAACTGCTTTACTGACAGCAGCAATTTTAACTAAGTTGAATAAAAAGAATGAGTAACTGGCTATTAATTATATACTGTGGTTTGATAACTTTTTTGACAAGGTTTTCAATGATAGCATTATTAAAGAAAGAAATGTTTAATGATAGAATAAGAGAAATTCTCTCTTTTGTGCCTTCAGCAATTTTTCCTGCAATTATATTTCCTGCTATTTTTTTGGATAACTCTGGAGATTTCCAATTAGAAAACAATCCAAAAATAATGGCAGCAATAATTGCAATGTTAATTGGAATAATAAGTCAAAATATTATTGCGACAATTATCTCAGGGCTAGCTTCTTATTGGTTTTTAATTTTTATGGTATAAAAAATTATGAAAAAAATATTAATATCAATTTTCTTTTTATTTTCATTAAGTGCAAATGCAATGGAAAAAGAAACAACTTTTAAGAAAGAGTTGTTTGATAAAGCTCAATCAGATGGAAAAATTGTAGTAATCAGTTCTTGGATAAAATACTGCCCATCATGTGCTGGTCAAATGAAAATTCTTCAGAATGCAAAAAATAAAGGTGAATTATTAGACATTAAATTTGATAATATTGAATATTTTTCATTCGACGTGACTAAAAAGGAAATCTCTGATTTTTTTGATGTACAATATCAAACAACATTAATAATTTTTAAAGGTAATCAAGAAATTTATAGAAGTATTGGTGAAACAACCGAAGATTTAATTTACGAAGCATTAAAAGCTTCAATTTAAATTAAGCACCTAAATTAATATTTTTTGCAACATTAAAATCAATTTCAGTGGGTTTTTTTAGTTTAAGATTGTTCATTAACTCAACATATTCATCTACACTACTAACCTGTAATCTTGGATTTTGTTTTTTTTCTTTACCAATAGTACTCACTTTCTCTCCTTTATAATCGTGAGCAGGATATAAAAAGGTTTCATCAGGAAGTTTTAATAGTTTATTAAAAATTGAGTTATATGCATCTTTCGAATCTCCATTTTGAAAATCAGTTCGACCTGTTCCATTTATCAGCAATGTGTCACCAGAAAAAAGATAATTATCCATCAAAAAACTATAACTATCTGAAGTATGACCTGGAGTATACATAGCTTTAATTTTTAAATTTTCTAAATTTATATATTCATCATCTTTTACTTTAATTTCAACAGCATCTGCTGGTGTATGATCACCCATTATTGTGGAGCATTTCGTAATGTCTTTTAATTTTGAAGCACCTGTCACATGATCAGCGTGTATATGTGTGTCAATTACTTTCACTAATCTTAAATCTAACTCTTTTAATAAGATTATGTAATTACTTACGTTTTCTAAAACTGGATCGATTATCAAAGCTTCCCTTCCTTTAGATGAGGCAATTAAGTATGTGTATGTGCTAGATTTTTGATCAAATAGTTGTTTAAAAATCATAACTAAACATTATCATATAAGAATGGAAACCACTACATTTGATTGGTCTTGTTCACACACATGGAAACAAAGTGCTAAAAATACTGCGTGGTGTTTACTTGGGTGTTCGATTGGAGATTTTGGAACAATTTTATTTTTTCAATTAACTAAAATACCGTTCCCGGTCTTAGCAATTATGATATTAGCAATTATCAATGGGTTGATTACAAGTATAATTTTAGAAACAATTATTTTAATCCGTCAAAATTTGGAATTTAACAAAGCTTTAAAAACAGCACTAGGCATGAGTTTTATTTCAATGATAAGCATGGAAATCACAATGA
>CACIKE010000014.1 GCA_902587155.1 uncultured Pelagibacteraceae bacterium | reverse complement strand
AACATCATATTTATCAATCAATTCAAATATTTTTTTTATATCAATATTTCTTAAACAAATAGTTCTTCCATTTAACATAGGGACAGTCCATGGATAACCCCAACCATTACAATGGAACATAGGTACAATTGTTAAAAAATTTAACCTGTTTGGCATATTCCATGCAACTGCGCTTCCGGTTGACATTAAATATGATCCTCTATGATGATAAACTACACCTTTAGGGTTTCCAGTTGTTCCTGAAGTATAGCTTAGTGATAATGCTTGCCATTCATCCTCTGGCATTTTCCAATCATAATTTTCATCACCGGTATTTAAAAAACTTTCATATTCTAATTCTCCAATTTTCTCACACTTAGATTGGTCTGCAAATTTATCGTTGATATCAATTATTATGATTTTTCTTTTTAAAGTATTTAGGGCTTTTTTAACCTCAACATGAAGTTGCCTATCAACAACTAAAACTTTTGCCTCACTATGTTCTAAAATATACGCAATTGTCTTAGCATCTAATCTTATATTAATAGTGTTAAGAACCGCACCTGTCATTGGAACCGAATAGTGTCCTTCAAAAATTTCTGGAGTATTAAAAGCTAAAAAGGAGACAGTATCGCCATTACTAACTCCAATTTTATTAAGTGCACTAGCAAATTTTACAATTCGTTTATAAACTTGAGCCCAAGTATATTTTCTGTCCTCATAAACAATTGCTTCATAATTTGGATAAATCTCATAAGCTCTTTTTAAAAAAGTCAAAGGGGTTAATGGAACATAATTTGCATCATTTTTATTAAGATTAGTTTCGTAGTGGCTCATTTAATTGAACTTGAAATTCATTATATTTGAACTTCCAGAGATTGCAGACTTATAGTGATGTTCAGCCCTAGGTAATACTTTATCAAAATAAAATTTAGCAGTGTCTATTTTATCATTATAAAAATTTTTATTTTCTTCATAATCTTTAAAACTCACCTCTAAAACCTTAATCCATGCATATGCAATAGATACATACCCTAAAGTTTTAAGGTAATCATTAGCTGCCGCGCTAACATCATCTTTTTCTGTGCTTGCTTTATCTATCATCCAATCACTAAATTTTTTAAGAATGTCTAAATACTTATTAAATTCTGATAAAAATGGTTTAATTTTTTCATTGTCGGTCTCACACTCTGACTTTACCTGATCTAAAAATTTATTTATTATGTCGCCATTTTTATTTGATAATTTTCTGAAAACTAGGTCTAAGGCTTGAACCGAATTTGTACCTTCATAAATAGGTGTAATTCTATTATCTCTATATAATTGTTCTATTCCTTGATCTTTAGTGTATCCATATCCACCATGTATTTGCATAGCATCGCTTGTTATTTCCATTGCCAAATCTGTGAATAACGATTTTACTACAGGAGTCATAAGTGAAACATAATCTGAGGCTTCCTGACGAGTTTTTTCATCTGGATGATTTAAACTTACTTCGGTTTGCTGTGACAACCAAAAACATAAGGCTCTTTCACCTTCAATGATTGATTTCATATTGAGTAGAGTTTTTCTAATATCAGCATGCTCAATTATGAAATCTGCACCATTATTTGAATTAGAATTATTTGACTTTCCTTGTTTTCTTTCTTTCGCGTAAGTAAGTGAATTTTGATAAGCAATTTCTGAAATACCTAATCCTTGTATACCAACAACTATTCTTTCAAGATTCATCATAGTGAACATTGCACTTAATCCTTTTTCTTTAGCACCTATCATGTACCCAGTAGCATCATCAAAATTTAATACACATGTTGCTGATCCCTTTATTCCCATCTTAGTCTCAATAGATCCTGTAGATATCCCATTTCTTGGTCCAATTGTTCCATCGTCTTTAACCACAAATTTTGGAACTAAAAATAAACTTATTCCTTTTGTGCCTGCTGGAGAGTCATCTGCTCTTGCCAAAACTAGATGAATAATATTCTCAGTTAAATCATGATCACCAGATGTAATAAATATTTTTTGACCACTTATTTTATAAGTTCCGTCAGTTTGTTTCTTGGCTTTTGTTCTTAATAAACCCAAATCGGTACCACATACTGGCTCAGTTAAACACATAGTGCCGCTCCATTTTCCCTCAACTATTTTAGGTAAATATTTATTTTTTATATCGTCTGTAGCATGATGATTAATACAATTATATGCACCTATGCTTAGTTCACTGTATAATTTAAAAGACAGACTTGCTGAGGAAAGCATCTCATCAAAAAATGCACTTACAGTTTTTGGCATACCTTGACCTCCATATTTTGGATCACAAGATAGTGAAGTCCATCCGTCCTCGATATATTTTTTGTAAGCTTCTTTGTAACCTGGAGGAGTTCTTACTACTCCATTTTCTAAAACTGCAGGATTTTCATCACCAGCTTTAGCTAATGGTAAAATTAAATTTTGATTAATCTTCGCTGCCTCCTGCAAAATATCTTTTACTAAATCAGTGGTTACCTCTTTATATTTTTCTAACTCATTATATTTTTGATTATTTCTAAGTTTTTCGAATAGAAACATCATATCATCAACAGGAGCGGTATAGCTTGGCATAGTATGACTTTAAGATAATTAATTAATTATTGCAATTTTGAAATGATCGCATCACCCATTTGAGAAGTGGAAACCTCTTTCATTTTATCAGACATTATATCTTTTGTTCTTAATCCATCATTAAGAGCCTCTTGTACAGCCTTTTCTAAGGCCTCTGCCTCATTATCTAAATCTAAAGAATATCTTAGCGCCATAGCAAAACTTAAAATTGAGGCAATAGGATTTGCGACTCCTTTCCCAGCAATGTCTGGAGCTGAGCCATGAATAGGTTCATACATAGCTCTCATTTCGCCATCCTTATTTTTTGCACCTAATGATGCTGAAGGTAGTAATCCAAGAGAACCTGTTAACATAGAAGCCTCATCTGATAACATGTCACCAAATAAATTATCAGTTAAGATTACATCAAATTGTTTTGGGTTCCTTACTAATTGCATCGCACAATTATCAGCTAACATATGACTTAGCTCAACATCCTTATAATCTTTATCATGTAATGATTGCACTTCTTCTTTCCAAAGTTGACCCGCTTCCATTACATTAGATTTTTCACAAGATATGACTCTATTTGATCTTTTTTTAGCTAAGTCAAAAGCAACTCTAGCTACTCTAATAATTTCACTACTAGTATAAGTATGAGTGTTTACTCCTTTTCTTTCTCCATTTTCTATTGGTTTAATTCCTCTTGGTTCACCAAAATATACTCCACCAGTTAATTCTCTAACTATTAAAATATCTAAACCTGATACAATTTCTGGTTTTAAAGTTGAAGCATTGACCAATTGTTCAAAGCATATTGCTGGCCTTAAATTAGCAAAAAGTTTTAGTTCTTTTCTAAGTTTTAAAAGGGCTCTCTCAGGTTTTTTTGAAAATTCTACACCATCCCATTTTGGTCCACCAACCGCACCTAACATTATTACAGCGCTCTCTAATGCTTTGTAAAAAACTTCATCAGTAAGAGGTGTTCCATGCTTATCAAAAGAAATTCCTCCGACTAAATCCTCATCAATTTCAAAATCTAAAGATTTTTTATCATTAAACCAATTGATTACTTTTTTAACTTCTGCAATAACTTCAGGACCTATTCCATCACCTGGTAACAATAATACTCTTCTTTTTTTAACTTTAATCATTAAACACCCAGGGCTTTTTTACTTTTAAATCTTTTTCAAAAATTTCTATTTTATCAGATTTTTTTAATGATAGAGCTATATCGTCTAATCCTTCTAACAAACACTTTTTTTTAAACGAGTCTACTTTAAATTTTAATTCATTATTTCCAAAAATAACTTTTTCTTCCCTAAGATCTATAAAAATTTCTTCTTTTCTTTTTGCATACTCAGATAGTTCTTTAATTTTATCATCATCTAAAATTATTGGTAAGATTCCATTTTTAAAACAGTTGTTATAAAAGATATCCGCAAAACTTGAACTTATCACACACGTGATCCCAAAGTCTAATAATGCCCATGGAGCGTGTTCTCTTGAAGAGCCACAACCAAAATTTTTTCCAGCAATTAGAATTTTTGAGTTATTGTAAGGATCTGTGTTTAAGACAAAATCATTTATTTCTTTACCTTGATCGTCATATCTCATCTCAAAAAATAAATTTTTACCCAGTCCAGTTCTTTTAATTGTTTTTAAAAATTGTTTTGGAATAATCATATCTGTATCAATATTAACTATTGGCAAATACGCAGGTATACTCTTCAAAGTGCTAAATTTTTGCATGTTAATTTTGATATTTCCTCACATCATCAAGATTTCCAGATATTGCTGCTGCTGCTGCCATACCTGGGCTTACTAAATGGGTTCTTCCACCTCTACCTTGCCTACCTTCAAAATTTCTATTTGATGTAGAGGCACATCTTTCTTCTGGTTTTAGTTTATCTGCATTCATTGCTAAACACATTGAACAACCTGGTTCTCTCCATTCAAATCCTGATTTTACAAAAATTTTATCTAATCCTTCTTGTTCTGCTTGCTCTTTAACTAGCCCTGATCCAGGAACAACCATAGCATGAACATGAGAGGCAATTTTTTTATCTTTTAAAATTTTTGCAGCCTCTCTTAAATCTTCAATCCTCCCATTAGTACAGCTCCCAATGAAAACTTTATCAATTTTAATATCTTTAGCTGCCATATCTGGTTTCAAGCCCATATAATTTAAGGCTCGTTCCAAAGAATTTTTTCTATCCTCATCTTTCTCATTTTTTGGATTTGGTACTTTTTCATCTATCGTAATAACATCCTGTGGTGAAGTTCCCCAAGTTATCATTGGCGAAATTTCATTAGCAGTTAGGTTTACCTCTTTGTCAAACTTTGCACCTTCATCAGTATTTAAATTTTTCCAATTATCTAGTGCTTTATCCCAATCATCTCCCTTGGGAGACATTGGTCTACCTTCTAAGTATTTAAATATTTTTTCATCAGGAGCAATTAATCCTGCCCTAGCACCACCTTCAATTGTCATATTACAAATTGTCATTCTATTCTCAACACTAAGCGATTTAATTAGATCACCTGCATATTCAATTACACAGCCTGTTCCTCCCGCAGTTCCAATTTTTCCAATTATCTGAAGAATTACATCTTTTGATGTAACACCTAATGGAAGAGTGCCGTTGACATTTATTCTAAAATTCTTTGCTTTTTTTTGAACTAATGTTTGAGTTGCTAAAACGTGTTCTACTTCTGAAGTTCCAATACCAAAAGCTAATGCACCAAATGCTCCATGTGTTGCTGTATGACTATCACCACAGACAATAACTGTACCGGGTTGAGTAAAGCCCTGTTCAGGCCCTGTGACATGAACAATTCCTTGTCTCTTATCACTCATTCCAAAAAGTTTAATACCAAACTCTTTACAATTAGCCTCTAAAGTTTCAACTTGAATTTTAGATTCATGGTCTGAAATACCTTTTGACCTATCCGTTGTTGGAACATTATGATCTGCAACAGCTAATGTCAATTTTGGATGTCTTACTTTACGTTTAGAATTTCTTAATCCCTCAAAGGCTTGTGGACTAGTGACTTCATGAACTAAATGTCTGTCAACAAACAATAAAGCTGTTCCATCTTCTTGCTGATGAACTAAATGCTCGTTCCAAATTTTATCGTAAAGAGTATTGGGCATTGAGAAAAAAATTATTTTTTTTCCTGTAAATTTTCAAGTTTTTTTTCAGTTTTAGTTTCAGCTTTGGGTGCCTCTTTCTTCATCTCTGTTTTTGGGGCTTCTTCTTTTTTAGGCTCTACAGTTGGGGTAGCCTCTTTAGCCTCTTTTGGAGACTCTGGTGCACTTTCTTTTTCTGCTGGCGCTAGATTTTCTTCAGTAACAGTCTCGGGCTTAACGTCAATATCAATACCAATTTTTTTTCTTATTTTTTCAGCAATCCTCGCAGATTTTCCAGTTCTATCTCTTAAATAATACAGTTTAGCTCTTCTTACTTTTCCTGAACGAATTACTTTGATTGAGTCAATAACAGTTCCATACAACGGGAAAGTTCTTTCAACACCCTCTCCAAAAGATATTTTTCTAACAGTAAAAGAGGAGTTTATGTCTCTACTTTTTTTAGCTATACAAACACCTTCAAAATATTGAATTCTCTCTTTTTTTCCCTCTGTAATTCTGACACCAACTTTAACAACATCACCAGGAAAGAAATCAGGGATCTTTTTTTCTGAAAGAATTTTTTTAACGTTATTTTGATTTATTTCTTCTATTGTTTTCATTTTAATATTTAACAAATTAATTCTTCTTATATTTATTCCACAAATCTGGTCTTCGGTCGCGTGTTATAGCCTCAGATTGAGATAAACGCCAGTCTTTAATTTTAGCGTGATCACCAGATAATAACACATCTGGAACCGATTTTTCCTCCCAAATCTGGGGTTTGGTATATTGTGGGTACTCCAAAAGGCCATTTTCAAAAGTTTCTTCTGAAGCTGATTTATCATTCCCTAAGACTCCAGGTAAAAGTCTCAATACACTATCAAGCACTACTAGCGCAGCAGTTTCTCCGCCTGACAAGACATAGTCTCCTACACTAATCTCTTCAATATTTCTTGTAGATAATACTCTCTCATCAACACCTTCGAAATGACCACAAATTAATGAGAAGGATTTTTCTAATGATAGATCTTGCGCGAGTTTTTGATTAAATACTTTGCCTTTAGGTGAAAGATACAAAATCCTATCTCCTTTATTTATGTTTTGATCGATAGAATTTGCTAAAACATCAGGTTTTAATAACATACCTGTTCCACCACCGTAAGGAGTATCATCAACTGTTTTATGTTTATCTGTAGCTGCATCTCTTATATTTATCACATTCAAACTCCACAATTTTTTAGACATCGCTTTTCCATAAAGTCCTTTTCCTAAAGGCCCAGGAAAAGTATCTGGATAAAGTGT
>CACIKE010000013.1 GCA_902587155.1 uncultured Pelagibacteraceae bacterium | reverse complement strand
AGATATCCAATTTTTTTTAGGTTTATCAAAAATTTATTTTCTTCGTCAAAATTTAACCTAATCAATCTTTTTTCTCTTAGCTTTTTTTCGTCTAAATTATGCCATTGAGATAAACTAGATTTTGCTAACTCTTTCCAAGGAAACTTTTCTCCAGGATCTTTTTTACGATCTGGAGAAATATCAGAGTGACCCAAAATATTTTTTTGCTTCACATTGTATTTTTTTATTAAATACGTCAATAATTTTTTAATTGAAATAATTTGTTTTTTAGAAAAATTTTCATATCTATTATCATGACCAGAATTTTGAATTTCAACACCTATGGAATACCTATTAAGAGATTGAAAATTTTTCCAGCTAGATTTTCCTGCATGCCAGGCTTCATAAAGTGGAGGAACAAGATTTAACACCAAGCCGTTTTTTTTTATAAAAAAATGTGCACTAACATTTGACTTAAAATCACAGAGTCTATTTATAGCTAATTGTTCTCTGTTCATGCCAGTGTAGTGAATAATTATAAATTTAATATCTTTTTTTGATCTTTTAATTGTATTAAAGTTTGGTGAATAATTTAGTGATATTTTAGGCCACATTTAAGCTATAATAATGATTTATTGTTATTTTATTTTATTCAACATTGTATTATACAGAACAGTAAATTATGAGGAAAATTTTAGTAATTATAATTACAACTTTTACGCTAATTGTAAATGTTCACGCAGGTTCAGACGGTGATCTTGTTTTGAAAAAAAACGAACCATCTGAAATCAAAGATTGCTCTGAAACTTTTAACAAGGCATCTTTCGCTCTTAATCAAGGTTTAGATAAGATTATTTTTAAACCAGTTGCAAGTGTTTACAGAGTCTTGCCCGCTCCTGTTAAATCTGGAGTAAGTAACTCACTAAACAATTTATCAAATGTTGTAACCATACCGAACAATATTCTTCAGGGTGAATTTGCTCTGGCTGGTGTAAATACAGGAAGATTTTTAATCAACACAACTGTTGGTGTTCTGGGCTTAATTGATGTTGCAACTTATCTTGGGTTTAGTGAGTACGTAAAAGAGGATTATGGGCAAAGTTTAGCTTCACATGGTGTCGGGCCTGGCTGCTATTTAGTGCTACCTGTTTTAGGTCCAACAACTGCTAGAGATACTGTAGCCTCTTTAACTAATTTTATTGGTGGAGATGCTTGGTACAATGTAACTGTAAGAAATGATACAAATTATTTTAAAGATATTGATTATTATGCGTCGAGAGTAACCGCTGGAGTAGATTTTAGGGCGAAAAATTTTGACTCTATTGAAAATTTAGAAAAGAATTCACTAGACTTTTATGCTTCAGTAAAAAGTCTTTATTTACAGGATAGACAACAAAGGATCATGAATAGTAAGAAAATTATTGAAACTCAAGATGATAGTGATTGGGAAGAGATAGAAACACAATAATTTCGCTCAAAGATGATAAAAAGAAAATTGTTAGTATTTACAATAGTTTTTTTTTCAATTTCATCGGCTTCATTTTCCATTGAGCCTGATATATTTGTTCAATCCACAGTAAACAGAGCATCAAAACTACTAGGTGAAGATATTTCTAAAATTGAAAAAATTGAAAAATTGAAACTGATTGCCAAGGAAACAGTTGATATTAATGGTATTGGCTTTTATACGTTAGGTGCAAAAAGAAAAAGTCTAAGTGATGAAGAAAAAAATATATATTCTAATTTATTTGAAGGATACTTTTTAAAAAGTTTCTCTAGTAGATTGGCAGAATATACAAATCCTGAAATTGATGTTACTAATAAAGAAAAGTTAAATGATAATTATACAATTGTAAGTAGTGTTCTAAAAGCGACAAAAGAGAGACCTGAGATAAATATTGATTGGAGGATTTATACAAAAGATCCTGATAACCCTTTAATCAGAGATTTAATAATAGAGGGACTGAGTTTAGCTAGAACTCAAAAAGAGGAATTTGCATCTGTTTTAAGCTCTAATGAAAACAATATTGAGGCTTTATTTAAAGTTTTAAGAGAATTTTCTAATAATTAAAATTTTAGTGGTGGGCCCGCCAGGACTCGAACCTGGGACCAATACATTATGAGTGTACTGCTCTAACCAACTGAGCTACAGGCCCTTGTTATCTCAATGTTATATCAATATAAAAAATTTAATAAACAGAGAAATTGTGGTGGGCCGTGTTGGTTACGCTCCAACTACCCCTGCAATGTCAATGCAGTACTCTACTATTGAGCTAACGGCCCAGATTAACTTTCTAAGAAACTTTTTAATTGTTTTGATCTACTCGGGTGTTTAAGTTTTCTCAGCGCTTTAGCCTCTATTTGTCTAATTCTTTCTCTTGTCACTGAAAATTGTAAGCCTACTTCTTCTAATGTATGATCAGTATTCATTCCAACTCCAAATCTCATTCTTAAAACTCTTTCCTCTCTAGGTGTGAGAGTGGACAATATTTTTGTCGTTGCTTCACCTAAATTTGATTTAATTGCTTGCTCCAATGGCGCTAATGCTTTTGTATCTTCAATAAAATCTCCTAAACTACTATCCTCTTCATCACCGACTGGTTTTTCTAACGAAACAGGTTCCTTAGAAATCTTTAAAACTTTTCTAACTTTGTCAAGTGGCATACGTAGTTTTTTTGCCAATTCCTCAGGAGTGGCCTCCCTACCAAATTCACTTAATATCAACCTTTGAGTTCTTACGATCTTATTAATTGTTTCAATCATATGAACTGGTATTCTTATTGTTCTTGCTTGATCAGCAATAGATCTTGTGATTGCTTGTCTTATCCACCAAGTTGCATAAGTTGAAAATTTATAACCTCTTCGATATTCAAATTTATCAACTGCTTTCATTAAACCAATATTGCCTTCTTGAATTAAATCTAAAAACTGAAGTCCTCTATTCGTGTATTTTTTTGCTATTGAAATAACTAGTCTTAAATTAGCCTCTACCATTTCTTTTTTCGCAATTCTTGACTCTTTTTCACCTTTTTGAACTCTACTTACTAACTTTTTGAAGTCAGTTACTGACATTCCAAGCTTGTGGCTGATTTCAATCAATCTTTCTCTTATATTTTTAAATTCTTCTTTATTTTTACTAAAAAATTGCTTCCACAAAGTGTTAGTATCTAAAAACTTTTTTAAATTTGGATTAATCTCATTACCTAAATAAAATTTAATAAATTCATTCCTCGGAATTTTTTGATCCATTGCCAGTCTTAAAAGATTACCCTCTAAAGATATAATTTTCTTATTTTCTACATAATGTTTTTGTACAAGCTCCTCTAAAACTGAAGGAGATAACTGTAAAGATTTGATATTCTCTAGTATTTCATTAACAACTTTTTCATATCCTTTTTCTTTGGAAGTTGAAAAAGTCTGAGAATTTAGAACACAATATAATTTTTCTTTTTGGTATTTTATTAGTTTTCTGTATTCTTTAGTTAATAGATTAACTGTTTTCAAAACTTTCGGCTTAATTTCTGACTCCATCGCAGCAAGTGTTGGATTGAAATCATCTTCGCTTTCATCGTTTGAACTATCTTCTTTCTCATCTTCACCAGCATTTTTTTGCTTTGCACTTGGTCCAGTATTTTCGTCTTCCATATAGTTCGTATCAATATCTATAATTTCTCTTACTAATATCTCATCTTTTTGTAATTTTTCATCCCAATCAAAAAATTGCTTAGCAGTGATAGGGCTTTGTGATAACGCAATCAACATAACATCTTTTCCTGCTTCTATTCTTTTAGCAATTGCTATCTCACCTTCTCTAGAAAGTAATTCAACTCCTCCCATTTCTCTAAGATACATTCTTATCGGGTCATCACTCTTCTCAATAGTTTTACCTTCATCTTTAGAGGAATTATCTTTTTTTCTTAATACTTTAAAATCAGACTTCTTTTCAACGAGAACTATTCCTCCATCTAAAATATGAATAAAAGCTTGTGACAGATTCTCATCAGAGAGATTCCTTTTTCCTAGGGATTTGCTCAACTCTTCATAAGTTATAAATCCTCTATGGGTTCCTCGACCCATTAATCTAGCGAATGATTTAGTAATAATTCTTTCCACAGCAATCTAAGTTAGAGAGACTTATATAATATCAAATTAGCAAAAATCCATTGCTAATTTATTCAGATTAGTTGGTTTTTCTCTCATTTTTAAGCTCTTTTAGCTCATTAAATGTTGTTTCACTTAAATCTTCTGAAAACCTCGATTCTAATTCTTGGATTCTTAATTCCAAATCGTGATTAAATAAATCTTTTGAAATATCATCGAGTATCTCTATCAATTGATTGTCATTTTGAGGTTTATTTTTAAGAATATGTTTAATTGGCGCAAACTTATTTATCTTATCTAGCAATTGCTTATCAAAATTGAGTTTTTCAATATCAATTTTTTCATTCGATTTTAATTTATCAATTACCGAATTGAATATTTGCTTATTAATTTCTGAGAATAATTTGATATTTTCTACTAAATGAATGTTTGACTGAAAGAGAGATAAATTATTCAAGAGCAAATATAATAAAGAAAACTCTTTTAACTCAACGGCAGTAATTCCCTGACTTTCATTATAAAATTTTTTTGTTGATTCAAGTGATTTTGCTTTCTTAACAGAAAACTTACTCTTATTTTGATTGGAATAAGGTGTTAATTCTGCAATTTTTTCTAAAAAAAATTCAAGAACATATTTTTTAATAAAATTATCTTTAATTGTATTAGCTATTGATCTTAATTTTTTCTCAAATATTGCCATAGAAGAAGGATTATTTTCAGTTTGTTTTTTATAATGACTGAAAATAAATTGATGAATTGGTAATTTGCTCTGCTTTGTAAAATCTAAAAAATAGTTTTTACCATTTTTATTTACAAAACTATCGGGGTCTTCTTTATCTGGTAAAAATAAAAAAGATATTTGTTTTTCAGGTTTTAATTCTTTAATAGAATTTTCTGCAGCTCTTAAGGCAGCTTTGTAGCCACTCTCATCCCCATCAAAACAAATTATAATGTCATCAAAGAACTGATTTAATGTTAAAATTTGTTTATCAGTCAAAGAAGTGCCAAGATTCGCAACAACGTTTTCAACTTCATTTTTACTTAAACTAACTACGTCCATATAACCTTCAACTAAAAAAATATGATTTAACTTATTAGATAATTTTCTTGCTCTGTCTAAGTTGTAAAGATTTGAACCTTTTTTGAAAAAATTTGTCTCCGGTGAATTAATATATTTTGCTAAATAATCTGAATTTTCTATTATTCTACCACCTAAAGCAATTGGCTGTCCTGAAATATTGTTAATTGGAAATATTAATCTTCCTCTGAATCTTTCTACACAAGTTTTTTTCTTTTCATCAAAATAAAATAAACCACTTTCTAATAAAGTCTTTTCACTAAATTCTTTTTTTAGTTCATCAAATAAACTTGAATTTTTTTCAACAAAACCAATTTTAAATTTTTTAACTTCTTCTTTGCCTAATGATCTATTCTTTAAATAATCTCTGGCGTTTGAGAGTTTTTCATTTTTTAAAAGCTGATCATGATAATAATCAACATATTTGCTATAAATTGATAAATATTCTTTCCAATTTTTTTCTCTCTCTTCATCTTGTTTTGTAAATAGATATGGTTGCATTCCTGCAATATTAGCAAGATATTTTACTGCTTCTCCAAACCTTAAGTTTTGAGTTTTCATAACAAAATCAAAAATATTTCCATGCTCTGAAGTTGCGAAGCAATGATAAAATTCTTTTTCATCATTCACTGTAAAGGAAGGGGTTTTCTCATTTTTAAACGGTGAAAGTCCAACAAACTCCTTTCCTCTTTTTTTTAAAGCTACAACTTTTGAAACAACACTAGAAACTTTAAGACGAGTTTTAATTTCATCTAGATATTCTTTTGGATATTTCATTATTTATTTAATAATTCTTTTAACAAGGCGCCTGCCTTTGAAAAATCAATTTCATCAGCATGCTTTTTTTTTAATTCACCCATTACTTTTCCCATATCTTTAATAGAGTTTGCACCTAATTTAGAAATAGTTTCCTCACATATCTTTTTAGTATCTTCGTCATTTAGCTGCTTAGGTAAAAAACTTGATAGAATATTGAATTCGTTTTGCTCAATTTCTAGAAGATCAGAGCGATTATTTTTTTTATAAATATCGATTGATTCGGTTCTTTGCTTCATCATCTTTTTTAATAATTTTTTTATATCTTCATCATCTGTTTCTTTTTTGTTTGGGCCTGACCTGTTTGAGATGTCCAGATCCTTAATTGATGATAAAATTAACCTATAAGTTGAGATTTTTGTTTTATCTTTAGATTTTAAAGCATTTTTATATTCAGTTTCGATTGTTACTTTTAATGACATAATTTTTTAATCTACTTTAAAGAAAAAATTCTTCAAAAGAAAAATTGTTTTTTTACAATTTTATAATACATCTCTGTTGCGATAATAAATCAATTATTGTATTAACCTTTAACTTATGAGTTGTAATTGACTAAAAAAGTAAAAAAAACTCACTTAAAAAATTCTCAAAAAAATACAGGTATTTTAGTTTTAGAAAACAAAAAGATTTTTAGAGGTATTGGAATTGGATACCAAGGAGAGGCTACTGGTGAGGTTTGCTTTAATACCTCATTAACTGGATACCAAGAAATAATATCGGATCCATCTTATGCTGGACAAATAATAAACTTTACCTTTCCTCACATTGGAAATGTAGGGACAAATAAAGAAGATTTCGAATCTGATAGAATTTGGACTAAAGGAGTTATTTTTAATTCTGAGATAACATCGCCATCAAATTATAGATCTTTTCAACATTTGGATGCTTGGTTAAAAAAAAATAAAATAGTTGGAATTACTGGACTTGATACAAGAAGTTTAACGAATTTTATAAGAGACAAGGGTGCTCCAAAAGGAACCATAGCTTACTCAAATAAAAGTAAATTTCGTATTAACAAACTTATTAATTCTACGATTAAATGGAGTGGGCTAAAAAATTTAGATCTAGCAGAAAAAGTTACCACGCAAAAAAATTATGTTTGGAAAGGACTTAAAACTTGGAGAAAAGAACATGGCTATAGAAAAAATAATCAAAATTCATTTCATGTGGTGGCAATAGATTATGGAATAAAAAAAAATATTTTAAGATATTTTTCTGATTTTAAATGTAAAGTTACTGTGGTTTCTTGCAAAACATCTGCAGAAAAAATTTTATCTCTTAAACCTAATGGTGTTTTCTTGTCTAATGGACCTGGAGATCCAGCTGCAACAGGAAAATACGCAATTCAGATAATTCAAAATCTTATTAAAAATAAAATACCATTATTTGGTATTTGCCTTGGTCATCAGATACTCGCACTTGCATTGGGTGGTAAAACAAAAAAAATGAAATTAGGTCATAGAGGAGCAAATCATCCAGTTAAAAATTTAATTAGTGAAAATGTTGAAATCACTAGCCAAAATCATGGTTTTGAAGTTGTAAGAGAAAACTTACCGAAAAATATTCAGATTACTCATAAATCATTGTTCGATAATAGTATCGAGGGAATAAGATTAAAGAATAATCCTGTATTCTCAGTTCAATATCACCCAGAGTCAAACCCTGGACCACAAGATAGTGTCTATTTATTCCAGGAATTTATTAACAATATGAAAAAAAATGCCAAAAAGAAAAGATCTTAAAAAAATTTTAGTTGTAGGTGCTGGACCAATTATTATTGGTCAAGCTTGTGAATTTGATTATTCAGGAACCCAAGCTTGTAAGGCATTAAAAGATGAGGGTTATAAAGTTGTGTTAATTAATTCAAATCCAGCAACAATTATGACAGATCCGGATGTTGCAGATAAAACTTACATCGAGCCTATTACTTTAGAGGTTTTAGAAAAAATTCTTAAAAAAGAAAAACCAGATGCAATTCTTCCAACCATGGGTGGCCAGACTGCTCTTAACCTCGCAATGGAGGCAGAGAAAAAAGGAATTTTAAAAAAATATAAAATCGAATTAATTGGTGCAAATTCAAAAGCTATTTCCAATGCAGAAGATAGAAAAAAATTTAGAAAAAACATGATTGATATTGGTTTAGATCTTCCGAAATCTGAGATCGTAAACAATATAAATCAAGCATCAAAAGTTTTGAATAAAATTGGTCTGCCAGCAATAATTAGGCCAGCTTTTACGCTTGGGGGTTTAGGAGGAGGAATAGCAAAAAACAACAAGGATTACCTAAAAATTATCAAAAATGGTTTACACGAGTCTCCGGTAAGCCAAGTGCTTGTAGAAGAGTGCTTAGAAGGTTGGAAAGAATTTGAAATGGAGGTTGTAAGAGATAAGAAAGATAATTGTATAATTATTTGTTCGATAGAAAATGTAGATCCAATGGGAATACATACGGGAGACTCAGTTACAGTTGCTCCCGCATTGACATTAACTGACAAAGAATATCAAGTAATGCGAAATGCTTCTATTGCATGTTTAAGAAAAATTGGAGTTGAGACAGGTGGTTCAAATGTTCAATTTGCAATAAACCCTAAAAATGGGCGAATGGTAATAATTGAGATGAACCCTAGAGTATCAAGATCTTCAGCCCTTGCATCAAAAGCAACTGGATTTCCCATAGCTAAAGTTGCTGCAAAACTTGCAGTCGGATATACATTGGATGAATTAAAAAATGAAATTACCAAAGTTACTCCAGCATCAT
>CACIKE010000012.1 GCA_902587155.1 uncultured Pelagibacteraceae bacterium | reverse complement strand
AACTATCGCTTGTTTTAAAAAAGAAAAAGTCTCAATTTATAATTAAGAACAATTTTAAAAAAAATTCTGTTAAAGTAAGAGTAAAAGAAATTGTAAAAAATTTAGTATGAAAGAAATAGTTTTAGATACAGAAACGACTGGTATTTCAATCAAAGAGGGGCATAGAATTGTAGAAATTGGATGTATTGAGTTAAACAATTTAATACCGACAAAAAACAAATTTCATTGTTATTTAAATCCTGAAAGAAAAGTGTCTGAGAAAGCTTTCGAAGTTCATGGATATTCAGATAGTTTTTTGTCAGACAAAATGAAATTTAAAGAAATAGCTGACGATTTTCTAGAATTTATAAAAGATAAGAGATTGATAATTCATAATGCTGAATTTGATTTATCTCATTTAAATAATGAACTTAAAATCATCGGAAAACATAAAATTGATAATGAAGTAGTAGACACATTATCACTAGCTAGAAATAAATTTCCAGGATCCCAAATAAGTTTGGATGCTTTATGTAAGAGATATAGGATAGATAATTCCAAAAGAGTCCAACATACTGCGCTTATTGACTGCGATTTGTTATCTAAAGTTTATATAAATTTAATAGATCAAAAAGAACCAGCTTTAGATTTTAAAAATAAAGAGGAAGAAGTTTCAAAATTAAATACTGAAAAAGTTATGTATTCTACTAAGATTATCAAACCATCTCCTGAGGAGCTAAAAAAACATCAAATTTATTTGAAAACGTCTCTTAAAAAAAACTTTTATTAATTAAATCTTTCTAAATAAAGTTTTGTAAAATCAATTTTTTTTTCTAATTTGAGATTAGGGTATCCAGAATTATGCATCATATCTAAAAATGATTTTTCTAAATCTGGATAAACTGAATTAGGTATATCGCATAGCACAATTTTTTCTAGATCTTTTTTTTCTTTAATGGACTCATTGATTTTTACTGCTACTGCGTAAATTATCTCAAAATGCGATTTTTTAACTTGATTATCTTTGTGTTGAAATTTTAATGATATATTTACCTCGATTGTTTTGTTTTTAAGAGCTATTGATTTGATATCAATATCTAATTGATATTTACCCATGTTATTTGCTGAAGATATGTAAGTTTCAACATCAGGTGTTTCACTAGACATATCTTTTATGTATTTTGCTAGAATCTTATATTTTTCTGTCATTATCGTCCTCTATATCTTCAAATTCTCCCTCGATAAAATTATCCTTTTTCATTCCTTTCCTATCAAATTTTTTATTAAATTTTCCCAATATCAACTTTCGCGTTATTGGGATGATCAAGAGGAAACCAATTAGGTCAGTTGCAAATCCTGGTATAATTAATAGAATGGCCGCAAATGCTATTGCGGCACCAGAAATTAATTCGTGGGCTGGAATTTGATTTTTAATTATTTGTGTCATTCCAGATCTAAGAGTGTTAATCCCTTCGTATCTGGCATAATACACTCCCACAACTGCAGTAAAAAATACTAGGAATATGGTGATAAACGCACCTATTTGAGACCCAATCTTTATAAAAAGGTAGATCTCTACAATTGGGATTAAAATAACAGCTAAAAGTACTGTGTTCATTTGTCTTTAATGTAATTGTTAGTTGAAATTAATCAACATAGTAATTAGATTTAGCATATGAATTATAGTTTCGAGTACATTGATATAATTTTATTAGCAATGATTGCAGGCTTCATTTTTTTAAGGCTTAGAGGAATTTTAGGGAAAAGAACAGGTTTTGAAGGAAAAGCCTCACCTCAGTTTGAGAAAATGATGAAAAACATAAATCCTGAAACAAAAACAAGTAAAAAAACTGATTTTGACGAAAATGCAAAAAAAGACTTTTTAAAAGGTGCTAAAATAGCATACGAAACCATTATTACAGATTTCGGTGATAGTGACAATAAATTGACTACAAGCAAGCCTCTATTGAGTAATAAAATTTACGATCAGTTTAACACTGCACTAAAGGAGAGAGGTAAAAGAGGACATCTTGCCGAAATTACTTTTATCGGGGTAAATTCAGCGAATATAAAAGAGCACAAGTATTTAGGAAAAATTTTGCAGGTAACAGTAGAATTTGTGGGTGAAGTAATAACCTGTATTAGGGATAAAGATAAAAAGATAGTTTCTGGAGACCCAGAAAAAATTAAGAAGATTTATGACACCTGGGTATTTTCAAGAGATACAAGTACTACTAATCCAAATTGGCAGTTAGTGGATACCCTTTCTTAATTGAACAGTAATATTTCAGATAAAGACAAAGAAGATTGGAAAGACTTTTTAGAAAAAAATGAAAAGTTACCAAATAAAGATTTGGAAAAAAAAGAGAATAAATTTCATGTTACTAAATCATTAGATCTTCATGGTTACACACTTGATGAAGCAAATAAGAAAGTTGAAAGTTTTATAATTGATTGTTTTGATCAAAAGATCTCAAAAGTAATAATAGTTACCGGCAAAGGACTACACTCTCAGAATGATAAGGATCCATATGTTTCAAAGAAATTTGGTATTTTAAAAAATTCTGTTCCTGATTTTATTAAAAATAATTCTAGCTTAATGAAAAAGATAAAAACTATAACTGATGCCGAAATTGAAGATGGTGGCAGTGGGGCTTTTTATATTTTTTTAAAAAAAAAATTATAAAATAAATTTTGATAGATCTGTATCTTTCACAAGGTTATCAAGATTTTTGTTTATATATTCTTTATTTATTGAGATTTTTTCACCAGATCTGTCAGTTGCAGTGAAACTAATTTCATCAAGGATCTTCTCTATTATTGTGTGTAATCTTCTAGCACCAATATTTTCAACAGTTGCATTTACCTCTGACGCAATATTTGCGATTGCATCAATCCCATCTTCAGTAAACTCAAGCTCAACGTTCTCAGTCTTTAACAAAGCCACATACTGTTTAATTAAACTGAAATCAGGTTCTTTAAGAATTCTTTTGAAATCCTCACTTGACAAAGCCTCTAGCTCAACTCTAATTGGCAGTCTTCCTTGTAACTCAGGAAGCAAATCAGAAGGTTTGGCTAATTGGAAAGCACCAGATGCAATAAATAATATATGGTCAGTTTTTATAGGTCCATATTTTGTATTAACTGTTGTTCCTTCAATTAAAGGTAATAAATCTCTCTGCACACCTTCTCTAGATACATCCCCGCCAACCCTGTCTGTTCTTCCAGAAATTTTGTCTATTTCATCTAAGAAAACAATTCCATTATTTTCTGTAGAGATCTTTGCAGATTTAATTATTTTATCTTGTTCAATTAATTTATCAGACTCATCATTTATTAAAATTTCGTGAGACTCTTTTACTGTCATTTTTTTCTTTTTTTCCTGTTTACCCATAGATTTTCCAAGCATCTCTCCAATATTAATCATTCCTACATTAGCACCAGGCATTCCAGGAATTTCAAATGATGTGCTATTACCACCACTTTCGCTGACAGCTATTTCTATCTCGTTATTATCAAGATCACCATCTCTGAGTCTCTTTCTAAAGCTTTCTCTTGTAGCCGTACTTGCTTTTTTCCCAACTAAAGCATCTAGTACTTTTTCTTCAGCTAATTTTTGAGCTTTTGCATATACCTCTTTTCTTTTTTTAACTTTCTCCATTGAAATAGCTATTTCAATTAAATCTCTGATAATTTGTTCTACATCTCTTCCAACATAACCTACCTCAGTAAATCTAGTTGCTTCAACTTTTACAAATGGAGCTTCTGCTAATTTTGAGAGTCTTCTTGAAATTTCTGTTTTTCCAACACCCGTTGGACCGATCATTAAAATATTTTTAGGTAAAACTTCATTTCTCATTTCACCTTTTAAAGCTTGTCTTCTCCATCTGTTTCGTAAGGCAACAGCAACTGCTCTTTTAGCTTTATTTTGACCGACAACAAACCTGTCTAATTCAGAAACAATTTCTCTTGGTGATAAGGAGCTTACTAATGAAGCCTCCTCTTTTTGTTGATCTCCTTTAGGATGTAATTGAGTTACGTTTGATTTATCCATTATATTTTTTCAACTTTGACATTTTCATTTGTGAATACGCATATATCAGCTGCAACTTTTATAGCTTTTTTTGCAACTTCTTCTGCTGAAATGTTACTTTCAATTAATACTTTTCCTGCAGCTAAAGCATAATTACCACCAGAGCCAATACCAATAACGTCTCCTTCAGGTTCTAGAACGTCACCAGTACCAGAAATTATATAACTATTGTTCTTGTCACCTACAGCCATTAGTGCTTCTAACCTTCTTAGATATTTATCAGTTCTCCAATCTTTAGCTAACTCGACAGCAGCTCTAGATAAGTTACCTGCATGCTTTTCTAATTTTCCTTCTAATCTCTCAAACAATGTTAAAGCATCAGCTGTTGATCCTGCAAAACCAGCTACAACATCTCTCTTCTCAATTTTTCTGACTTTTGAGGCAGTGCTTTTTACCACAGTATTGCCCATACTTACTTGGCCGTCACCAGCTACTACTACTTCGTTGTTTTTTCTAACTAACACAATCGTTGTCATAGCTTATAAATGGATACTAAATTTGATACTTCAAGCCCAGGTTCAGTATTATTGCCATAATTGAATAATATATGTATACCTGTTTTTAATTATGAAGCGTAAAGGCAAAATAAGCAGAAAAACAAAAGAAACAAGCATTAGTGTTGATTTAAATATTGACGGTAAAGGTAAATACAAAATTGACACAGGAATAGGTTTTTTAAACCACATGCTTGAACAACTATCAAAGCATTCTTCAATAGACATGAGTATAAAAGCTAAAGGAGATACTCATATTGATCTACACCACACAACCGAAGATACAGGAATTGCTATTGGTGAAGCTTTAAAAAAAGCTTTGAAAAAATCTGTTGGAATCAGAAGATATGCTCATGCGATGATCCCAATGGATGAAACTCTTTCACGTGTTGCAATTGATATTTCAAATAGACCTTATTTAATTTGGAAAGTAAATTTAAAAGTCGAAAAACTTGGAGAGATGGATACAGAACTTTTTAAAGAATGGTTTCAAGCATTTTCTCAAGCCGCTGGAATTACTTTACATGTTGAAAATATTTATGGTGATAATAGTCACCACATTATCGAGTCTTGTTATAAGGGATTAGCAAGGTCTCTAAGAACTGCATTGGAAATAGATCCGAGGAATAAAAAAACTATTCCCTCTACAAAAGGTTCTTTATAAGTTTAATGAACGTCATAATTGTTGATTATAAATCGGGCAATATAAGCTCGGTAATAAACTCTTTTAAAGAAGTTGCAAAAGACAAAGTAACTATTGAGGTTACTTCAGATTTAAATAAGATAAAATCAAGTGATAAAGTAGTCTTACCAGGTCAAGGCTCATTTAAAAGCTGTGTGGATGCCTTAAATAAAATTAAAGGTCTTGTAGACACTTTAAATGAATTTGCAATAAATAATAAAAAACCTTTACTTGGAATTTGTGTTGGTTTGCAAATGTTTGCTGATGTTGGTTATGAAGAAATTAAAACAAATGGATTGGGATGGATTTCAGGAAAAGTCTCAAAAATAAATAATCAGAAAGGAAAATTTAAACTTCCTCATATTGGCTGGAACCAAATCAATATTGTAAAAGATAGTAAAATTTTTAGAAATATAGAAAATAATTCACACATGTATTTTGTTCATAGTTATGAATTTATTCCAGAGGATAAAAATGTGATTTCAGCTACAACAGACTATTCATCAAATATTGTTTGCTCCGTTGAAAAAGAAAATATTTTTGGCACTCAGTTCCATCCTGAAAAAAGTGACAAGTTTGGACTTAAAATTATTGATAATTTTATAAATTTGTAATGAAAAAACCTTTTTATTTCTCAATCTTTTTTTTAATTATTCTATTTATAATTATAAAATATAATTTTTTGAATATATCTGAAATTATTTTTCAAAATTTGCCAATAAAATCAAAAGTAATTGTAAGAAGTTTAAAAAAAAATGACAACAATATTTGGTCAATAACAAATAATCTTTTCAATGATTACAATGAAAAATTTATTCCAGAAACTCAACAAATCAATCTCAAAGTAAGAAAGAAAAAATTAATTTTCGATGAGAGTTTTGAGACAGATAAACCTAAAATTGAGTTCATTGTAAAAAAAAAAGATAGTCAGATGACACATTTTTTTAGCTATTTTTTCGATGACACAGATAATCAGCTAGTAATAAGTGATTATATTGGAAATATTTATTTTGTTGATAAAAATAAACTTTTTTCTGACACTGATGAAATAATATTAAATAAGAAAAAAATAAATCTTCAATTAGACAAAGTTTTAGATATTTTAATACTAGATAACTATTTATATATTTCACACGGAAATCTTAAAGAGAACAATTGTTACAATTGGAATATATCCAGAGCGCTCATAAGTGAAGAAAAACTAGAATTTGATAATATTTATTCATCAAAAGAATGCTCAGTTCAAAATTTTTATCAACCTCATGGAGGTAGAATACAGAAATTTTCTATAAATGATAAAAATGGATTGTTAATAACAATAGGACAAAACAATCCAATCAAATTAAGGGATAATTCTATAATAGGAAAAATATTATTTATTGGATTTGATAAGGAAGAACCAAAGATTATCTCTAGTGGTCATAGAAACACCCAAGGTCTCTGGACAGATGGTACTATGATACTTTCTACTGAGCATGGTCCCAGAGGTGGTGATGAGATAAACAATATAAAAATTAATAAAAATTATGGTTGGCCCGAAGCTTCTTATGGAGAACCTTATGGACCTAAAAATACTGAACCAAAATTTTTAAAAGATCATTTTAATTTTGGTTATCAAGAACCTGTCTTTACTTTTTTAAAAGCCATTGGAATTTCTGAATTAATTAAATTGCCCAATAGCTTCTCAAATTTTTGGCAAAATAATTTTTTAGTCTCTAGTCTCTGGGGACATTCTTTATTTAGAATAAAATTGGATAGAAAGTTTGAAAAATTAATTTTCTATGAAAAAATATATATTGGTCAAAGAATTAGAGATATAATGTATTTGAATGAGGAAAATGCAATTTTAGTCGCATTAGAAGAAAAGGGTGAAATAGGTATTATTACTAAAAATTAATCATGAAAGTTTTTCCTGCAATCGACATAAAAGATAAAAGGTGTGTCAGGTTAATAAAAGGAGACTTTACAAAGATGACTGAATATAAAACTTCACCAATTGATCAAGCGATAAAATTGAAGGACTTGGGTTTTAAAAATTTACATATCGTTGATCTAGATGGTGCATTAATAGGTGAAACTGTGAACATTGAATTAATTAAACAGATTGTAGTAAAATCTAATTTAAAAGTTGAGATTGGTGGAGGTGTTAGAAATTTTGATAGCATTAAAAAATATATTGATGTTGGTGTTGATAAAGTAATTTTAGGTAGTGCTGCGATCAAAGATAAGAATTTTTTAAAAGAAGCATGTCAAAAATTTTCAAACAAAATTGCTTTAGGCTTAGATGCTAAAAATGGATATTTGTCGGTATCTGGATGGAAAGAAAACTCAAATCAATTAACTTTTGATTATCTAAAAGAAGTTAATGATTATGGTGTTAGTAGATTAATTTATACTGATATAGATAGAGATGGTATAAAGCAAAGTCCAAATTTTGATGAAACATCTAAAGTCGCAGAAATATCGAATTGTCCTGTAATTATATCTGGTGGAGTTTCATCGATGGATGACATCAAGAAAGCGAAGAATTTGCAAAATGTAGAGGGTATAATTGTTGGTAAAGCTATTTATGACGGAGATATAAAATTAGAAGAACTGGTAAAAGAAGATGCTTAAAAATAGAATTATACCTTGTTTAGATGTAAAAAATGGTCGTGTTGTTAAGGGTATAAACTTTGTTGATCTAAAGGATGCAGGAGACCCTGTGGAACAAGCTAAAATTTATAGTGATGGCGGAGCAGATGAAATTTGTTTTTTAGATATTACAGCTTCTAATGAAAATAGAGATACTATTTACAATGTTGTGGAGAAAACTTCAAAAAAATGTTTCGTGCCATTAACTGTAGGAGGTGGCATTAGAAGTGTTGAGGATATTAACAAATTACTTAATTGTGGAGCTGACAAAGTTTCCATAAACACTGCAGCAGTTGAAAATTCAAAAGTTGTTATCGATAGCTCTAAAAAATTTGGGTCTCAATGTATTGTTGTTGCAATCGATGCAAAAAAAAATGGGGATAAGTGGGAAGTGTTTACTCACGGAGGAAGAAATAACAGTGGTATTGATGCGTTGGAGTATGCTGAACAAATGGAAAAAAACGGTGCAGGGGAGTTATTAGTAACTTCTATGGATAGAGATGGAACACAAGTAGGTTATGATATTGATCTGATGTCAAAAATTTCATCAAAAGTAAATATTCCAGTTATTGCATCTGGTGGAGTGGGTAATTTAGATCACTTAGTGGATGGCATTAAATTTGGAAAAGCTAGTGCAGTTTTGGCAGCTTCTATATTTCATTATGGAAAACACTCGGTTAAAGAAGCCAAGGATTATTTGGACTCAAAAGGAATACCTGTTAGAATTTAATATGCTCAATACTTTAGAAAGCTTATTTAATCTTGCAAGAGAACGGAAAAAAACTCCAGTAGATGGTTCTTACACTAATAAATTACTTAGTGATAAATCTTTGAGTAAGGAAAAGATCCTAGAGGAAATTAATGAACTTATTGAGGCAGTAGAAAAAAATTCAAATAAAATTCATGAAGCAGCTGATGTTTTTTATCATTTGATAATGTATCTAGAAGCAAATGATGTGAAAATTGAGGAAGTAATGGAAGAACTCAACAAAAGAAAAAAATGAGTTACGATGATAATAACATTTTTGCTAAAATCTTAAGAGGGGAAATTCCTTGCAAAAAGATTTACGAGGATGATCACGTTTTGTCATTTCATGATATTAATCCACAAAAAAAAATTCATGTGCTGGTCATACCCAAAGGAAAATATATTGACCTTGATGATTTTAGTCAAAACGCCTCCCCAGAGGAAATGGTGGGTTTATTAAAGGGTATTAATCTTGTTGCAAAAAAACTTGGTATATCAGCAGACGGCGGTAAAGGTTATCGTGCTTTAGCTAATATATCTGAACACGGTGGTCAAGAAGTACCTCATTTACATTTTCACTTATTTGGAGGTGAAAAAGTTGGAAAGATGGTGGAGTGAGCACTAAAGTTGAGAGAAATTATTTAGAAATCAATTCACTTAAAGATTTAAAAAAATCTAAATTTTCTCCAGATGACTGTTTAATCGATCTTAGTGATCCAGCAGATTTTCAAATAAATAAGTTTTTTT
>CACIKE010000011.1 GCA_902587155.1 uncultured Pelagibacteraceae bacterium | reverse complement strand
GGAATAGTAATAATTTTTGCTAATTTTCTAAGATAACTAATTACATATTTCCATACTTTGGTCCACCACCTCCTTCTGGAGTGACCCAAACTATGTTTTGAGAAGGTTCTTTAATATCGCAAGTTTTACAATGAATACAGTTCTGAGCGTTAATTACAAATTTGTTTATATCATTTTCTTTTTGAACCTCATAAACTCCTGCTGGACAATATCTTTGTGCTGGTTCGTCATATTTCTCAAGAGTATATTTTATAGGTAAATCTTTATCTTTGAGCTGTAAATGCACTGGCTGATTATCCTCATGATTAGTCCCAGTCAAATAAACTGAGCTTGTTTTATCAAAAGTAATCACATTGTCAGGTTTAGGATAATCAATTTTTGGCATTTTATCTGCAGGTTTTAAAGTTTCATGATCGGAATGCTTATGTCTTAATGTAAATGGAAGTTTTCCCCTAAATAAAATTTGATCAATTCCTGTAAAAATTATACCTAAAATTAAACCCCAATTAAAACTAGGTTTTACATTTCTTGCTTGATACAGTTCTTTATGTAACCAGCTTTTTTTAAATAATTCCTCATATAATGATAAATCTTTTTTAGACTGAATATGTTCATTTATAGCCTCTGCAGCTAAAATTCCACTTTTCATAGCGGTGTGAGATCCTTTTATTTTTGGCATGTTTAAAGTTCCCGCGTCACATCCAATAAGTAATGCACCTGGCATAAACATTTTTGGTAAACTTTGAATACCCCCTTCAATTAAAGCTCTAGCGCCATAAGAAATTCTTTTTCCACCTTCTATAATTTTTTTTATTGATGGATGTGTTTTGAATCTTTGAAACTCATCAAAAGGAGAAAGATGAGGATTTTGATAATCTAAACCTATTACATATCCTAAAAAAACTTGTTTGTTTTCAGCATGATAAATAAAACTACCACCATAAGTGTTATTATCTAAAGGCCATCCAGCAGTATGCATCACCAATCCTTCTTCATGATTTTTTTCATCTATTTCCCAGATTTCTTTAAATCCAATTCCATATTGTTGAGGATCTTTGTCTTTATTTAGATTAAATTTTTTAATCAATTGTTTTCCTAAATGACCGCGACAACCTTCAGCAAAAACTGTGACCTTGCCTATAAGTTCAATACCTGGTTCAAAACTATCTTTTTTATTTCCTTGTTTGTCTATACCCATGTCCTGAGTGGCTACACCTTTAACAGAGCCATCGTCATTAAATAAAATCTCACTTGCTGGAAATCCTGGAAATATTTCTACACCAAGTGTTTCTGCTTGCTCAGCAAGCCATCTACATAAATTTGCAAGACTTATAATATAATTTTTATGATTTTTTTGAACAGCAGGTAGCAACCACGTGGGCCAACTTAAAGATTTTGTTTTTCCTAAAAATAAAAATTTTTCCTTAGTGACTTTTGTTTTTATAGGTGGATTTAAATCTTTCCAATTTGGGATTAATTCGTCAAGTGCTCTAGTTTCAAAAACATTTCCACTTAATATATGGGCACCGATCTCAGATGCTTTCTCTAAAACACAAATATTTAAATTTGAATTTAATTGTTTTAATTTAATAGCAGTTGTTAATCCTGATGGTCCTCCACCAACAATTACAACATCGTATTCCATTGACTCTCTGGACATAACAATTTTTTACAGATTATATTATTTTTGTATAGTGTTTAATTTGTTCAGTTCCTCAATAAATTGGGGTACTGCTTCAAAAAGATCAGCTTCTAGACCATAGTCTGCAACACTAAAAATTGGAGCTTCACCATCCTTATTGATTGCGACAATCACCTTGCTTTCTTTCATTCCAGCTAAATGCTGAATAGCACCAGAAATACCAATGGCAATATATAAATCTGGAACTACAACTTTTCCAGTTTGACCAACTTGATGATCGTTGCTTATATATCCAGCATCCACAGCTGCTCTTGACGCTCCAATAGCAGCATTTAATTTATCAGCAATAGAAGTGATCAGTTTAAAATTGTCTCCACTCTGCATTCCTCTTCCACCAGAAACAACCACTCTTGCAGTTCCAAGTTCTGGTCTATCTGACTTAATTTCCTCTCTTTTAACAAATTTTGTATTATTAAACTCTTCACTTGGTTCAGCTTTTTCAATTGGCGCAGATCCGCCTGAACTCTCACATGGATCAAAAGAAGTTGGTCTAATAGTAATACATTTTTTTGGATCTTTGCTTTTAACAGTTGCAAATGCATTTCCAGCATAAATTGGTCTTAAAAATGTATCTGCAGAAATTACCTTGATAATATCACTGACTTGAGAAGTATCTAAAGAAGCTGCAATCCTTGGCATCAAATTTTTACCAAAGGTATTAGCTGAACAAACAACATGTGAATAGTTTTCTGCCAATTTCACTATTACTGGGGCAAAATTTTCAGCCACAAAGTTTTCGTAATGAGCTGCTTCTACTTGGATTACTTTTTTGACCATAGGTAACTCTGATAATTTTTTTGCTGCATCTCCACAGTTATTACCAATAATTACAGCATGAAGATCGGTATTCATTTGAGAGGCTGCAGTTACAGCATTAAGTGTAAAAGGTTTAAGTTCTTTATTGTTATGTTCTGCAACTAATAAAACTGACATTATATCACTTTAGCCTCATTTTTTAATTTTTGCACTAGCTCGGCCACACTTTTTACTTTTATACCAGCTTTTCTTTTTGGTGGCTCTTCAACCTTAATTTGTTCGATTCTTGGTGATGTATCTACTCCTAAGTCTGACGCATTTATTTGCTCAATAGGTTTCTTTTTAGCCTTCATTATGTTGGGCAAAGACGCATATCTTGGTTCATTAAGTCTTAAATCACAAGTTACAATAGCAGGAATATTAATCTCTATTGTCTCTAATCCTTCGTCAATCTCTCTTGTAACTTCAAGTTTTTTATCCTTAATCTCTATCTTTGAAGCAAATGTTGCTTGAGGCCAATTTAGTAAAGCACTTAACATTTGACCTGTTTGATTACAATCATCATCAATTGCTTGTTTTCCCATAAAAACTAAATCTGGTTTTTCTTTTTCAACAATTTTTTGTAATAATTTTGAAACGGCTAAAGGTTCTAAAATTCCATCAGCATTAATAAGAATACCTCTATCAGCTCCAACCGCTAATGCTTTACGAACGGTTTCTTGAGCTTTCTCTTCTCCAACACTTACTGCAACTACTTCGGTCGCTTTTCCTGACTCTTTAATTTTTACTGCCTCCTCAATTGCATTATCATCAGGTGGATTGGTAGACATCTTAACATTTTCAGTTACTACACCAGTGTTATCTTCTTTAACTCTGACTTGAACATTGTAATCTATAACTCTTTTTACTGCGACTAAAATTTTCATTAGGCTCTCAAAAGTTTATTTTCCGCATCGTATGGACTTTCTTCTACTATTGTAGCCTCATACATTTTTCCAAGAATATCAACTTTAAGTTTTTCTCCAATATTTGCTAAATCAGGTTTCACCATGGCTAAGGCAATAGATTTATCTAATCTAAATCCATATTCCCCTCCTGTTGCTCGCCCAACGACTTTGTTATCTTTATAAATTGGATTGTTACCTAAAACATCTGAGTCTGTTGTGTCATGAACCTCTAGTGTTACTAATTTATTATCAAAACCCTTTTCTCTCCATTTGTTTAGTGCATCAAGTCCTATGAAATTACCTTTGTTTGGATGAATAAATCTGTCTAGGCCTGACTCGTAAGGTGAATACTCAATTGATAATTCAGTACCCACAAGTTTATAAGATTTTTCTACTCTTAAACTATTCATCGCTCTGATGCCAAAAGGTTTAAGACCAAGATCCTTACCTGCTTCCATTAATTTATCAAAAATATGGTTTTGATATTCAATTGGGTGATGTAATTCCCAACCAAGTTCACCAACAAAATTTACTCTCATAGCATTTACTGGAGCATATCCAACATTAACATTTTTTGCAGTTAACCATTTAAAGTTTTCATTTGAAAAATCATCAGTCGAAACTTTTTGCATAAGTTCTCTAGCTTTAGGACCAGCCACAACAAGCACACCTGTGCTATTTGTTAAATCCTCAAATATAACTGAACCATCAGTAGGCATCCATTTTTGAATCCAATCATGGTCTAATCTCAAATTCGCTCCAGCTGAAACTAAATAATAACTATTTTCAGCTTCTTTCATGATTGTAAACTCAGAGTGAACACCACCTTTGGTATTTAGCGCATGACACAAATTAATTCTTCCAATTTTTTTTGGAAGTTTGTTGGCTACTAAGTAGTCTAAAAATTCCTCGGCTTTTGGACCCTTAATTCTACATTTTGCAAAAGCTGTCATATCCAAAAGTCCAACATTCTTTTTAACATTTTCACATTCTTTCTTAATTGCATCAAACCATTTTGATCTTCTAAATGACCAATGATCTTTTTGTTCCATACCATCTGTTGCAAAAAAGTTTGGTCTTTCCCATCCAAATTTTTGTCCAAAAACAGCACCCAGATTTTTCATTCTTTCATAACAAGGAGATGTTCTTAAAGGTCTAGCAGCTGGTCTTTCTTCATCAGGATAATGAACAATAAAAACATGACTGTAAGCCTCCTCATTTTTTGCTTTGAGATAAGATTTTGTTGCATAATTTCCGTAACGTCTTGGTTCAACACCAAGCATATCAATCGTCGGTTCACCATCAATAATCCATTCTGCTAATTGCCAGCCCGCTCCACCTGCTGCAGTTATTCCAAAACTATGTCCCTCATTAATCCAAAAATTTTTAAGTCCCCAGGCTGGACCAACAATAGGATTACCATCTGGTGTGTAACATATTGCACCATTATAAACTTTTTTCACTCCAACTTCTCCGAATGCTGGAACTCTATGTATTGCTCCTTCGATATGCGGAGCAAGTCTATCTAAATCCTCTTGAAACAATTCATATTCAGAGTCTTTTGAAGGACCTTCGACATAACATGCTGGTGCACCATCTTCATAAGGACCTAATATTAATCCACCAGCCTCTTCTCTCATGTACCATCTACTATCACTATCTCTTAATACACCCATTTCTGGAAGACCTTCTTTTTTTCTTTTTTGTATCTCTGGGTGTGGTTCAGTCACAATATATTGATGTTCAACAGGTATGACTGGAATATCTAATCCAACCATTTCACCAGTTTGTCTTGCAAAATTTCCTGAACAAGAAATCACATGCTCACATTCAATTGATCCTTTATCTGTTTCAACTATCCATCCTTCTTTAGTTTGTCTCATAGATAACACTGTTGTGTTTCTATAAATTTCAGCTCCTCTGTTCCTTGCCCCGGTAGCTAACGCTTGAGTTAAATCTGCGGGTTGAATATATCCATCTTCGGGGTGTTGAATTGCTCCAACTAAATCATCAGTATGGCAAAGTGGCCAAATTTCTTTCACTTGTTGAGGTGTTAAAAATTTTACATCAACACCAATTGTTTTAGCTACACCAGCATATTGATGGTACTCATCCATTCTATCTTTGGTACTAGCTAAACGGATATTTGAAACCACGCTGAAACCAACATTCTTACCAGTCTCTTCTTCTAATTTTTTGTAAAGATTTACTGCATACTTGTGAAGTTGACCAACAGAATAACTCATATTAAAAAGAGGTAGCAAACCTGCTGCATGCCAAGTTGAACCTGAGGTTAACTCTTTTCTCTCAACTAAAACAACATCTGACCAGCCTTTTTTTGCTAAATGATAAAGAGCGCTTACTCCAACAACTCCTCCACCAACTACAACGACTTTTGCTTTAGATTTCATTAAATGATTTCTACTAAATTTTTATTCATAACGAAACAAAATTGTATTATGGATAATCAAATTGAACTTCCTAGTGCTATTGGGCTAGAAACCATTGTGGTCAACCAACAATCCTTAAGGGGTCCTTCAGCAGTATATTTTTCCACTTGCCAGTTGAACTTATGATAAATCTTATCTTTATCTAAAATTATCACCTCAAATTGTGCCCATTTGTCACCACCTCCAACCTTTGTAATAGTATGGCTTAAGTGATTTAGGAGCATTTGATATGAGTTGCTTTTAATCATCATTTTAAAATTTGGTAAAGGGCCAGTATTTTTTTTATTACTGGGATGTGCAAAATTCCAAGTTTGCTCAATACCGCTATCTTTATAATTTAAGTCGTTTTTTTGAAGACCACTTAATTGTATCTTAACAACTTTGGAAGGTATTATATCACTATTAGGTTTCAGTAATTCAGCTTTTGTTATTGAAATTGAAAAGAAAAGAATAATAAAGACTTTAGATATTATCTCGAATTTTTTTAACATCTTTTAAAAATTTTTTTATTAATTTAATTAAAGTATTTTTCGTACTCTATCTTCGTACATTTATTATCAATGTAAATGATGTCATTTGTCTCAACAATTTTTTTTGCCTCTTTGTTGCTAATGTCTAGTTGTAACCACAATACCTTTGCATTTATTTTGACAGTATCTTTTGCAATTGTAACTACTTCATTTGATGGCCTAAATACGTCTACTATTTCCACTGGATTATCGATCTCTGAAATATTTCCAAAAACTTTTTTTCCTAATATTTTTTCTCCTTTCATGGATGGATTGACAGGATAAACATTAAAGCCGTTATCTTGAAGATATTTCATAACAATAGATGATGTTTTTGTTAAATCTTTACTTGCACCTACTAAAGCAATATTTTTATATTTTTTTAAAATTTCTTTTATATTTTCCACTCTATTTACTTTTCACCCATTATCTTTTCTTCACAAAACTTCTTAGCTTCTTGAATAGTCATTGGTTGATCCAATTTTTGACTACCTGCAATACAAGCATCGATAGATCTTTTGAAATTATGGTCTCTAAAGGTAAAAATAAAATATATACCAATGATAATTAGGATAATTGTTAGAATATTTTTTACTTTCACTTATTTCTCCACTTTGGTTTTCTTTTTTCTAAAAAAGCTGAAATACCTTCTTTTGCATCCATTGCCATCATGTTGTATGTCATCATTTGACTGGTATATGAGTATGCTTTTCTAAGTGGCATTTCTAACTGTTTGTAAAAAGCTTGTTTTCCAATTTTGATTGTTAAATTTGATTTTGATGAAATTTTTTTTGCAATTTTCATTGTCTCACTGTTTAATTTTGATTTTGAAAAATAATCATTAATTAAACCAATTTCCTTTGCGTAATTTGCTTTAATTGGCTCACCTGTAAGAAGCATCTTCATCATTGGTTTTCTATTAATCTTTCTGCTAACTGCAACCATAGGAGTACTGCAAAACAATCCAATATTTACTCCTGGTGTTGCAAAAAGCGCATCTTTAGTGCTGTAAGCTAAATCACAACTCGCAACTAATTGACATCCTGCTGCATAAGCTGCACCATGAACTTTTGCAATAACAGGTTTTTTACCCTCAACTATTTGAAGCATTAACTTTGAACAAAGATTAAATAATTTTTTATATCTTTCTTTTTTCTTTAAGTCTTTTACTTCTTTTAAATTATGACCTGCGCTAAAACCTTTTCCAGCGCCCTCAAGAATAATAACTTTAACCTTTTTATCTTTGTCTAATTTTTTTAAAACATTAATCAAATCTTTCAAATTTTTGTAAGATAAAGAGTTGTATGTTTTTGGCTCATTAATAATAACTCTTGCTATATCTTTATTCTGATTGATGATTTTGATATTCATTAAAAACTATTTAAGTTTACCCTCTTCTCTCATTTTTGCTCTTATCTTGGTGGCTGAAATTTTTTGTATTTCCTCAGGTAAAACAATTTCTTCTATTTTGTAACCAACACCTCTTCCATAACAAATGTTTGTAATATTTGGAACTAACATAATTTTAAAACGTCCCTCGAATTCTGGATTAAGTTTATCTTCAATATTTTTTTTTATTGTTTCAAAGTCAAATGGATTATCATCCACACCTTGTACATCTCTGATTTGTATACATACTTGATCATTTTTTTTTATTATTTCTTTAAATAAATTATAGTGACCATCATGGAATGGTTGCCATCTACCTAACATTTGAGCTGTTGGTTTTTTATTATCCCACTTGTAAGTCATTATTTTAATTTCTCATATATCTTTAAAACCCAATTTTTAGCATCTTGAGTTGTCACATGAAAGTCATACTTATCAGGTTTTACAAACATTTTATTTGTATCGTCAAACCTACCCTCTTTAATTGTATCCACCCAAATAACAAAATCTGCAGGAAATAAACTTCTTGCTTCCGGGGTGGGACAAACAAAATCTGCAACAACGTGATTGCCTTGATTTTTATATTCCTGAGCTTTTGACCACATTCTCTTTGCTTGTCTTGTCCTACCTTCAGCAGAAAAATCCCAATCATTTGCCTCTTTTCTAACTTCATCAGCATTTAGCCATTTTGCTTTTAATAGTGGAACTAACTCGGAGGCTAAGGTAGTTTTACCTGAGCCCGGCAAACCCATAATTAATATAATCTTCATCATTGCAAATAGTTAGCAACACACCAAATTTTAAGCAACAAATTTTATCGTGTTGTTTGATAAAATTCTTTGACAGCTTTTTTAAAAAATATAATGATCTATAAAATGAATTTTTCTTTGGAAATTAGTCCTACAACAGACCTTGATACTGTCCCTCCAGTGAATGATATTTACATAACCATGTTACCTGGTGGAGACTATAAAGAGACAGCACAACAAGCGGTTGAGTTAGTTAAAAAAGGTTTTAATCCTGTCCCTCACTTTCCTGCAAGATCATTGCAGAATGAAAAGCAATTAAAAGATTATGTTTCAAGGTGTAAAGACGGTGGAGTTAAGCAAGTTTTAGTAATTGGTGGTGGAAGAGAACCGATGGGAAAATTTGATAGCTCGTTTCAACTTTTGGAGACTGGTTATTTTGAGAAGATGACAATAGGAATTGCTGGACACCCAGAGGGGAGTCCTGATATATCCGACTCAGATTTAGAAAAAGCTATGATTGATAAAAAGCCTTATGCTGATTATATAGTAACACAGTGGTTATTAGATCCCCAGCCTATTATAGATTTTGTCTCTAAACAAAGCGTACCAGTGCATGTAGGAATTACTGGACCTCTTAAAATATCAAGCTTAATTAAATTTGCTAATATTGTTGGAGCAAAAAATTCCATAAATTTTCTTAAATCTAATTTTACTAAGGCGTTAGATTTATTAAAACCTAAAGACCCTAATGATCTAATTGGGAAAGTTAAATCGCATACTGATTTCTTCCACATTTATACATTCGGCGGCTTGAAGGAAACAAACAAGTGGTTGAAGGAGAATGGTTATGTCTAAAGAATTTGATTATACAAAACTAAAACATGTTACCTCTGTTGATCAATCAGATCGAAAAGTACCATATAATTTAAGACAAAGCGGTCCTACTAAAGTTGAAATGTTAATTTCAACAAGAGTAAGAAAATCGCCATATTGGCATTTATCAATGCAAGCAGGTTGTTGGAGAGCAACTGTTTATAATAGAATTTATCATCCAAGGGGATATGTGAAGCCTGAAGATGGAGGCGCGATGGTCGAATATGATGCAATTGTAAATCATGTAACTATGTGGAATGTTGCTGTTGAAAGACAGATCCAAGTAAAGGGTCCTGATGCAGAAAAATTTGTTGATTACGTGATAACTCGAGATGCAACAAAAATTTCTCCGATGCGAGCAAGATATGTAATTTTATGCAACGCTTACGGAGGAGTTTTAAATGATCCAATTCTTTTAAGAATTGCAAAAGATGAATTTTGGTTTTCTTTATCGGACTCTGACATAGGAATGTATCTTCAAGGCGTTAATGCAGACGGAAAATTTAATTGTACCATTGAAGAAATTGATGCATGTCCTGTTCAAATTCAAGGGCCTAAATCAAAAGCGCTTATGAAAGATTTGCTAGGTGATCAGGTTGATTTAGAAAATATGCCTTTCTATGGTTTAGCTGAAGTTAAGGTTGCCGGAAGAAGTTGTGTTATCTCTCAATCAGGTTTTTCAGGTGAAGCTGGATATGAAATATATTTAAGGAACGCAACTTTATATGCCGATGAAATGTGGAATGCTGTTCTTGAAGCTGGAAAAAAACACCAGCTGATGGTTATTGCTCCTGCTCACCATAGAAGAATTCAGGCTGGAATTCTTTCTTGGGGTCAGGATATGGATCAACAACATAATCCTTTTCAATGTAATTTAGGTTATCAAGTTTCTTTGTCAGGTAAAGGTGAATGGAAAAAAACTTCTGATTACGTAGGGAAACAAGCTCTAGAGAAAATGAAGGCTGAAATCAAAGCTGGAAAAAAACCATATAAGCTACAGTTGGTTGGTCTTGAGTTAGGAGGAAAACCAATAGATGATTATGCACCAGACTTTTGGTTGATATCTAATGAAGATGGTGGAGACCCTGTTGGTTTTGTAACATCACCTTGGTGGCATCCTGAAAAGAAAACCAATATTGCTATGGGATATGTTCCATTTGATGGAACATTGAATGCCAATGGTTTTCCAAAAGGAAAGGTTGGAACGAAATTTAAAGTTCATTTACCAGAGAAATATTCAGATAAACCAGGAACACCTGTTGATGCTGTTATAGTTGATATTCCATTTAAGGAATCTTATAACGCTAACACAAGAGAAGTGGTATCAGGTTAATTATTTTTTTAGGGGGGTTTGCGCTCCCCTTAAAATCATAAATGACAAAGAGTTTCATTATTGCAATTTGCATTATCATCGCTATTGCATTATTACTATTTCCGTTAATTGTATCTTACAAAGAACAAAAAAATAAAAAAAAATAAATGTTTGCTGAATTTTTAAATATAATTTTTAAATCTATAAAATTAGATAAAACACTTTATAGTGATAATAAGAATTTTGGTGAAGCTGCGATATATTTTGCGGGTTTAATAATGATATTAGATGGTGTAGCTGGAGCTGTGGCTGCAAATACTGTAGTAAAAACAGCCATAGGAATGTCTGGTCTTACGGCAATTTTAACATGGTTCATTTGGGCAATTTTTATTTATGTGATCGGTGTAAAATTATTTCCAGATAAACAAACAAAAGTACCTTTTAAAAAAGTTCTGGTAGCAGTTGGTTTTGCTCATTCACCAGGTTTACTAAGATTTTTTGCATTAACCCCCGAATTAATGATACCAATCATTTTTCTTACTCAATTCTGGATTTTTGCAAGTTTAATTATTTCAACAAAACAAATTTTAAATTTAAAATCTAATTTTAAAGCGTTTGGCATAATATTTTTATCATTTTTAATTATTGCTTTTTTATCAATATCTTTTGTTATGAGTAGAATGAATGCTTTACCGATAAATAGTATCTAAATTGGAAAGATTGTTTTCGAAACCCTGCATGATTTACAAATTTTAAATCCAGTCAAAATTAAATTTTGGGTAACACTTTCATCAATTTTTTTACATTCATCACAGATATCATTTAATTCATCAGCGTTTGTGTTATGCTGATCTTTTATATTATCATCTTCAATCATTATCAGTTAAACCAGCCCCTGCTGCCCCTTTTTTTAAACTTTCTGTTTCTTCAACAAAAGTTTTTTCTGATAATTGATATAAACTTTTCCAATCTTGCTCAGTAAAGTTGTCATTATTTTCTAAAATTTTTACCTCTACGTTGTTTGCAATATTTGGACAATTTTTATTTAATAAGTTTGTGGAAATATTAACATTGATATTTAATAGAAATTCATTTTTTTCAAACTTAAAAAAAATTTTTTTACCAATAACCTCTGAGCTTCTACTAAGAAATGGTAAAAATAGTAATGGGTATGCAATTTTGGAAAAATTAATAGTTTTTATTTTTTCAATTTTTTCAATTTGATCTAAAAAACTTACACCTAAAATAATCGGGCAGTAAGAAAATTCAGAACATTCATTATTTTCATTAATTAGATTAAGACTCTCAAACTTTTTGTCTTTTTTTTCATTTAAATATTCATTTAAATTTTTAATTCCCTCAAAGTTAAACATTTCAAGTAATCTTACACTTTTTCCAACTTCCTCGCTTATTCCCCAAGAATACCCCAATGCTCTACTCGCGCGTTTAGAGGTTGTTTCAATTTCACTCAAAGATTTCATAAAATTTAATCAACGATAGACCCAATGCTGATTAAAATCTTTTAATTCATGCGGAAGTGGTGCTCCTTGAAACATACAAATTCTTAACCACTTATCTGATCTAGGATCAAATTTTAGTGCACCAAAAAAAGATAACTTTAATCGTAGCATATCGATTGGGACAACGTTTTCATTAATTGTATTATCTTGAATTTCAGCATATGGAAATTTTTCAACAATAAATGCGCGTCTTACAACATGTCTTAAATCTCCATTATCCATTAAAAATCTATCAATAGTTAAATCATCTTTACATGAAATTAACTGATCATTTAGTTTTTTAATATCTCTAGCAATTGCAAGGGGTTGCTCTAATTCTGCACCTCCTTCCTCAAAACGATCTGCATACCTAGGCTCTTCTTTATTTTTAGAAATAAACCAAAAATTTCTTAAATTTGATTTATCTTTGAAATCAATCTTAAGAATATCTGGATATCTATGCTTTAAAATATTTTTAAGATCTAAAACTGTTCGTTCTGTAGGAATTCTAAAATACTTTTCCTCATCTGAACTCATTTTTTTTATTAATGGCTGAACAATTTTATCAAAAGGTTCCATCATCATAGACACGATATACTCAATAGTTTCTTCACAAGTTTCTTTCTCTAACCATAAATATATTTGATTGAAAGGATATGGAGTTGTAAAATCTAATTGATTTTCGATAAATTCTAAAAATTTTTTTACATTAAAAAGTAGTGAATTTATTTTTTTTATTTGAAATTCACTTTCAGAATTCCAACTTGTAATATTTTTTAAGGAACCTTTGACACATTTTTTGAATAAATCTGAATCTTTTAAATTTACATTTTTAATTTCTCTAATTTCTTTTAATGCGATTTCTCTTGATAAAATCCAATTGTTTAACAAGGTAGGATGATTTACAATAAAAGGTGCCATTCCTAATCCAGTTGAATTTCCAATGCCAAGGTTTCTACAAATTTTTGTGTCTAAATTAACAGCTTTCTTTGGATTTTTATGCTTTGCTACATGATTAACTTGATCAAAAGTGAATTGCCTTACTAAATAGACCAACATCATCTCTAATCTAAATGGTCCATTAATTTCTGCTCTATTTTTAATTCTAAATCTATCCGCTAAACCAAACTTTCCAGAACCATAAACTGCGGTAGTTCTATATAAGTATCCAACTTTATCTAATAAATTTAAATCTGGCTGATTACCTTCGCTTAACTTTTCAACTACGTGATTAAAAACTCTAACTGATTTATTTGCTCTAGATAAAGTTAGTTCTTTATATGAAAGTCTGCCAACCTCTTGTCTTGGAACTTCATTCTTCAATCTTTCAATATCTTTTTTTGAGGGGACCCCATCATGCAAAGTAAAAGCAGCATCCCATTTTGTTGCAATAACTCTATCTGATCTATCATTATCATCTATCTTGTTAGCAAAACAAACTAATGAATAAACTCTTTTATTTTTTTTGAAGGAATATATCGCTACTCCATATCCACTAGGATCTAAGTTGAATAAATCTCTGTTGTATTCCCAGTCTTTGAATTCATCTAAAAAACTTCTTAGAAATGATAATTTAGACTGATGAAAAGACCCTAGTCTAGATAATTTCATTATTATGTTTGGATCTCTTAATTCGACTTTCATACTCTAAATATTTCTATAAAAATTATACCAATTGTTACCTAATATCCCATTAGTTTCTTCCTCAGAAAATCCAACTTTTCTTAATCCCTTCTCTATATTGAAAAAACCTCTAGCATCCTCAAACCAACCTGGTTGTTTAGGAAAACCAGGTTTGTTCTTTGAGCCTTCTCCATAATTTTTATTTTTAGACCAGGTACCGTTCCTCATCCATTCTACAATTTCATCAGGCTGATTCAAACATAAGTCAGATCCAATACCAATATTTTTGATATTCATTATATCCGAAGTTCTAGCAATCATTTCACAAAAGCTATCTAAAGTACAATTGGTATTATTCTTTAAATGGTGAGGATATAAAGAAAAACCCAAAATTCCTCCACTATCACTTAAAACTTTTAATAGCTCGTTAGATTTATTTCTTTTTGCAGCATGCCAAAAGCTTGGATTAGCATGTGTGATTGCAATTGGTTTCTCACTTATATCAATTGCGTCTAATGTGCTTTTTTCAGCAGAATGGGACATATCTATAACTATTCCAACTCTGTTCATTTCTTTAATGACTTCACGTCCAAAATTAGTTACTCCACTATCAATTTTTTCATAACAGCCAGTTGCTAGAAGAGATTGGTTATTATAAGTTAATTGCATAAAACGACATCCAAGTTTATGTACTTTTTCTACTAAAGATATGTCATCCTCAATTGGTGAGCAATTTTGGAATCCAAAAAAAATTGCAGTTTTTTTTTCTAATTTAGCTTTTTCAATATCTTTGAAATTAGAGCCTTGAAAAATTAAATCTGAGTTTTTCTCAAAAAGTTTTTGCCACTTTTTAATTTCATTTAAAAATTCATTATAATCCTCATGGTATACAATTGTTACATGAACAGCATCTAGCTCTGCTTGTCTATTAATTTCAAAAACTTCTCTTGTCCAATTACAATACTGTAAATTATCAATTTTATATTTCATGAGTTTAATTTAATTAAACCATATCAATATGTATTTGAAATTCTATTAATTTATTGAAATTTCAACAATTTTTTGAAATAAAGTTTCAATAAATATATTCATGAATAAAAAAAATCTGAAAGTTTCAATAGTTATGGGAAGTCAATCTGACTTTAAAACAATGAAATTAGCAAAACAAATTTTAAAAAAACTTAAAGTTCCCATGGAAATAAAGATTATTTCTGCACACAGAACTCCAATGAGAATGTATAAATACGCATCTGATGCAGAAAAAAATAATATTGGGGTAATTATTGCAGGTGCAGGAGGTTCGGCTCATTTGCCTGGAATGATTGCAGCACTAACTCAAATACCTGTATTAGGTGTTCCAATTGAGAGTAAAAAACTCAAAGGCTTAGACAGCTTGTTATCTATCGCTCAAATGCCAAAAGGAATTCCTGTAGGGACTTTAGCGATAGGAGAAGATGGAGCAATTAATGCAGCTATACTTGCTGCTTCAATTATTTCTAATAGTAATCCTAGCGTTAAATCTAAACTTAGAAGTTGGAGATTATCTCAAACAAAATCAGTTAAAAAAAATCCAAAATAATTCAATGTCTGAAATTAGATTAGGAATTCTTGGTGGTGGTCAATTAGGAAGTATGTTGTCAGTTGCAGCAAAAAAATTAAATATCAAAACTTTGATTTACTCAGATGATCAAGATGCACCTGCACAAAATTTCTGTGATGAATTCATGTTTGGTGATTACAAAGATAAAAATAAAATTAGCGATTTTGTTAAAAAGGTAAGTATAGTTACTTATGAATTTGAAAATATTCCTTATGAAACTTTAAATGAAATAAATAAATTCATAAAAGTCAATCCAAAGCCATCAATAAATAGATTAATACAACATCGTTTAGCTGAAAAAGATTTTGTGAATAAATTGAATATCAGAACAACAAGGTATGTTGGTATAGAAAAAAAATCAGATTTAGAGACCCTTGATGATTTTTTGCCAGGAATTTTAAAAACATCAACTATGGGTTACGATGGAAAAGGTCAATATCCTATTAAATCACTAAGTGAGTTAAATGGATTAAATATAGATTTTTCAAAAGAATATATTCTTGAAAAACTAGTTAAATTAAAAAAAGAAATCTCGGTTATAGTCACAAGATTTGGTAATAACAGATACGAAATTTATGAGGCAATCGAAAATATTCATGAAAACCAAATTTTAAAGAAATCTAAAATCCCTGCTGATATTAGCAATAAACTTGTTGATCAATCTAGAGAGTGGAGTAAACAAATTTCTGAAGAATTAAAATACATTGGTACACTTTGTGTAGAATTTTTTATTGATAGAAATGATAATCTATATGTAAATGAAATTGCACCCAGAGTTCATAATTCTGGACATTTAACTATTAATGCTTTTAATATCAGTCAATTTGAAAATCATATAAGAGCAGTTTGTTCTTTAGAGCAAATCCCCTTAAAGAAATTACATAATGCAGAAATGATAAATCTTATAGGTAATCAAATTACCCCATATAGACAAAATATAAATTTAAATGATAATGAATTTTTTTTCGATTATCAAAAGAAAGAAATAAAAGATAAAAGAAAAATGGGTCATTTAACAAAAATTTTATAATGCTTAAAACTATTGAGGGAAACTTCGAAAATTCAGATGTTAATGAACTTTTAAAAAAACATTTTATAGAACTTAGAGCCGCTTCTCCTGAGGGAAGCGCACATGTTTTGGATATCGAAGGTTTAAAAGTGCCATCTATTAAGTTTTGGAGCTTGTGGGATAATGAAAAATTAATAGGTTGTGGTGCTCTTAAAATTTTACAAAAAGATCATGGTGAATTTAAATCAATAAGATTACATGATGATTTTAGGAATAAAGGGAATGGAATAAAACTTATTGATCATTTGTTTGATGAGGCTAAAAAATTGAATATTAAACGAATTAGCATAGAAACTGGAGCAGGAATATTCTTTAAACCAGCAAGAAAATTATTTGATTTATGTGGATTTAAGCCCTGTAAACCGTTTGCACATTATAAAGAGGATAAAAATTCTATTTATTTGTCAAAGTTAATAAACAACACTTAAAAATTAAATTTTAAGTATTCATCTATTTTGTTGACAAAACTAATTAAATTATAAAGAAAGTCATCATTACTTAAATTTAAGTAATAAATTAACAAACAAAAAAGTAAGAAGAAAAATATGAGTCTACAAGGAAAAGTAAAATGGTTCAATCCAACCAAAGGTTTTGGTTTTATTGAAAGAGATGATAAAGAAAAAGATGTGTTTGTACATGTTTCAGCTGTAAGAGATGCTGGTATGAACGGTTTAGATGAGGGTCAAGCTTTGACTTTCGATGTTGAAGATGGTCCAAAAGGTCCTTCAGCAGTTAACTTAAAAACTGCATAATTTTCATTACATAGATTATTGGCTATAAGATTTACAATTTGACAATATTTGTATATTTGTAGCCAATAAGAAAAATTTAAAATCAATAAAATAAAAATAGAATGATTGGAATTTTAGGTGGCATGGGCACACAAGCTGGCCTAGACTTTTGTAATAAACTTGCGATTCTTTATAGAGGAAAGATTGATCAAGAATATCCATTATTTCTCCTTTTCAACAAATCAAATATTCCTGGAAGACCAGAGTCAATAGGTGTTCAAACTAAAAATTTATCTAATTGGAAAAAAAATAAAAAATTTGAAAAAAAATACTCATTGGTATTAAAAAGTCTATTACATGGATGTAATATACTTAAAAAAAGTAAATGTAAGTTTATTGTTATTCCCTGTAATACAGCGCACTATTGGTATGATGATTTAAGAAAAAGAATAAAATTACCAATTATAAACATGCCCAAAGAGGTATTTATTCACACAAAAAAAACATGTAAGAAAAATTCATCAATTGGCCTATTAGCAACTGAGGGTACTTTAAACACTGGTGTTTACAATAAGTTTTTTGATAAAAATTATAATCTTATTTTTCCAAATATATCTTTACAAAAAAATTCCGTAAATAAAGCAATAAAATTTGTTAAAATGGGAAATGTAAAAGCTGCTAGTAAAATTATAAAACCAGCCATAAATTATTTAATCAAAAAAAAGTGTAAAAAAATAATTTTAGGTTGTACTGAATTACCAATTGCTATATTCGCATTTAAATCATTCAAAAAAGTAAAAACTTCAAAAATTTTTTTAGATCCAAATTTGATATTAGCCAATGCGGCGATGAAAAAATATCGTAAATAATGAAATCTAAAGATAAGCCATATATTTTATATGTAGCAGAAAAGATATATTTAGAAGTTTCAGAAATTAAAAAAAAAAATAATGGTTTCTCTAATATTGATGCAATAGACGGTTTTATTGGATCAGATACATACAAAGAAGTAAGTAGCGGTAAATTTCATGACAATTGGTTTGAAGAATTAAAGAAAAAAAAAGAAAAAATTCCTGAAGAGACAATTAGGTTACTAAAAATACAAAGAGAAATGATGATTAAACAATTAATCCAGTACCCAGAACTTTATTATACTAAAAGTCATTTTCCTTTAGAAATTTCTCAACGTGCGTTTGATCACTTGTGGAGAATGTGTGAAAGTTATGAATTGTGGTGTAAAGAAACAAACCAAAAAAAATTAATTCTTTTAAATCTTACTGATTAATTTTTTGTTGTATTAGCTTTTTATGTGTTAATTCAACTCTGTTTTCAACTAAAAGTTTAAAATCTTTGATTATTTTTGGCTCGTTATTTTGATCAACTAATTTTTGGTGAACTGTCTTTACTCTTTTTTCAATTAATTCTTTAAAATCTTCATTGAAACGCTTTTCTTTATTATTTTTAGATACCTCTTCTGTTATGTAATCAAGTGAGCTTTTTCCTGTTTTTTTTTTAAATTCACTATCGAAAACTAATTGAGCAGTTGCCTTGGTAAAATTCCCTGATGTGGCTACTGTGATTGCAGGACCCAACACAGCTGGTAAAGGGCCAAAACCTCCGAGAAATAAAAAAGATATTAGAAAAAAACTTAGTTTAAAAAATTTGTAAATCACCAAACTAAGTTATTTTATTTAATAGGATGCTACAATTAATAGATTGTCCAAAATAAGCTTTAATATTTATAAAATATTGTGATAAATCATCATGTTTTACGTCATTTTTTAATATGGTAAAGATTTTCCCTTTAGTTTTTATTATCCTTTGGTCATCTGCATTTATTACTACTAAACCGATCATCGATAATAGTGATCCATTTGCTGCCTTGGCTTTTCGTTTTTTTTTTGTAGCAGTTGGGTTTTTAGTTTTCTCACTTTATTATAAATATTCAATTATTATAAAAAGAAAAAACTTAATTGAGACAGTCCTTAGTGGTGTTCTTTTTCATGGTTTGTATCTAGGGGGAGTATTTTATTCAATTTCTATTGGCATGCCCACAAGTATTGCAGCATTAATTGTAACTCTTCAACCAATTTTGACTAATATCCTTAGTGGACCGATCTTAAATGAAAAGGTAACTTTAAAACAATGGATTGGTGTTTTACTTGGATTTCTTGGAGCAACACTAGTTTTGGGTTTAGATTTAGGATCGAAGATTCCATTGTTGGGATTAGTTGCCACATTAATAGCACTAATTTCAATAACAGCATCAACAATCTGGCAAAAAAAATTAAGTAACAATTTACCTCTTTCAGTTAGTAATTTTTATCAAGCTGTAGGAGGATGTTTTTTTCATATTATTGTTGTTATATTTTTTGCAAAACCCTACATAGCTTTCACAAAAACATTTCTTCTTTCAATGGGTCATCAAATATTTCTTGTGTCTTTTGGTGCTTTTACAATTTTAATGTTTCTGATAAAAAAAAATTCTGCAAGTAAGACTGTTTCAATTTTTTTTCTTATTCCAGCAACATCTGCTTTAATGGCTTGGTTCTTTTTAAAAGAAAGTTTAACAGCAATTGATCTTTTAGGTTTTTTGATAACGTCAATAGGAGTTTATATAGCTACTAGAGATTAATCTAAGCTATTTATTTTCGTAACCAAACTCTAATGCTGCATCAGTAATAGAATGGTAAAACGACTCTCCAAAACTTCTTAATGTGAATAATCTTACTTTAAATGGTTTATCATCAAGAAAATCTACTGTAAACGCAATATTACTATAAAGAGAATTAAATGAATTATTTTTCTTTACGACATCAAAATTAAATGGCGATCCTTTTTTTAAAACTTCTATTACATAATTACCCTCTAGATCAATTACAGCTCTTGAGTGGGATAAATCAGTAATTGCAAAATCTATTTCCTTACATGTTGAAGAAATATCTTTGATTAAATCTTTTTTGGAAGAGACCAATAACCAATTTTTTGGACCATTCCATAAAATTCTTGTGCTGTCATTAAAACTAACATTTAAAGGAGAGTCTTTAAGTTTTAAACCGTCAATATCTATGCTTTCAATTGGAATACTAGAATTTTTAAATTGTACAATTTGCACAATCAATAAATTTTTTTTCTCAGAGATTTTTAAAAGGTCATCCCCTTTTTTGTCCTCAAAGTCTCCAAATTGTCCTTGATGATGAACATTGGCTAGTGCAGAAATTAAACTCATGATCTAACTCGCTCACCTTTTGGGTCAACATAGTGTGAAGACACTATCTCGACTGGGATTATTTTATTTTTTAGAGGAGACATAACAAATAACTTTTCTCCTATCATATTCTTACCATCTTTTAGAATTGCTAGAGAAAATGGATTGTCATGTTCAACACTCCAGCATGAAGCTGAAATGTAACCTAATTTTGGGTTTGGAAGTGGTGCATTTGAATCCTTAACTAAATGAGATCCCTCTGGGATACTTGTTTTTTTATCTAATGGGACAACACCAACAATTTTTTGTCTATCTTTTGCTGCAAAAGCTTTTCTTGATAAAGATCTTTTTCCAATAAAATCTTTCTTTTTGCTCAATAGTCCCTCAAGTGAATTGTCATAAGGAATAGTTCTTCCATCAAGCTCTGAACCTGCAACATGCCCCATCTCAATTCTTAAGGTTGATAGTGCTTCTGTTCCATATGGTTGAATTCCAAACTCTTCTCCGGCTTCTATTATTTTTTCCCACATAAAATATCCATTGTCTGACTCAACATTTACTTCGTATGCAAGTTCACCAGAAAATGAAATTCTAAAAATTTTTGCTTTTACTCCAAATAAATCACCTTCCATGTAACCCATAAAAGGAAGTCCTTCATTTGTAACATCAGAATTTGGAAAAAGTTTTTTTAACAATTCTCTTGATTTTGGTCCAGCAATTGCTGCTCCCGCCCACTGTTCTGTCGTTGAAACTACATTTACATTTAATTCTGGCCAAACAAGTTGTAGGTAATATTCTAGATGCGATAGAACATTAGCAGCTTGAGCAGTTGTTGTAGTCATATGGTAATGATTTTCTGATATTCTTGTCGTTGTTCCATCATCCATAACAATTCCATCTTCTCTCAACATCACACCATATCTTGCCTTGCCAACTGGCAATTTTAACCAAGCATTTGTGTAAACTCTATTTAGAAGCTCTGCTGCATCTGGTCCTTTAATATCAATTTTACCTAAAGTGGTTACGTCACAAACACCAACATTAGTTCTAACATTTTTAGCCTCCCTTTTTGACGCCTCAAATAAATTCTCTTCACCACGTTTGTAATACCTTGGTCTTAACCATACACCAGCATCAACAAAGACTGCATTATTTTTTTCATGCCATGAATGCATTGGAGATTTTCTTGTTGGTTTTGAATGTTTTCCTACTTCCCTTCCAACAATTGCTCCAATAGAAACTGGTGAGTAAGGAGGTCTAAAGGTTGTATGCCCAACTGCTGGTACAACTTTATTTTCAATTTTCGACACTAATTGTAAACCATTAAGATTACTTGTCTTACCTTGGTCAGTAGCCATACCAAGTGTAGTATATCTTTTCACATGTTCAATAGACCTATAACCTTCTTTAAGAGCTATCTCTATATCAGAAACTGCAACATCATTTTGGAAATCTAAAAATCTTTTGTAGTTTTTTCCCTTTGGTAAGGGTACACACCAAAATTTATCATGTACTGTAGATTTCTTTTCAACAACATTAGGAAAAGAAAACTTGTTCTCATTATTTGTTATTTTTTTTGATAAAAGGTTTCCTTTTTCAAATGAGTCTTTTAATGTCTCCTCTAGAGTATAAATTCCATTTGCAGCCCCTAGAGTTTTTTCATTTTGTTTAGAAATACCGGGAACAAATGCATCAATATCTTCATTGAATTTTGTTTTATTTCCAGATTGTGATGCCAAATGAATTGTAGGTGTCCAAAACCCAGAAACACAAATACAATCACACTCAATATTTTCAATTGATCCAAGTTCTTCTTTATTATCTGAAATTTTAGCTACGTCAGCTGATTTTACTTTTTTATATCCTTGAGCAGCTACAACTACATATGAATTTTTGATATTGATATTCATATTTTGTGCTTCTTCGATAATCTCTGATTTAGGCTCTTTTCTTGTATCTAAAATTATTGGATCAATACCATTCTTTTTAAATTCAATTGCTGTTTCATAACCACTGTCATTATTTGTAAAAACAAGCGGTTTTTTTCCAACTAATACTCCATACACTTTCAAGTATTCCTTAGCAGCTGAAGACAACATTACGCCTGGAGTATCATTGTTACCAAACACAATGGGTCTCTCTATTGATCCAGATGAGATTAAAACTTCTTTTGCTCTAATATACCAAAGTCTCTGCTTTGGATGAAATTTTTTTGTTTTTGGTAAATGATCACTTATTCTCTCAGACATCACCAGCATGTTATGATCGTAATAACCAAAAACTTGAGATCTGTTTTTTACAGTTACATTAGGCATTTCTTTAAGTTCTGAAATGATACTATCTGCCCACTCTTTACCTGATTGATTCCCTATATTTACTTCACTAGTTAACAATGTTCCTCCAAATCGTGATTTGTCCTCAGCCAGAATAACTTTTGCACCATTTTTTGCAGCTGAATAAGCGCTGGCTAACCCCGAGGGACCTGAGCCTGTGATTAACAAATCACAATATTCATATTTATGTTCATATCTTTCTTTGTCATGTTTTATAGATGCTGTACCCAAACCAGCAGCTCTTCTGATAAATGGCTCATAAATTTTATACCAAAAACTTTTTGGCCACATAAAAGTCTTGTAATAAAAACCAGCTGGGAGAAATATTTTTAAAAAATTATTTATAGCTCCCACGTCAAAATTCACACTTGGCCAACAATTTACACTTTTTGCTTCTAAACCCTCAAAAAGTTCCTGCTCAGTAGCTTTTATATTCGGTTCTGTTTCACCATTTCTATATAATTGAACTATAGCATACGGCTCATCAACTCCGGCCCCAAAGAAACCTCTGGGTCTATGATATTTGAAGCTTCTTCCAATAAGATGAACTCCATTTGCAATTAATGCAGAAGCAAGAGTATCGCCCTCATAACCAAAATAATTTTTACCGTTGAATTTAAAAGAAATTTTTTTATCTCTATCTATTAATCCACCACTTTCTAGTCTAAAACTTTGCGTCATTATGAAATTTCTTCGTTTGCTTTTAGAGTTTTAAAAATTTCATGAGTAGCTGTATCTCTCTGAACTTTTATCCATTGTCTGCAACCTGATAAATGCTGCCATAACTCCCAATGCTTACCCCTTAGGCTTTTCCTATTATAAACAAAATTATCCCAATCTTGATCAGATATTTCTTTTCCTAATTCTGGACGTTTAACAGTTGCATCGCCTCCATATGAAAATTCATTCTGTGATCTCAATCCACAGTGTGGACATTTAATATGGAGCATTTACGAAATCCAGGTTTTGGTACCAAGTCCCTTTTCATCGAGTAAGTGACCAGTATTAAATCTATTTAAACTGTAGCCTGCATTTAATTCATGAACTCTATTTTGTGCGATTGTATGTGCAAATGTCCAACCAGATGCAGGTGTTGCTTTGAATCCACCATAACACCAACCACAATTTAAATACAAACCTTCAATATGAGTTTTGTCTATTATTGGTGAGCCGTCCATAGACATATCCATTATTCCACCCCAAGTTCTAAGCATTTTCAATTTACTTAGGAAAGGCATCATTGCAATTCCTTCGGTTAGAACATGTTGAAGAGTTGGAAGATTACCTCTTTGTGCATAACTATTGTAGCCATCAAGATCACCACCCATAACCATTTCACCTTTGTCAGACTGGCTTATATAAAAATGTCCAGCACCAAAAGTAACTACTTTATCTAAAACTGGTTTTACTGGCTCAGATACACATGCTTGTAGTAAATGAGTCTCAATTGGTAATGTCATATTTAGTTTTTCAGCTAAAATATTTGTACTACCTGCAACACATAATCCAATTTTTTTTGCTTTAATATCTCCACGAGAAGTTCTCACTCCATTAATTTTTCCTGCAGACACATCAAATCCAATTACTTCACAATTTTGAATTATGTCTACACCCATATCGTCTGCCTGACGTGCATAACCCCAAGCTACAGCGTCGTGTCTAGCTGTTCCCGCGCTAGGTTGCATTAATCCTCCAAAGATTGGAAATCGTACATTCTCAGAAAAATCAGCCATAGGAATAATTTCTCTTACTTCTTCCCTATTTAAGAGAACTGCATCGATACCATTTAATCTCATTGAATTTCCTCTTCGAGCATAAGTATTCATTTGTGCATCTGAGTGAGCAAGATTTATTATTCCTCTTGGAGAAAACATCACATTGTAATTCAAATCTTGACTCATTCTTCTCCAAAGATCCATTCCAAATTCACTGAATAATGCATTGTCATCATGCATATAATTTGATCTAATTATTGTAGTGTTTCGACCAACATTGCCTCCACCAATCCAACCTTTTTCGATTATAGCGACATTGGTAATATTATGTTCTTTAGCTAGATAATATGCTGTTGCTAAACCATGTCCGCCACCACCAATAATAACAACATCATACTCTTTCTTGGGAGTTGGATCTTTCCAAGCTAAGTCCCAATTTTCGTGATTTGAAAGGGCATTTTTAACAAGACTAAAAACTGAATATTTTTGCATGACTAAATTTTATAATAATGAGTATAAATAGTTCATATTTTTTTTATATATAATTTTTAGATATTTCCAAAGGCTTTAAAAAGAGATACTAATCGACCAGTTTTTTATTATTTTTTATAAAATTCAATGAGCGACATAAAATCAGATATTCAAATTGCTCGTGAAGCAAAAATGCTTCCAATAAAGGAAATCTTAGCGAAAGTAAATGTTCAAGACGAAAGTTCAGCTTTTAGCCCGATGGGCAGACATATTGCAAAAATAAACTTGGAATACTTAAATACATTAAAAGATAAGCCAGATGGTAAATTGATTTTAGTTACGGCAATAACTCCAACTCCTGCTGGAGAAGGTAAAACAACCACTTCCGTTGGATTAAACGATGGACTAAATAAAATTGGAAAAAAATCCATTGTATGTTTAAGGGAACCAAGTCTAGGTCCGTCCTTTGGTATGAAAGGTGGTGCTGCAGGAGGAGGATATGCTCAAGTAGTCCCAATGGAGCAAATTAATCTTCACTTTACTGGAGATTTTCACGCAATAACATCAGCACATAATCTTTTATCTGCTTTAATTGATAATCATATCTACTGGGGAAATAAATTAAACATAGATGTCAGAAGAATTGTTTGGAAAAGAGTTATGGATATGAACGACAGGGCTTTAAGATCAATTAATATTAATCTTGGCGGTGTTGCTAATGGTTTTCCAAGAGAAGATGGTTTTGATATCACGGTTGCTTCTGAGATAATGGCTATCTTTTGTCTTGCTAATAATCTTGAGGATTTAGAAAAAAGAATCGGAAATATTACAGTAGCATACACTCGAGAAAAAAAACCAATCTACGCTAAAGATTTAAATGCACATGGACCAATGACTGTTTTGTTAAAAGAGGCAATCAGACCAAATATTACACAAACACTGGAAAATAATCCTGCGATAATTCATGGTGGGCCATTTGCAAATATTGCACATGGATGTAATTCTGTAATTGCAACTAAAGCTGGATTAAAACTTGCTGATTATGTTGTAACTGAGGCTGGTTTTGGTGCAGATTTAGGAGCTGAAAAATTTTTAGATATCAAATGTAGGAAATCAAATTTAAAACCAAGTTGCGTTGTTATAGTAGCAACTGTTAGAGCTTTGAAGATGCATGGTGGTGTTGCAAAAGATGATTTAAAGAATGAGAATGTAGATGCACTAAAAAAAGGATTAATAAATCTTGAAAGACATATTGAAAATGTGAAAAAGTTTGGTTTACCTGTAGCAGTAGCTATAAATCATTTTATAAAAGACACTGATAAAGAAGTGAATGCTTTAGTAGAATTTTGTAAAAAGCTAGGGGTTAATGCTAGTATTTGTAAACATTGGGCTGATGGTGGTGAAGGAACAAAGGATTTAGCTAAACACGTAACAGATTTATGTGAAAAGAATGAAGCTAAATTTAAATTTTTATATGAAAGTAAAACTCCACTTTTCAAAAAGATAGAAACCATTGCAAAAGAGATTTATAGAGCTAATGAAGTTATTGCTGATACTAAAATCAGAGATCAACTAAAAAACTTTGAAGAAGCTGGTTATAGTGAATTACCTATATGTGTTGCAAAAACTCAATATAGTTTTTCAACAGATCCAAGTCTGAAGGGTGCTCCGACTGGTCATTCATTACCAATTAGAGAGGTTAGGCTATCATCTGGTGCGGAGTTTATTGTTGTTGTTTGTGGAGCAATCATGACAATGCCCGGACTTCCAAGAGTACCAGCAGCTGACTCTATTAAGCTAAATAAAGATGGTGATATAGAAGGTCTATTTTAAACTTTTATCTTAAGTTTTTTATTTTCTTTAATTGTCTTAAGTAAATTAATCATTAGTGGGATTTTTTTCTTATCAATTTTTTTTAAAATAAATGGTGTGATCTCTCTTGCAAGCTCTTCACCTTCAACAGTTTCTTTAGGCATGAATCTTTTTTTTGCAGTTTTAAATGTGAATCCTTTACCTAAAAAACTACCCATTTTACTATTTCTTCCACCAGCAGCACTAACGTAAAGGTCACCCACTCCAGCGAGCCCAAGGATTGTTTCATCTTTACCTTTAAAATATCTATTTAAATATCTCATTTCAAAAACCGCTTTTTGAAATAAATTAGATGAAGAGTTAAGACTTTGACCAGCTCCAATGATCATTGAATATATATTTTTAATTGCTGAACAGACCTCTACTCCTACTACATCCCGGGAGTATTCTGTTAAATAATATTTAGTAGAAATTTTTCTTCCTATAGATTTTGCAATGTTAATATTCT
>CACIKE010000010.1 GCA_902587155.1 uncultured Pelagibacteraceae bacterium | reverse complement strand
CCATGAATATTTTTGATGGATTCACTATTTTTGTTAAACGAGTCATTACATCAATCACCCCTTCAAAATGACCTTTTCTATACTTGGCACATAGTATTTTCTCTTGTTTATTTAGTTTAATTTTTATTTTGTTTTTGGTTTTGTAAATATCTTTGATTTTAGGTAAATAAACAAAATCCACTTTTAGTCTTTTTAAAATTTTTAGATCTTTTTTTATATTTCTAGGATATTTTTTGTAGTCTTCTTTGTTATTAAATTGTTTAGGATTTATGAATATACTTACAATGGTTTTATTGGAAAGTTTTTGAGATTTCTTAATTAATGAGATATGACCTTGATGAAGGCTACCCATAGTAGGCACAAATCCAATATTTGAATTGCCAAATAATGCCTCATTTAAATCAATATTGTTTAATAAAGTTTTCATTTGTATAAAACACTTTAATAAGTAAAACATTTAAATGATTAAACAAGCGATAATTCCATTAGCTGGTCTAGGTACAAGGTTATTACCTTTAACCAGTATATTTGCTAAAGAACTTCTTCCTATTAATGGAAAACCAGGAATTGAGTATATTTTAGATGAATGTGTAGATGCTGGTATTAAAAAAATAGTTTTTATAATTTCAAAAAAAAAACGAATGATAAAAGATTATTTTTACAAGGATAGCTTTTATAAAAAGATAATAAAAAAGAAAAAAGATCCTAGAGTTATTAAAGAATATAAGAAAATTTTAAAATATAAAAAGATGATTAAATTTGTTTATCAAAATAAACCTCTGGGAACAGGCGATGCAGTATTAAAAACAAAAAAATTTATCACAGATGATTTTTTTCTAATGTTATTACCAGATGATCTAATAATAAAAAAAAATTGTTCGAAGTCGATGATTAATATACATAATCGCTATAAATCATCTGTAATGGCGAGTATTAATGTCCCAAAAAAAACTGTCTCAAGATGGGGAATTTATAAATTAGGAAAAAAAATAAACAAAAATAATTATGTTATAAATGATGTTATCGAAAAACCCTCAATCTCAACAGCACCATCAAATAAAGCTGTAATAGGACGATATATTCTTCCAAAAAAAATATTTTCTAAATTATTAAATCAAAAACCAGGTAAAGGTGGCGAAATTCATATTACTGATGCTATACAATCATTGATACAAAACAATGAAAAATTTATTGCTCATAATTTTACTGGGAAATATTTGGATTGTGGAAGTATGGATGGCTATATCAAATCAACATTAGAAATCGCAAAATCATGAAACTTTGTATGATAGGAACAGGTTACGTTGGTTTAGTTAGCGGTGTGTGTTTTGCTGATCTAGGCAATAATGTCATTTGTGTTGATAAAGACACAAAAAAAATAGATTTACTTTCTAAAGGAAAAATTCCTATTTATGAGCCTGGACTTACTGAATTAGTAAATAAAAATTATAAAAATAAAAGATTAAAATTTTCATCAGATTTAGGAAAATCAATAAAAGACTCTGATATAATTTTTATTTGTGTTGGAACACCAACAAAAAAGGGAGGTAGTAGTGCAGATCTGAGTCAAATTTTTCAAGTGTCAAAAGAGATAAGTTTATCTATAAATAAATTTAAGATAATAGTTACTAAGTCAACGGTACCTGTGACAACTGGTGATGAAATTGAAAAAATTTTACTAAAAAAAAAGAGTAATAAGAATAAATTTTCTGTTGTATCAAATCCAGAATTTTTAAGAGAAGGTGAAGCTATCCGAGATTTTATTTTTCCTGATAGAATAGTTGTTGGGTCAAATGATAAAAAATCTAACCGAGCAATGAATAATTTATATACACCTTTAATTTCTAAAGGAGCTCAATATATTCATACATCAAGAAGAGCTGCAGAATTAATCAAATATGCATCCAATGCATTTTTGGCTACGAAAATTACATTCATTAATGAAATCGCAAATTTGTGTGAAAAAACAGGTATAAATGTTGAAGATATTTCAATTGGAATGGGTCTAGACAAAAGAATAGGGAGTCGTTTTTTAAGAGCAGGACCTGCTTATGGTGGATCATGTTTTCCAAAAGATACTAAAGCTATAATTGCTACTGCAGACAAGTTTAAAATAAATCTTTCTGTAATAAAATCAGTTATAAAATCAAATGAAAATAGATCTAATTTTTTACTTAATAAAGTCTATAAAATTTTGAATAACAAAATTAAAAATAAAAAAATAACTTTTTTGGGTGTCACATTTAAGGCTAATACAGACGATATGAGAGACTCTTCTAGTTTAAAAATGATACCTGCGCTCTCAAAAAAAGGTGCTAAAATAAATTATTTTGATCCGACGGGCCTTAAAAAAGAGCTTTCAAATATCAAAAATGTTTTTTATATTGATAATATTAAAGAGTCTGTTAGGGGTTCAGATCTTGTGATTATTCATACAGAATGGAATGATTTTAAATCAATCAATTTTAAAAGTTTAGTAAAGGGTAAAAAATTTATTATTTATGATATGAGAAACATATATTCTCCAATGAAAATTAAAAATCAAGGTTTCAAATATTATAGTATTGGGAGATAAATTTTAATTTAGCTCAAATATCGCATCAACTTCAACAGCAACACCCAAGGGAAGACTATTAACACTTACAGCTGCTCTTGTATGCATTCCTGAATCTCCAAAAACAGATGCGATTAAATCAGATGCACCATTTATTACTTTAGGTTGATCCTGAAAATTATCAGTAGAATTAACAAAACCTGTTAGTTTAATACAAGATTTAATCTTTGTAAGATCATTGTCGCATGCTTTCATTATTTGAGAAATAATACTTAAAGCGCATCTTTTTGCTGCATCATATCCTGTGTCGACATCTAAATCTTTACCAACCTTTCCTTTTATTAGCTCACCTTTTTCATTGATTGAAATTTGTCCTGACACAAATAACATCTTTCCTGTTATTTTAGTTGCAACATAATTTCCAACAGGTGCTTTAGCATCAGGAAGTTTTAATCCAAGTTTTTCTAAATTTTTTTGATAATTCATTTCTTTTTTTTTTTCTTTTTTGTTTTATCGTATTCTTTTCTTTTCTCAATCAATATTAATGCTTCTTCCATTGTAAGTTCTGTTGGATCCTTTTCCTCAGGTATTGTTGCATTTAGAGATTTATACTTGATATATGGTCCGTATTGTCCCTTCATAATTCTAACTGGTTTCTTATCCTCAGGGTGTTCACCTAAATCTTTGATCATAGAGGAAGACATTCTTCCTGGTTTAGCCTCAGCAATTAATGTTATTGCTCTATTTAAACCAATAGAAAAAATTTCTTCAATATTTTCTATTCGAGCCGATTTATTTTCACATTTTAAGTAAGGACCAAATCTTCCAGTATTTAAAGTAATTTCTTTTTGATTATCAGGATTTATTCCTAAAGATTTTGGTAGTGAGCATAAAAATTGTGCTTTTTCTAGATCAATACTTTCTAACGCCAAACCTTTTGGGATAGATACATTTTTCAAAAGTTCATTTACATCAGATTTAAGTTTTTTTATTTTCCTTTTTTTCTTAGATGTTTTTTCAATTTCTATATCCTCAGGAATTTTTTCATATTGAAGATAAGGACCGAATCTTCCGTTTTTAAGATAAATATCTTTACCGTTTTGGTGTTTTCCAATAAATTTTGGTTCAGCTAACTGAGCTTGGGCTGCTGCTTTGGCTTTAGATAAAGGTCTTGTAAATTTACATTCAGGGTAATTTGAACAACCAATAAATGCACCGCCTCTAAAGCTATTTTTTAAGCTAAGTGTCCCTGAATTACATAATTGACACTTTCTTACAATATTTCCTTTATCATCCTTATCGAAAACCAAATCTCCTAAACTATCATTTAAAAGATCTAAGACCTCTCTTGTTCTTTTTTCCTTTACTTCAGACACATTGTTATTGAAGTCTTTCCAGAACAGTTCCAAAACTTTTATCCAGCTTTCTTTACCAGTTGTAATCTCGTCTAATTGATCCTCTAAACCAGCAGTAAAGTTATAATCCACATATTTTGAGAACAGTTTTTCTAGAAAAGCTGAAATAAGTTTTCCTCTATCTGTAGGAAAAAATCTTTTATTCAATATCTCTGCGTAACCTCTATTTGCTATTGTAGAAATTATACTTGCGTAAGTAGATGGTCTTCCAATTCCTAATTCCTCTAGTTTTTTTACCAAGCTAGCCTCAGAATATCTTGGTGGGGGTTGTGTAAAATGTTGTTCATCTATTAAGGACTCAAGATTTACAAGTCCTTTAGACACAGAGGGAAGAATGTTTTCATCATCACCCTTAACTTGATTATTATATATCTTTAAAAATCCATCAAATATGAGAACTGATCCACTTGCTTTGCATACTGTATCATTATTATTTGATGTAATGGTTATAGTATTTCTATCAAATTTAGCAGATTGCATTTGAGAAGATAAAGCTCTACTCCATATTAAATCATAAAGTTTATTTTGATCTGTGCTTAGATACTTTTTTACACTTTGGGGAGTTCTGATAACATCTGTGGGTCTTATTGCTTCATGTGCTTCTTGTGCATTTTTTGCCTTTTTACCAGAATAATTTAAGGCACTTTCAGGCAAATATTCATTACCGATTTCTTTTTTGATATAATCTCTAAAAGCCACAATAGCATCTTTTGATAAATTAGTGCCATCTGTTCTCATATATGTTATCAAACCTATTGTTTCTCCTTCTATTTCGACTCCTTGGTAAAGTTTTTGAGCAATTTGCATAGTTCTTGATGCACCAAACCCTAATCGACTTGAAGCTGATTGTTGAAGAGTTGATGTAGTAAATGGTCCTGATGGATTACGATTTACCACTTTACTTGATATATCAGTAATACTAAATTTTTTTTGATTGATACTTGATATAGCTTTATTTATCTCATCTTTATTTTTAAAAGAGAATTTTTCAATTTTGTTGTTATCTAGTTGACTAATACTTGCAAGGATATTTTGATTTTTTTCATCTTTAAATTTGATACTTAAAGTCCAAAATTCTTCTGGCTTAAAGGACTCAATTTCATGCTCTCTTTCAGTTATCAATTTTAAAGCTACTGATTGAACTCTTCCCGCAGATTTAGAGCCTGGTAGTTTTGTCCATAATATTGGTGAAATATTAAAGCCAACCAAGTAATCTAAAGCTCTTCGAGCCATGTAGGCATCAACTAAAAGCGGTTCAATTTGTCTTGGATTTTCAATGCCATGAATTACTGCTTTTTTTGTAATCTCGTTAAAAACAACTCTTTCTATTTCTTTATCTTTAAGAAGTTTTTTTTCATTTAGATACTCTTTTACATGCCAAGCTATTGCTTCTCCTTCACGATCAGGATCGGTAGCTAATATAATTTTTGAAGAATCTTTGGCTGCATCAGTAATTTCTTTAAGATATTTTTTTGAAAAGCTATCAATTTCCCATTCCATCTTAAAATCTTTATCTGGATCAACTGAACCATTTTTAGAGGGTAAATCTCTAATATGCCCATAACTAGCTAATACTTTATAATTATCACCTAAATATTTATTGATAGTTTTGGCTTTAGCTGGACTTTCTACAATGACCAAGTTCATAAATGACAAACTACCTAAAAGAGTTAGATAGTCAAATTAATAAATTTTTGTCTTAGTTTCTTCTTTATTTTTCAATCTTTTAATATTTTCTCGATGGGTAAAAAATATTAACACAAACATGATTATAAAAAAAAATATATCTTTGAATTGACCCGTGACCAGTAAATAAACAGGAACTGATACAGAAGCAATTAATGAAGATAAAGATGAAAATTTTGATATAGCAAAAATTATAAACCAAGATAAAGCAAAAATAATTCCGAAATAAATATTTATAGCAAATAGAATACCAACATATGTTGCAACGCCTTTTCCTCCTTTAAATTTAAGCCATACAGGAAACACATGACCTATAAATGCACATAATGATGCCAAATATAAATAATCTGTGTAATAAATTTTAACAAATATTACAGGTATAATAGCTTTTAAAATATCAAGAAATAACGTGATGTAACCAACTGTCTTGTTACCAGCTCTAAGTACATTTGTGGCTCCGATATTTCCAGATCCAATATCTCTTATATCTTTTTTCAAAAAAATTTTTGTTAGTATCAATCCAAACGGAATCGAACCCATCAAATATGAAATTATACCTATGATTAAAATATCCATGCTATAACTTAAATAATTCTTTACCGTTTACAAATGTATTTGTAACTTTGCCTTGAAGCTTTTTATCTTCGATAGATGTATTTTTTGACTTTGAGATAAGTTTATCTTTTTTTACAATCCATGGTTTATCTATATCTACTATACAAAGATCTGCATCATTACCAATAGATAGGTTCCCTTTATTTATTTTTAATATTTTAGCAGGGTTTGATGTTAATGCTTTTATTATTGTCTCTAATTTGAGTGATCCATTATGATATAATTCTAAACTTAGAGACAGCAAAGTTTCTATCCCTGACGCACCAGTTGCCGCTTGAGCAAAGGTTAATCTTTTTGATTCTTCATCTTCAGGTTTGTGATCTGAAACTATTACATCAATTAAATCATCCTTTAAACCCTGTACTAAAGCTAGTCTATCTTCTTCTCTCCTTAATGGTGGAGACAATTTCAAAAATGTTTTGAAATCTCCTATGTCGTTTTCATTTAAAGATAAGTTATTAATCGAAACACCACATGTGAATTTTACTATTTCCTTTCTTGATTTAATTACTTCGACAGACTTTTGTGATGACAATTGAGAGATATGATATCTGCATTTAACCTTTTCCAGTAATGTTAAATCTCTCTCGATCAGAATACGCTCAGCGATCTCAGGTATACCAGATAGACCTAATTTTGAAGCAATTATTCCAGAGTTAATCATACCATTTTTTGCTAGCTCATAATCTTCAGCGTGTTGCATTATTAAACTACCCAAATCTTTAGCAGAGTTCATTATTCTAGACATCAATCTTGGGTTTTGAATTGTTTTAACGCCATCTGTGAATGCAATTATTCCTTTATTTTGTAACAAACCAAATTCAGTCATATTTGTACCCTCAGTATTTTTTGTTAAGGAGGCACATGGAAAAATATTTATCTTTGATTTATCTCTTCCTCTTCTTTTTAGAAAATCAACTATGGACACGTTATCAATGACAGGATCTGTATTAGGCATTGTTACGACGGAAGTGACGCCACCTGAAAGTGCCGCGTTACTCAGAGTCCTAAAATTTTCTTTATACTCATAGCCCGGTTCACCAACAAAAACTCGCATATCGACTAATCCAGGGAAAATATACTTACCTTTTAAATCAATTGGTTTCTCTCTACTCGGTAAATTATTGATATTTACTTTTTTTCCTATAGCTTCAATTTTTCCATCTTCACTTATTATCAGACCCCCATTCTCATTTATGGAGTTATAAGGATCAATTATATTTGCGTTTATAAAATATTGTTTTTTCATTATGTACAAAATATTTTAAGACAAGCCATCCTTACTGCGACACCTAATTCAACTTGCTCTTTAATCACACTTTTATTGATATCATCTGCTAACATTGTATCTATTTCTATACCTCTGTTCATTGGACCAGGATGCATAATTAAAGCATCAGATTTGGCATGTTCTAATTTATCAGGAGTTAATCCATAATATTCGTAATATTCTCTATTAGATGAAAGATATGAACTCGTCATTCGTTCATTTTGCAATCTCAACATCATAACAATATCACAATCTTTCAATCCTTTTTTCATATCTGTAAAAGTATTCACACCAAATTTTTCAATTTCTTTTGGCATGAGATTTGTTGGAGCAACAATGTTTACCTCTGCTCCTAACATACTAAGTAAATAAATATTTGATCTAGCAACTCTTGAATGAAGTATATCTCCACAGATTGCTATTTTTAATCCTTGTATTTTTTTTTTACGAGTAATAATCGTTAATGCATCTAACAAAGCTTGAGTAGGGTGCTCTCTTCTTCCATCACCAGCATTAAGAACTGCACAGTTTACTTTTTGTGAAAGTAGATTACATGCTCCAGAATCTTGATGTCTAATTACGATAATATCAGGATGCATAGCATTTAGCGTCATTGCTGTATCTATTAACGTTTCACCTTTTTTAATTGCTGAGTTGCTAATATTCATTGACATAACATCAGCCCCAAGTCTTTTACCGGCTAATTCAAAAGAGCTTTGAGTTCTAGTGGAAGGTTCAAAAAATAAATTAATTTGAGTTTTACCTCTTAAAACATCAACTTTCTTATTTTTACTTTGATTTACTTTAATAAATGAATTTGCTTCATCAAGTATTAAGTTAACATCATTAATTGATAAATCTTGAATTCCTAACAGGTGTTTTTGAGAAATTTTAATAGCCTGATTTGTTTTAATTGCCATTAAAACCAACTCTATAACTATAAACCTCTATAATAGCAAGTATTAATTATTCAAAAAATCTAAAGCTCCTTGTAATATAAAAGCAGCAGCGTTTTCGTCGATCTTTTTTTCTCTTTTACTCACATTAATATCTAATTGGCTAGAAAGATTAAAGGCACCAACAGTTGAGAGTCTCTCATCCCAGAGACAAATTGGAATATTCAAGTTTTTTTCAATATTTTCAGTTGTATCTTTTACAGATTGAGCTGACCTACCTGAGGATCCATCCATATTTAAAGGATTTCCAACAATGACTCCTTTTATATCATTTTCATTAATTATTAATCTGAGCTCTTCAACAAGATCTTTAAGTGAATTCCTATTTATTGTTTTTAACGGGGTGGCTATTAATTGTTTGTCATCACAGATTGACACACCAATTCTTTTGGATCCAAGGTCTAAACCTATCAATCTACACTTATCTGAGTGTTTTTTTTTAAATTCCTCTAAAGTGATCATATTGTATATTTTAAACTTAAGTGATACTTTGCGTCATATTTAAATAGCATATGAGTATAGATCTTAAAACAATAAAACATATATCTAAATTGGCAAGAATTTCAGTTGACGAGCAAAGAGCTGAAAAATTAGCTGGTGATTTAAATTCTATTTTTGATTTTATTGAAAAACTTAATGAATTAAAAACTGATAATATAGAACCATTAACTTCTATTGCAGAAACAACCTTAAAATTAAGATCTGATGAAGTAAAAAGTAAAAATATACGAGAACAAATTATTAAAAATTCTCCTCAGGATAATGAGGACTATTTTGTAGTACCTAAGGTTATTGAATAATGTCAGATATTACAAAACAATCCCTTACAGAACTGGTTGAAAATATTAAAAATAAAAAACTTTCTTCAACAGATGTAACCAAAGCATTTATTGATAGATCTGAAAAATCTGAGAAATTGAATGCTTATATTACAAATGACTTTACATCAGCTTTGGATAAAGCAAAAAAATTTGATCAAAAACCTAATTTTGATTTTAAATTGCCTGGTATTCCAATGGCAGTTAAGGATTTATTTTGCACGAAAAATATTAAAACAACTGCTGGTAGTAAGATTTTAAATAACTTTATACCAACTTATGAGTCTACAGTAACTGAAAATATTTGGAATGAAGGCGCAATACTTCTAGGTAAGCTAAACTGTGATGAGTTTGCAATGGGCTCATCAAATGAAACAAGTTTTTTTGGTAATGTTCAAAGTCCTATTGATAAGAATTTAGTTCCAGGTGGATCATCTGGTGGTTCAGCCTCAGCTGTAGCTGGACAATTAACACCTGTTACAATTGGTACCGATACTGGTGGATCAATTAGACAACCAGCTTCTTTCACTGGAATTGTTGGATTGAAACCTACATACGGAAGTTGTTCAAGATATGGAATAGTTGCTTTTGCCTCATCATTGGATCAAGCAGGACCAATGGCACAAAATGTTAAGGATTGTGCTTTATTACATGAAGTGATTAGTTCCTATGATCCTAAAGACTCTACTTCAATAGATTTCAAAAGAAATCATTACGGTAAGGAACTTACTAACAACATAAAAGGAAAAAAAATTGGAATACCAAAAGAATATAGAGTTGATGGTATGCCAAAAGAAATTGAAGATCTTTGGCAAAAAGGTATTCAATATATTAAAGATTGTGGCGCTGAAACGATTGATATTTCTCTTCCAAATACAAGTTATGCCTTACCAACATATTATATAGTTGCTCCAGCAGAGGCATCATCAAACTTAGCAAGATATGATGGTGTTAAGTATGGATTTAGAGCTAAAGGTGAAAATTTAATTGATATGTACGAAAAAACTAGGTCAGAGGGTTTTGGAGCTGAGGTTCAAAGAAGAATTATGATTGGAACTTATGTTTTATCTTCTGGTTACTACGATGCATATTATCTTAAAGCTCAAAAGGTAAGGAAACTTATTAAAAATGATTTTGATGAGGCTTATAAAAAAGTCGATGCAATTTTAACCCCATCGACACCTAGTTCAGCATTTAAAATAGGGGAAAAAACAAATGATCCAGTTTCAATGTATCTTAATGATATATTTACAGTTCCTGTTAACTTAGCTGGACTTCCAGGTATCTCAATACCTGCTGGACATGACTCAAAAGGTTATCCTTTAGGCTTACAAATTATTGGTAAAGCTTTTGATGAACAAAATATATTAAATATAGCTTATGCTATGGAAGAAAAGATCAACTTTAAAAACAAAATTACTGATTGGTGGATAAAATGAGTAAAAAAGATTCAGAATATTTGATCAATCGAAAAGATAATCAGTATGAGGTAGTAATTGGTTTAGAAGTTCATGCTCAAGTTTTATCTGAGTCTAAGTTATTTTCTACTTCAGCAACCAAATTTGGAGCAGAACCTAATACACAGGTTAGTTTAGTTGATGCTGCATTTCCAGGAATGTTACCAGTAATAAATGAATTTTGTGTCAAACAAGCAATTAAAACTGGCATTGGCCTTAACGCAAAAATTAATAAACGTTCAGTATTTGATAGAAAAAATTATTTTTATGCTGATTTACCTCAAGGATATCAAATATCACAATTTAAAGATCCTATAGTAGGTGAGGGTAAAGTTATTTTGGATATGCCTAATGGTCAAAAAGAAGTTGGTATAGAAAGATTACATCTAGAACAAGATGCTGGAAAAAGTATACATGATCTTGACCCACAAAATACCTTTGTTGATTTAAACAGATCAGGGGTAGCTTTAATGGAAATAGTGAGCAAGCCTGATCTAAGATCCCCAGACGAGGTTAATGCTTATATTAAAAAATTAAGATCTATAATGAGATACCTAGGAACCTGTGACGGAAATATGCAAGAGGGCTCTTTAAGAGCTGATGTTAATGTTTCTGTAAGACCAAAAGGCTCAAAAGAATTTGGCACTCGATGTGAAATTAAAAATGTTAATTCAATTAAGTTTATGCAAATGGCGATAGAATATGAGGCTAATAGGCAAGTTGATTTAATAGAAGAGGGCAAAACTATTGATCAAGAAACAAGACTTTTTGATACGAAGAAAAATGAGACAAGATCAATGAGATCAAAAGAAGACGCTCATGATTATAGATATTTTCCGGACCCTGATTTATTACCTTTGGAGATTTCGGAAAAATTTATTGAAAAACTTAAAAGTGATATTCCAGAACTTCCAGATGATAAAAAGAAAAGATTTATTGAAGAGTTTAAATTGTCTTCTTATGAAGCCAATATTTTAGTGTCTGATATTGATACTGCAAAATACTTTGAAGAGGTTGTAGCTAAAATGGGTAAAAACAAAGATATTAAGTTAGCAGTCAATTGGATTACAGGAGAACTATTTGCTGTTTTAAATAGCAAAAGTTTAGAAATTTCTCAAAGTCCAGTGAGTGCAAAGAATTTTGCTATTTTGATAAATCTTATTAAGAATGGAACTATCTCAGGAAAGATAGCAAAAACTGTTTTTGAATTGATGATAGATGGTGATAAAGATCCTCAAAAAATTGTGGAGGAAAAAGGATTAAAACAACAAAGTGATCCAAAAGCTTTAGAGGCATTAATTGACAAAATAATTAATGACAATAGAGAAAAAGCCATTGAATATAAACAAGGTAAAGAAAAATTATTTGGTTTTTTTGTTGGTCAAGCAATGAAGGCATCAGGTGGAAAAGCTAACCCTCAATTAATAAATGAGATACTAAAGAAAAAATTATAAGGTTATGGGTTCAGACCTTAATATCACAAAACATTTACAAGATTATATTCTAAAAAATGGTTTGAAATTACATCCAATTCAAAAAGAAATAATAGATTACAACCTATCACTTGGTGATTCAAAAAGAATGCAAATATCTATTTCTCAATGTCAATTTCTACATCTGATTATTAAAGTTTCTAAAATTAAAAAAGTCCTAGAGATTGGAACTTTTACAGGTTTAAGTACATTATCCATGGCATTAGCCTTACCAGATGAAGGCAGTATAATTGCATTAGATAAAAATGTGGAAACAACTAAAGTTGCACAAAGCTTTTTTAAAAAGGCCAATCAAGATCATAAGATTAAAACAATGATTAAACCAGCATTAGAAACTTTAATGAGTATAAGAAATAAAAAATTTGACTTAGTTTTTATTGATGCAGATAAAATGAATTATAAAAAATATTATGAAATTTCTTTAGATTTATTGAATAAAGAGGGTTTAGTGATAATCGATAATGTATTATGGCATGGGGAAGTTGTTAACAAAGATATAAATGACAAAATTACAAAAAGTATTAGAGATTTGAATGATTTTATCTCTAAGGATACAAGAATTGAAAAGGTCATGGTGCCTTTTGGTGATGGAATGACTGTTTGTAGGAAGATTTAATGTTCACTGTATTTGGTTTTTATAAATTTCAAAAAATAAATGATTTAAAAAAAAATCAAAAAATATTGAGTAATCTTTTAACTGATAAAAATATAAATGGATCAATTATCATATCCAAAGAGGGTTTGAATGGATCTATTTCTGGAATGAATAAAGATATTAAAACCACAATTATAAGATTAAAAAAAATTTTGAATATTAAAGAATTTGATAGTGTCAATAATTCAATAAGTAAATTTAAACCTTTTCATAAACCTAAAGTGAAAATTAAAAGAGAAGTTGTTCCAATGGATTTTAAAATGTCGAATAGGATCACAAAAAAGAATACTCATATTGATCCAGCAAAATGGAATAAATTAATTAAAAAAAAAGAAACTCTTTTATTAGATGCAAGAAAACCTTTTGAACATAAAGTTGGTTCTTTTAAAAAATCAGTAAATCCAAATATAAGTAACTTTAGAGATTTCCCGAAATATTTAAAAAATTTAAAAAAAAATCAGCCAATAGCAATGTTTTGCACTGGTGGAATTAGGTGTGAAAAAGCCTCTGTATTTTTAGAAAGAAAAGGTTTTAAAAATATTTATCAATTAAAGGGTGGAATTTTGAATTACTTAAAAAAAATTAAACCAAAAAAAAGTTTATGGAAAGGCGAGTGTTTTGTATTCGATAACAGAGTAAGTTTAAAACACGGATTAGTACAAGGAACCTATTCAATTTGTGGTGGATGTAGACAACCAACCTCGATTAAAGATAAAAAATCTAAAAAGTATGAAGAGGGTGTAACTTGTCCTAATTGTTTTGATAAACTCTCAAAAAAACAAAAATCTCGTTTTAGAATGAGACAAAGTCAGATATACAAGGCAAAACTATCAGGAAAAAAATATAATTTTCAAAAAGAATTTAACTAAGGATTTATTTGTCACAATCTTTCAAATTAACTAAAGATCCAATATGGTTTTTATTGAGAAAAGTTACTATTCCAGCAAGTGTTGGCTCATTATTTCAAACCTTTTACAATCTAGTAGACACATGGTTCGCAGGAAGAATATCTGCTGAAGCAATAGCAGCGATCGCAAAATCTTTTCCAATTTATTTTACTATTATTGCAATAGGTGTTGGATTAACTGCCGGAACTAATACTTTAATTGGAAACAATATTGGGGCTAATAATAAAAAGAAGGCGTCATTATTTGTTGCTCAATCAATTATTTTTGCAATCTTTTTATCCATACTAGTTACTTTTTTTGGTTTGAATGTTTCAGATTTTTTACTTTCTCTTATGGGATCAGACCAAGAGGCAATTATATTAACTAGAAAATATCTAGATGTAATTTTTTATGGAACCATAATTGTTTTGATACAAATTTCTTTAAATGGAACACTAAATGCGCAAGGGGATACAAAAAGTTATAGAAACGTTTTAATTTTTAGTTTCTTTTTAAATATTGTTCTAAATCCATTATTTATTTTTGGTTATGGTTTTATCCCAGCATTTGGTATAGCTGGACTTGCAATAGCCACAGTAGTTGCACAGTTTATTGGTCTTTTGTATTTAGCATATAAAGTTTATTGTTGTGAATTAAAGAAATATCTTAAGCCAGAGTGTTTTATTCCAAAATTTGATCTTTTAAGAGAACTCTTGTATCAGACAATTCCTGTAATGTTTAGCATGTTATTGATTGGTGTAGGTTTGTTTAATATCCTTTACTTCATTGGTCAATTTGGAGACTTAGCTACTGCTGGTTATGGAGCTGCTTTAAGAATTGAACAAGTTTTTTTACTTCCTGTAATTGGATTAAATACAGCGGTGTTATCTATTGGGGGACAAAATTTTGGTGCAAAAAATTATGATAGATTGAGAGAATTATACAGAAAAGCTTTAATGTTTGGATCATCTTTTATGATTTGCGCAGGAATAATAATATTTTTGGGTGCAGAGTTTTTAGTATCATTATTTACTGATAACCAAGAGGCAATAAAGCATGGTTCGATATATTTAAAGGTTGCAGCATTAATTGGCCCAATTTATCCTGTTTTTTTTATAACCACTGCAGTATTCCAAGCAGTCAAAAAACCATTGTACAGTCTTTATCTAAGTATTCTTCGATTAACAGCTCTTCCATTTTTAAGTTTATGGTATGTAATTAATATTAAAGGAGGGGATTATGAGGATATTTTTTATACGATTTTAGTAACAAATTGGTTTATGGGAATTGCAGTTCTAATATTTATTGGGTATTTTTTGAATAATGTTTTCAAACAAAATAAAAGTCTTTTTACTTACTAGTATTTGTCTAATATTTTTCTTTGTCACATACCTTGATGTAAAATCTAGTGAAATAAAGGTTATAGACGGAGATACCATTCATTTAAAAAACGAAAAAATTCGTTTTAGTGGCATTGATACTCCTGAAATTAAACAAATTTGTAATAAGAATAATGAGGTTATCAAATGTGGAGTTCAAGCAAAACAATTACTTATTAATAAGATAGGTAAAAATAAAGTAAGATGTGTCAAGGAGGGTGTAGATAGATATAAGAGAATTTTAGCTGAATGTTTTGTAAATAATCAAAGTCTATCTAAGTATCTTGTTCGAGAGGGTTATGCCTTTGCTTACAGGAAATATTCAACAAAATACATTCCAGATGAGGATTATGCCAAAAAAAATAAAAAAGGTATGTGGGCAATGACTTTTGAATATCCTTGGGACTATAGAAGAAAAAATTAATCTTTTTGTAATTTTTTTTCTAATTTTCTAACAAGATAAGAAACAATTAATATCAAAACTAAATATTCTAGAATTAGAAATGTATATATTTCAAGTGGCCGATAAGTCGTCACAACCAATTCGTTTGCTTTTCTAGTCAGATCTCCAATACCAATTATCGATACAAGAGAGGACATTTTAAGCACATATACAAATTGATTACCAATAGCTGGTAAAATATTCTTTATTGCTTGAGGTAGAATTACTAATCTTAATTTTCTAAAAAAACTTAATCCTAAAGAGCTTCCAGCTTCCCATTGTGATTTTTTTATTGAATTAATTCCTGCTCTAAATATTTCTGCTTGGAAAGCACTTTCGCTAATTGACAGCGCTATGATACCAGAAACGAATGGGCTAAAACTTATACCCGTCATGATTGGAAGACCATAATAAATCCATAAAATTAAAACTAGCAAAGGAATTGCTCTTACAATTTCAACATAGCCAATATTAAGGTAGGTTAAGAATTTACTTTTAGCCAGTGATGGAATAGCGACTAAAAGGCCAAGAATAATAGAAATAATGATTGAGACTATACTAATATAGATAGTAGTTGTTAAACCACTTAATAAAAATTTTAGATTAGTTAACCCCTCAATGTTGTTTGGTGATAAGATTAACCAGTTTAATTCACTTTTACGGCACGACGTTAATGGAAAAATTAGAATTAATAAAAATAGATTTTTCACTCCTTAACTTATAAAGAATAAAAAATTAATTACTAATTTTTTATAAGCTCTTTAGATTATATTTAGCTAATAACTTGGTGAAGAAGCCTGAAGATTTTTTGTCTTTAATCCATTTATTGACATAATCATTCCACTTAGTATCACCTTTTGGTACCATCATTGCTAAAAATGCTGGATTTTTTCCACCATCTGGGACGATTGCTAACTGAGGATATTTGATGACCAATTTATTTGCCTCTGTTGAACTTGTAATATTACCATCAGCTCTACCTGCCAAGACTTCTTGGAAGTCTCTTGCTGGTGCTTCAATTGAGTTTAATTTTGATTTTGGGAAAAATTCTTTTGCTTTTTCCTCTTGAGAAGTACCAAGAGTAGTTGCGATTGTTACATTTGAATTATTAAGCGAGTCCCAAGTTGGAAATTTTTTTAAGTTCTTTTTGAGAACAAGTGGCACTGTAGCATATTTGTAATAGGTATCGGTAAAACCAGCTACTTCAGCTCTCTTTGGCGTTTTTGTAACACTTGTTGAGATATCGTATCTTGCAGATGTTATTCCTGAAACAATAGTTTTCCATTCTGCAGGTACAAACTCAATTTTTACACCCATATCTTTAGCTAATTGACTCATTACATCGATATCGAAACCTTTATATTTGTTGGTTGCAGGATCTTTGACTGTCATAGGATCCCAATCTCCAGTAGTACCAACTTTAAGTACTCCAGAAGACAAAATTTTATCTAGATTAGACTCTGCGTTCAGTGAGAAGGGTAAAAGAGCAAATAATGCTACTAAGAATAATTTTTTCATATTTTTTTTTAACTTATTTGAGATCTAAATGTGACTATAATCTTGACGCACTATCATTCATCCATGCGAATAAATGCTCAGAAAATGAGCGTCTTACAAACAAATTCACCTCGTTTTTATTTTGATTATGAATGATCACATCTATTTTTGCGAGAATTGTTTGGGTTACTGAGCCAATTTTACCCTTAAAATCATTAAAATTAAAAGGAGAGCCTGTTTGAAACAAATCATATATCTTATCCCCTTTGAGATTAATCCTCACGAATTGATCTGTGACATCGACTACAGCTCCTAAATTTAATTTAGATATGTTTTTATTTAAAAGTGTTTCAGTTTCATAAGAATTTGTATTTTCTTTAACAACGCCATTTGAAAAAATCATCCATTCATCAGGACTCAACCATAGAGCAGTCAATTTTTCACTTTGAGTGGAAGTATTTGCTTTTGTAGGCAAAACCATATTTAAAGATTTACCAACAGCTGATAAAAATTCTCTTTTTTTACCTCTTACTATCAATTTCATAATAGGTTTAACCTCGTTCATTTGTAGACCTTGATATGATTTTTCCTCTTTAATTGTATGATTATAATTTAGCATTTAATCTTTCACCTTCTTTATCTAAAAAAACTGGATCAGCTACAGTTACATTAATATTCTTATTTTCCATTGGTATGATCAATTTTTGCCCCAACATGTTTTTTCCACCTTTTACAACACCTAATGCGATCGACTTTTTTAAATTTGGGCTGTAATAACTTGAGGTTACATGGCCAAGCATTTCAATAGGTGATTTTTTTATATCAGCAACTATCTGTGCGCCTTCTTCCAAAACTTCCTTAGGATTTTCTGTCAATAAACCAACTAATTGTTTTCTATCTTCTCTAATAGTATCAGATCTATATAATGATCTTTTTCCGATAAAATCATATTTCTTTTTGCTTACTATCCAATCCATCTGTAAATCAATTGGTGTTAGTGTTGCATCAGTGTCTTGACCAACTATTATAAAACCTTTTTCTGCTCTTAATAAGTGCATCGTTTCAGTTCCATAGGGCGTAATATTAAAATCTTTACCTGCTTCCATACATTTTTCCCAAACAGATTTACCAAAGTTTGCTTGGATATTAATTTCATAGCTATGCTCCCCAGTAAAACTAATTCTCATTACTCGACATTTAATATTATCTATTTTTGCATTTTTGAAAGACATATGTGGAAACTTTTCATCAGAAAGATCTAAATCAGGAATAACTTTCGAGACAATTTTTTTACTATTAGGACCGCAAACACTTATTGTAGCATAATGGTCAGTTACAGATGATAAATAGACATCTAATTCAGGCCATTCTGTCTGAAGATAATCTTCAAGTTTTCCTAACACGTTAGCTGCACCACCAGTTGTAGTCGTCATAATATAATGATTTTCACCCAATCTAGTTGTAACGCCATCATCATAAACCATTCCATCTTCATTTAGCATTAAACCATAACGACATTTACCTACAGCTAGTTTTGACCAAGCGTTTGTATAAACACGATTTAAAAATTCTGAGGCATCAGTACCTTGAATATCAATCTTTCCTAATGTAGATGCATCTAGAATACCTGCTGAATCTCTAGCAGCTTTACTTTCTCTTTGTACTGCTAGATGCATATTTTCATTATCCTTTGGATAGTACCAAGCTCTTTTCCATTGACCAACGTTTTCAAACTTAGCATTGTTGGCAACATGCCAATCATGTACTGGAGTACGTCTAAATATATCAAAAAATTCTCCCACATTTCTTCCAACAATAGTTCCAAAAGTAAGAGGTGTATAAGGAGGTCTGAAAGTTGTAGTTCCGTGTTCACCCATTTTAGTTCCCGCTGTTTCTGAGATAATTCCAAGAGCATGCATATTACCAAGTTTACCCTGATCAGTTCCCATACCAGTAGTAGTGTATCTTTTTACATGTTCTATAGATCTAAACCCTTCTCTTAGAGCTAATTTAATATCTTTTGCAGTTGCATCGTTTTGATAATCAACAAAAGATTTGGTTTTCCCTATGGATTTATTAGATGGTAATAACCAAATATTTCTCTTTGATTGATTTAAACCTGAGATAGTTTCAACAGTTTTGTATTCAGAATTATCAATATCAAGAAACTTTTTAATAGAAGATAAGGTATTCTTTATTATTTCCTCTAAACCAAAGTCTCCATTACAAGATCCAATACTTATTTGATCTGAAGGATAAACATTAGGTATAAACACTTGGTCTTCTTCTCTAAATTTTAATTTACCTCCTGATTGTGTAAACAAGTGTACTGCTGGGGTCCAACCACCAGATACACCTAAACAATCACAATTCAAATTTGTTTTATCACCAATAACTGTTTGACCATCTTTTGAAAGTTTCATGATAGATATTTTATTAATTCTTCTATATCCGTAAGTATCAACGACAGTATAACCTTTATAAATTTTAATATTATTTTTCTCAACTTCGTATGAAATTTTAGAATCAATCTGCTCTCTATTATCAACTATTGCATTAATCTTAATTCCTCTTTGAATTAAGCTCATGGCTGTTTCATATGCCGTATCGTTATTGGTAAAAAGAATATTATTTTCACCACAAGCCACACCATATAAATCAATATATTTTTTAATTGCTGAAGATAACAGTATCCCTGGACGATCATTATTATCAAATATTAAAGGTCTTTCTATAGAGCCCGTAGCTGTGATTACTTTTTTAGCTCTAATTTTTAATAATCTTTGTCTTACTTTATTTTCTCTTTGATTAATCGGTAAATGATCAGTGATATTTTCACGAGCTAATAGAAAGTTGTATCCATGGAATGCTGCAACGCTAGTTCTTGTTTTTATTTCTAAATTTTCTAATTTAGATATTTCGTTGATTTCTTTTTCTAACCATGAACTTGTTATTTGATTATTAATCTTTGAAAATTCTGAGTTATCATAAATAGAAGATCCCCCCAAATAAGATTTTTCATCAACTAAAAGAGTCTTAAAACCATTTTTAGCTGCCATTTTAGCTGCCATTATTCCTGATATACCTGCTCCGATAACTAAAACATCACAATGAATATATTTATGTTCATATATGTCTGGATCAGCTACTTTAGGTGATTTACCTAAACCCGCAGATTTTCTAATAAAGTATTCATACTTTTCCCAGAAACTTGCAGGCCACATAAAAGTTTTATAATAAAAACCTGCAGGTAAGATAGGGGATAATAGATTATTAATTCCTCCAATATCAAAATTAACGCTAGGCCAACAATTTTGACTAGATGCAACTAAACCTTCATATATCTCTACTTCTGTAGCTCTTACATTAGGTTCAGTTCTTGAGGAATTATTATGTAATTGAATTATAGCATTAGGTTCTTCAGAACCAGACGTCATAATTCCACGGGGTCTATGATATTTAAAACTTCGTCCAACAAGATGAATGCCATTAGCCAATAAAGCTGATGCTAGAGTATCACCTTTAAAACCAAAATATGTTTTATTATTAAATTTAAAAGAAACCCGATAAGTTTCATCAATAAATTTACTTGTTTTAAATCTTAAATTATTTAGCATTTTATTTTACTGGTGGTTTTTCACCCATTTTGTATACAGCTTTTATTTGGTCGTTTGAAGTATCCCTAACCATATTGAACCATTTTCTACAACCATGAACATGATTCCATCTTTCAAACTGAATTCCTTTTATATTTTTTCTCATGAACAAATATTCTGCCCATTCATCATCACTTAGTTCTGTAGGTTGTTTTGGCCTTACAATATGTGCTTCACCACCAGCTTTGAATTCGCTTTGTTCTCTCTCACCGCAAAAAGGACAATTAATTAAAAACATTAGTGTGCAACAGCGGCTGCACCATGTTCATCAACTAGATCACCGCTTACAAATCTATTTATATTAAACGCAGCATTTAATTTATGAGGTTCGTCATTTGCGATTGTGTGAGCAAATAAATCCCCTGAGCCAGGTGTAGCTTTAAAACCTCCTGTTCCCCAACCACAATTAAAGTACAAACCCTTAATTGATGTTTTACTTATGATTGGACTTGCATCAGGACATATATCAACTATTCCACCCCACTGACGAAGCATTCTCATTCTACTAAATATTGGATATAGTTCTAAAATTGCATTTAAAGTTCCTTCCACAATATCATGACTTCCTTTTTGAGAGTAAGATACATAATCATCGGTTCCTGCTCCAATAACCAATTCTCCCTTATCAGATTGGCTGACATATGCATGCACAGCGTTAGACATTACAACTGTATCTATTATCGGTTTTACTGGTTCAGACACTAAAGCTTGTAGTGGTTTACTTTCCAAAGGTAATTTCAATCCAGCCATATTCGCTATTACACTGGAGTGACCAGCTGCCACAACTCCAATCTTTTTTGTTTTGATAAATCCTTTAGTTGTTTCAATTCCTTCAACTGTATCACCATTTCTTTTTATTCCTTTTACCTCACAATTTTGAATTATATCAACACCCATTTCATCAGCGCCTCTTGCATATCCCCAAGCAACAGCATCATGCCTAGCTGTACCAGCTCTTCTTTGAAGGGTTCCGCCTAAAACTGGATAACGAATATCCTGTGAGGTATTTATAATTGGACAAAATTTTTTAACTTCTTCGGTATTTAAATAAACTGCATCAATACCATTCAATCTATTTGCGTGAGTTCTTCTTTTTAAGTCTCTAACATCTTGCAAATTATGTGCAAGATTCATAACTCCTCTTTGACTAAACATAACATTATAATTTAATTCTTGTGATAAACCTTCCCAAATTTTAAGAGCATGGTCATATAGGCCTGCGCTTGCATCCCATAAATAATTAGATCTAATTATTGTAGTATTTCGACCAGTATTTCCTCCTCCTATCCAACCTTTTTCAACAACAGCAATGTTCTTCATGTTATGTTTTTTTGCTAGATAATAAGCAGTTGCAAGACCATGTCCTCCACCACCAACTATTATCGCGTCATATTCTTTTTTAGGCTCAGGATCTTTCCAAGCTTTCTCCCAATTTTCATGATAAGAAAAAGCGTTTTTAATAAGTGAAAATATTGAATACTTATTTTTCATAATTATTGAATAATTACTTTATAAATATTGATTATTCAATACAATCAGCAGTGACAAATTTATTGGAAGAGTGGGTGAGAGGCTGAAACCAGTCGTTTGCTAAATGACCGTGCGAGGAAACTTGTACCGAGGGTTCGAATCCCTCCTCTTCCGCCATTTTTAGTACAATGGATCATCCTTAAAGAAGTTTATCATTGTAACCGGTTTTTGAGCCAAAATATAACGATAGACGTTATAGTTCTCCAGTACTCTTTGCACATAATTTCTTGTTTCTTTAAATTTGATTAATTCAATCCAGTTTACATAATCAATTTGGTTCTTTTGTGGATTTTTATTTATTTTTTTCCAATATCTGACTCTTTTAGGTCCGGCATTATAAGCCGCTATTGCAAACGGATAAGCACCATCATATTCTAAAATTAGGCCAGCTATATAGTGAGAACCTAAATTGATATTATATTCTGCATCTCTTGTTAATCTAGATTTTGAATAAGGAAGTTTTGCTTGTTTAGCAACTACCTTTGCTGTGTAAGGCATGAGCTGCATTAATCCTTTTGCGCCTGCGTGACTGTTAGCACTTAAATCAAATTCACTTTCTTGTCTTATTATTGATAGTATAAATGCAGTATCAGGAATTTTTCTTCCATTTATGTAATTTGGAGTACTAATAATTGGATAATTATATTTGTTATGAAATCTTTTTTCATATGATGCAATTTTTGCTATTTGAATAGCAAAATCAAATCTATCAATACTTGTTGCTAATTCTGCTGCTAAAACTTCACTACCGCTATTTATATCATCATTAGCTAAATGTCTTAAAATATGTTTTGTATATTTGTCTTCATTCAGCTCATCAAGAAGATAAACTGTTTTGACTAATTCTTTTTTAAAAAAATAGTCTCTATATTCTTTTGAAACTTCAATATCTTTAGACAGTTCAAAAGGTTGATTGTGATTTAACTCCATAAATGCTAACTGACCATAATATGTAGTAAGAAAATTAGATGCTTTACCAAACCATTCTTTAGCTAATTCATTTTTACCAAGTTTCTGATAAGTTTTAGCTAACCAATAGGCTCCTCTAGAGGTACTTATCGGATAACCAACGTTATTATAAAAATTTTCAAAATGATCCTTAGCTAATAAAGGATCATCTAAGAAACTTAATGCTATCCATCCGCTCATCCATTCAGCGGCAGCATATTCGGGTCCATCAGTCAAAGCATGATTACTTGCAATTTTATAGGCTAATGCAAATTTTTTTTTATAAATTAATGATCTTGAAATGATTTCTCTTTCAAACCACCACTTATCTGGTCTAACTAAATAATCTTTGGTATTTTTAATTTTTACTAAAATTTCAACAGAACTATCAACTCTTCCTCTTTTTCTTCTCCATTTTAATCTGTCGTAATTTAAACCTGCATCATTTTTAAATTTTGCTGGAACTTTTGAAATAGCGTTATCTACACCATACGATTTACTCATTAACAATTGTCGTGCTGTATAAAGCAATTCATAATCTTTAGGTAAATATCTTAATAATCTTTTTAAATCCCAGTATTTATTATTCCAAGCCAAGTAATCTGCTCTTTTAATATAATCATCTGCATTGAGATACTTTTTGAATTTTTTTCTATAGAATCTTAATTCAGATTTGCTTAATTCAGCGGTTATCCATCCTTCTTTAATATAAGAAATACCTTGTTGTGTATTACCATTGAGAATTATGCTTTCTCCAAGTATCATTTTTCCAAAACCACTTAAAGGTTCATCAGCACTGAACCAATTGATAATTTTTTTGGGTGAAATAGTATCTGTAGAAAGTTTATGTTCTGCTAAATATTTTATCCTTCCTAATCGAGGATAATCCTCATTTTTGTCTATGAAAGTTTTATAATCATAATATGATGCCTTGTTTCCTTTGGTCAGCAGATGTCTCCATTGTATGAAATTATAGATTGATTTATCTTTAGCTCTTTTTGCTGTTTTTAATGCAGTAGGCCATTTTGCTTGTTTCATCTCTAAAATAGCCTTTTTTGCAATTTCGAAATCTTTCTTATTATAATATTTAGATTTTTTTGCTGTATCGGCTTTTTTGGTTCCTGCGATTAAAGGTTTCTTTTTTGGTAGAATAAAACCTAGGTCTTTCTCAGCTTTTAACTTTATTTTACCCTCGGGCTTTTTTTCAATTTCCTCTACTATTTTTTTAGGAATTGGTTTTGGTATAGGCTTCATCACTTCAATTAATAATTTCTGCTCCTTTTCTGCTTTAGTTTGGATTGGTTTTTTTAAAGGTATTATTTCTGCAGAAACCAAAATAGTAATAGTAGAGAAGAAAAATAAATTGATAAAAAATATGAATTTTTTTAGCATAATCTTTTAGTATATGAATCCATAAACTATGTTATAATTATTTATGTTCAAAGGATCAAATGTTGCTTTAGTCACTCCGTTTAAAAATGAAAAACTTGATGATGAAACTTACATTAAGTTAATCCATTTTCATATTGAAAATGGGACAAATGGTTTAGTTCCTGCTGGAACGACTGGTGAGTCTCCAACTTTAAGCCATAATGAGCATGAAAGGGTAATTGAATTATGTGTCAAGGAAAGCAATGGAAAATTACCTGTATTTGCTGGTACTGGGTCAAACTCCACTGAGGAAGCGATTTCATTAACAATGCATGCTGAAAAAATGGGAGCAGATGGAGCTTTAATTGTAACTCCATATTATAATAAGCCTACTCAAGAGGGACTTTATCAACATTATAAAGCTATAAATGATAAATGTGGGATACCAATTCTCATTTATAACATTCCTGGAAGATCAGTGATTGATATGTCAGTTGAAACAATGGCAAGATTATTTGAATTAAAGAATATTATTGGTGTTAAGGATGCAACAGGAGATTTAACAAGAGTAGACAAAACATTAAAAAAATTAGGCAAAGATTTTATACAATTAACAGGAAATGATGATAATGCTTTAGAATTTAATCGAAAAGGTGGAGTAGGTGCTATAAGTGTAACAGCTAACATTGCTCCAAAACTTTGTTCTGATTTCCAAAGATTTTCAAAGTCTAATAATGATAATGAAATTAAAGAGGCTGAAAGATTAAACGAAATATTGCAGCCTGTTCACCACGCTATGTTTGTTGAAAGCAATCCTAGCCCAGTTAAGTATGCTGCAAAATTATTAGATTTATGTGATGATGATGTAAGATTACCATTGGTAAAAGTAACAGACACTACTAAAGAAATTATTAAAAAGGCTCTTCATACAGCTAAATTAATTTAATGAACAAAAAAACCAATTCTGGTTTAAAAATAATATGTTTGAATAGAAAGGCTAGTTTTAATTATTTTTTTGAGGATTTATTAGAAGCTGGAATTGTCCTAAAAGGCTCTGAGATTAAATCAATTAGAGAAGGAAAAGTTAATATTGCAGATTCATATGCTGTTGAAAAAGATGGCGAGTTGATCTTAATTAATTCTCATATAGCATCTTATAAACAAGCCAGTTATTCTAACCATAATCCAACAGATGAAAGAAAGTTACTTTTAAACAAACGGGAAATAAATAAATTAATAGGAAAAATGCAAAGAGACGGTCTTACCATTGTTCCTACTAAAATGTATTTCAAAAAAGGAAAAGCAAAAATTGAACTTGCTGTAGCAAAAGGAAAAAAACTGCATGACAAAAGAGCAAGTAAAAAGGATAGGGATTGGAATCGTGATAAATCAAGATATTTTAGAAAATCAAGCTAATCGTATCTACTTAGGTATAGGCTCAAATTTAGGAAACAGAAGATATAAAATCGAACAAGCTAAGTATGAATTATCGTTAAGAAATATCAGACTTGTCAAGTCATCAAATTTTTATGAGAGTTTATCATGGCCAGATGAAAGTAAACCTAAATACTTAAATATCGTCTTAGAAGTTATTACTGATTTAAAACCTTTAGAATTACTTAAAGTATCTAAAAGCATTGAAATCAGTCTCGGTCGTAAAAAAAGGTATAAAAATGCTCCTCGAGAATGTGATATAGACATAATTGATTATAAAAGTAAAAGAATTAGTCAAAAAATTAATTTACCTCATCCAAGAATGCACAATAGAAATTTTGTCCTTTTACCATTATTTGAATTAAATAAAAATTGGAAACACCCAATTTCCAAAAATCACATTAAAAAACTCATAATATCATTACCAAATAGAGACATAAGATCTATTAAACAAATCTGAATTAATGATATAATAAGGTATATGCTTAATTCAGATGATTTAATAAATAAAGTAAAGGGATATAATAAGTTTTTAAATCCAGATAGGTTAAATAAGGCTTATGACTTTGCGGTAAAGGCGCATAGCAATCAAAAAAGAGCTTCAGGTGATCCGTACTCAGTCCATCCAATTGAAGTAGCAAACATATTATCAGACTTAAAATTAGATAGTGCAACCATAACTACGGGTTTATTACATGACACAATAGAGGATACATATGCAACTTATGAAACTATCAAAGGTGAGTTTGGAGATGAAGTTGCAGATTTAGTTGATGGTGTTACAAAAATATCTGCACTTGAAAATAATGCATCATCTAATTCCAAAGCAGAAAATTTTAGGAAATTAATTTTAGCAACTTCTAAAGATATTAGAGTTTTATTAGTAAAAATTGCTGATCGATTACATAACATGAGAACTATAAAAGCAATTTCAAAAGAGGAAAAAAGAAAAAGGATTTCCCAAGAAACTATGGAAATTTATGCTCCGTTGGCAGACAGGATGGGAATGCATAGAATCAGAGATGAGTTAGAAGATCTTTCTTTTGAAATTTTAAATAATGAGGCTAGATCATTAATTCAAAAAAGACTTGATGAAATAAAATTAGATAAAAAAGATATTTTTGAGACCTTATCAACTGAAATAAGAAAATTATTGGATCAAAATAAAATTTCTTCAAAAATTTATGGAAGAGAAAAAACACCTTTTTCAATCTGGAGAAAAGTTCAGAAAAAAAGAGTTTCTTTAGAACAAATTACAGATATTATTGGATTTAGAATTATTTTAGATAACGTTGATGACTGTTATAAAACCTTAGGAATAATTCACAAAGAATATAATTGTATACCAGGGAAATTTAAAGATTATATATCTTCAGCAAAAATTAATGGCTATAAATCAATTCATACTGCAGTTATTGGATCTAATAGGAAACCCATAGAAATTCAAATAAGAACTAAAGAGATGCACGATTTCGCTGAGAGAGGAATAGCGTCTCATTGGCAATATAAATCTTCAGAAAAATTCAATTCTCTTACCTGGAAAGAATATGATTGGTTAAAAGATTTGGTTGAAATTATAGAAAAAAATGAAAATCCTGAACACTCTTACGAATATACTAAACTTCAAATGTTCCAGGAAAATGTTTTTTGTTTTACTCCCAAGGGTTCAGTAATTAAATTACCTAAAGATGCAACTGCAATAGATTTCGCTTATGCCGTCCATACAAAAATTGGTGATACAGCAGTTGGATGTGAAATAAATGGAAATAAGAGTGAACTTCAATCAATTTTAAGAAATGGTGATAGAATAAAAATAATTACTTCAAAAAATCAGTCACCATCACTTCACTGGATTCCAACAACAAAAACTGGAAAAGCCAGAGCTGCTATAAGAAGATATTGGCATGATAGGGGTGAGGAGAAGCAGGAAAGAATAAAAAAATACAATACCACTTTGTGGATTTCATTACCTGATAAACCAGGTCAATTAGGAAATGTAAGTTCATTAATAGGTGAACATAAATTAAATATTTCAAATTTAGTAATGGCTGGAAAAAAACCTGACTATATCAACTTTAAATTTCAGCTGATAATAAGAGATTTGAAAAATTTTACTAATTTTATTGCAGAGCTTAAACAAAAGGGTATAAAATTTAAGATAATTAGACACGAAGATAAAAGAAATGCTTTCACACAAAAAATCCTTAAATATTTTAAGAAAGACTAATGCTTTATTAGAAGGACACTTCATTTTATCTTCTGGATTACATTCTTCAAAGTATATCCAGTGTGCTAAACTTTTAAGTTATCCATCAAAAGCAGAAAAAATATGTAAATCATTGGCTTTAAAAATCAAAAAAAATTTTAGAAAATTTGATTTAATTTTGGCACCGGCCATTGGTGGTATTGTGATAGGTTACGAAATTGGTAGGATTTTAAAAAAAGAGACGATTTTTTGTGAGAGAGTTAAAGGCAAATTCACTCTGAGAAGAGGTTTTAAAATTAAAAGAGGCTCTAAAGTTATTATTATTGAAGATGTAATAACCACAGGAAAATCCAGCATGGAATGCGTAAAACTAATAAAAAAATCTAATGCAAAATTAGTGGGTTTTGCGACAATTATTGATAGATCATCAAAGAAAACATTGAAAATAAAAAAAAAAATAATTTCACATCTTAAAATTGAAGTACCAACTTATAAATCAAACAAAATACCAAAGGAATTAGGCTCAATTCCCATTTCAACACCAGGAAGCAGATTTATTAAGTGAAACGGTTAGGTGTAAATATTGATCATGTTGCGACAGTTCGAAATGCCAGAGGTGAATTTCATCCTGACCCATATAAAGCTGCATTATTTGTCAAAAAAAAAGGTGCCGACTCTATTACAATACACCTTCGAGAAGACAGGAGACACATAAGAGATTTAGACGCAAAAAAAATTTGTTCAATAAAAAAATTATTAGTAAATTTAGAAATTTCAACAAATAGGAATATTGTTAAGAATGCTTTGAGAATAAAACCAAAATTTATTTGTATTGTACCTGAAAATAGAAATGAAATAACAACCGAAGGTGGTTTAAATTTAAAGAAAAATAAAAATAAAATTAAAAAGATAATATCACAATTTAAAAAAAAAAAGATTAGAACGAGCTTATTTGTAAATCCAAATATAAAAGATATCTATTTGTCTAAAGAAATAGGTGCTGATTGTGTTGAAATACATACAGGACATTTTTCAAATCTGATAAAATCAAAAAAATCATTCATTAAGGAATTTCTAAAGATTAAGAAATGTGCAATATTAGCATCAAAAATTGGTGTGGAGGTACATGCCGGACACGGTCTGGATTTCAAATCTACTAAAATACTTACCGAGATAAATGAAATAGTAGAGTTTAATATTGGGCATTTTATTATTGGTGAGTCTATTTTTTATGGTTTACCATTTGTCATAAAAAAGTTTAAAAGAATTATCAAAAATTAGAATGAAAATTTTAGGTATCGGTGTAGATATTGTTGAAAATAAAAGGCTTAAAAATTCTATTAAAAATAAAAGTTTTATCTCAAGATTATTCACTTTAATTGAAATTAAAAATTCTAGGTTGGTAAAAGATAAATCTATCTATTTTTCAAAAAAATTTGCAGCAAAAGAATCATTCTCTAAAGCTCTTGGAACTGGGTTCAGAAAAGGGTTAAATTTTAAAGATGTTGAAATTTTAAATGATAATTTAGGTAAACCATATTTTAGAGTAAATAACAAAACCAAAAAAATTATAATGAAAACATTAAAAGTTAAAAATTTTGATATATTTCTTTCAATATCTGATGAAAAAGAATATTCAATTGCATTTACTATAATTCAGGCCAAAAATGTTTAATAAAAAATTTTTTATAGAAAACTTTAAGACACTTTTTTATGCTTTTATTATAGCTATAATTATTAGATCCTTAATTATCCAACCATTTTATATTCCATCTTCATCCATGGAACCTGGTTTATTAGTTGGAGACAGACTTTTTGTAACAAAATATTCATATGGTTATAGCAAGCACTCATTTCCATTTAGTCCACCTATTTTTGAGAATAGAATTTTTTCTAGCAAGCCAAATAGGGGTGATGTAATAGTTTTTAAAACCCCTGCAGATAATAGAACAGATTATATTAAAAGACTTATTGGTCTACCGGGAGATAGAATTCAGTTTGTGGATTCCAATTTATATCTAAATAATAGTGAAATTCTCAAATCCAAAGTTTCAGAAAGAGATACAATTTATTGTGGGGAAAAGACTATTAATGTTTTTACATTTGAGGAAAAATTACCAAACGGAAAAATATACAAAACCGTCTATCTCAAAAATTTCACTTTTGATAATTCTGATGTTTTTACTGTTCCTGATAACCATTACTTCTTTTTAGGTGATAATAGAGATTGTTCAAAAGATAGCAGGTATTTAACCAGCGTGGGTTATGTTCATGAAGATAATCTAGTTGGTAAAGCAAGA
>CACIKE010000009.1 GCA_902587155.1 uncultured Pelagibacteraceae bacterium | reverse complement strand
TTTAGAGATTAGTGATGTCGCATTAATTTATATAAATAGAGGCCCTGGTAGTTTTGCAGGTATTCGAAATTCATTATCAACAATTAAAGCAATTCACATGATTAAAAAAATTGATTATTATTGCTTTAGTTTTAAGGACTTTCCGAATGAAGTTGATATTAAATACGAAAATATACCGCATCTTTGCAGTAAATTTAACCTCAAAAAAAATTTGATTAACCCTTGTTATATAAGTTAAAATTAAGTATGTCAGATACAGCAGATACAATTGAGCAAAAGTGTTTAGCTAAAGGTGTTAAACTTACAGAACAAAGAAAAATTATTGCAAAAATAATTTCAGAGTCTAAGTCTGAGTATGGCGAGTCTGATCACCCGGATGTAGATGAGCTTTATAACCGTGTTTTGAAAGTTGATCCAAAAATTAGTATAGCCACAGTTTATAGGACAGTAAAATTATTCGAAGAGGCTGGGATCTTAACAAAACACGATTTTAAAGGTGGAAAGGCAAGATATGAAGCAATGATCGAAAGCCATCATGATCATTTGATAGATATTAAAACAGGTGAGATCATAGAATTTGTTGATGATGAGATAGAAAAACTTCAGAAAAAAGTTGCAGAAAAATACGGTTATAAATTAGTAGATCATAAATTAGAATTATATGGGGTCAAAAAAAAACCTCAATAAATGAGTCAAAAAATCTTTATTAAAACCTTTGGATGCCAAATGAATGAGTATGACTCTAATAGAATATTAGATGCTGTTAAAAAAATTGGTTATGAGAAGACAGAAAAATACGAGGATGCTAATTGTTATTTGTTAAACACATGTCATATAAGGAATAAAGCTAAAGAAAAAGTCTATTCTGAAATAGGTAGAGTAAAAAAAATTTTTAGATTTAAAAAAAAACCATTAATTATTATTGCAGGTTGTGTTGCTCAAGCAGAAAATAAAGAAATGATAAAAAGAGAGCCTTTCATTGATTTGGTAATAGGTCCTCAAGCTTACCACAAAATTAATGATACAATTTTAAAATACGTTGAAAAAAAAAGAAAACTTGAGGAAACAGAGTTTGATGCTGATACAAAATTTGAATATTTGAGTAAAATAAAAAATAAAGTAGAAAAAGTTTCATCTTTTTTAACAATTCAAGAAGGCTGTGATAAGTTCTGTCATTTTTGTGTAGTTCCTTACACAAGAGGACCGGAGTACTCAAGACCACCTAGTCAAATTTTGGATGAAGCAAAATATTTGGTGGACAATGGCGTAAGAGAAATAACTTTGTTAGGTCAAAATGTTAACGCTTATAAAAGTAATGGTTTTCGCTTATCTGATTTAATATTAAGTATAGAAAAATTGAATGATATTAAAAGATTTAAATCAATAATAAACTATTATCCGCTTGAATATAAAAAATTAGAGCCTGAGGAAAAAAAATTATCAAAAGAAAATAATCCTCCAAAATTTAAAGTAAAATTTTTTGATGATCAAAAAAATATTGAAAATATTAACTGCTATTCCAACGAAGGGGATAAATGGATGAAATCAAATATTAAACTTATTGAAAAGGAACTCACAATAGAATTTAGGGAACCATTTTTACCAAGAAGAGGCAGAATTAATTGTTCTATAAATGACGACGGTAAATGGAGATGGTTTGGAACACAATTTATTATTAGATAATCTCTTTTAAATTAAACTTTTTAACTCAATGCTTGAAGGTAATAGTTTTGCATCATCAAAATCTTTTAGATTATTTTGTTGAATAATCTTTTGTAAAACTTTTACATACTCATTTCCTGTTTCTGCATATTTATCTAAATATTCTGATAAAATTATACTGTCTAATGGTTCACCCAGATCTCTTAGCTTTGCTCTGGCTAATCTAAAATCCTCATAACTTGAATGTGTATTTATATTTCTTTGATAAGCTCTTACTGAAGCTTGCAAAACATTAAATTTCATAACTTTGTGGCCTTCACTTTTTTCAGCATCTTTTGGTCGTAATCCTTCTCCTGACCAAGTCCATTGTCCAAATAAAGCATTTCCCTGTTGTGCAAATCTAGACGTTCCCCAACCTGTTTCTTTTGCGGCTTGGGCAAGCGCTAAAGAAACTGGAACTATATCCATTCTTCTTTTTAGAATTGATAAATCTCTAGTCGGTATACCGTATTGTTTATATTTTTTTTCTAACCATTGTTTCTCAGATTTTGAGTTGTTGCTCTTATTAATTATGCTGAATAATCTCCGTCTATCTAATTTGATGTTTTTATTTTCCTCTAAAATCAATGGCAATACTATTTGTATAAAGAATTCTTTTCTCTTTTTTACGCTCTCGATCATTTTAATTTCTGCTGGAAGTAAAGTTAAAGCTATAGGCTTAACTAATTTTTTTTTTCTAACATCATCAAGCTTATAATCTGTATCTTCAAAAAGCTGTTTTATTGTTGAGGCATCTAATCTTACTGTATCCGTTTCTTGATCATTTAGGCTATAAATGTCGATTAAGAGATCATCTTCATTAAATATTTGTGAATTTGACGAATTTGAAGATTTTTTATTAAGAGTGTATGCAAGTATTGCTTTTGAATTATTTTGAATTCCAGCTGAGCTTTCAATTTTATCACTTGTAAAATTGACAATAATTGGCAAAGAATAAAAAAATAAGATAACAACCGCACTACTTATAAGAATTCTCGGTAGTGAGCTTAAGCCATTTTCATCAAAAACTCTAAAAGGTTTAATCTTATCTTTTTTAAAGATTTTTCTCATAAATTAAATAGCCTCAACTTTTTTTACCTCTGGTAAATAATGACACAAAAGATTTTGCACACCTTGTTTTAAAGTCATTGTCGAACTAGGACAGCCAGAACAGCTCCCTTGTAATTGAACTTTAACTACTCCATCTTTAAATTCTTTAAATTTAATATCTCCTCCGTCTCTAGCTATTGCTGGACGAATTTTCTCCTCAAGTAACTGCACTATTCTTTTCTCAATTTCATCAAAGCTCTCGGTTTGTTCAGTTAAATCTTTATTAATAACAAATTCTTTTCCTGATGCATAAAATTCATTTATGTGTGAGATTACAATATACTTTATTTCGTCCCATGAGTTTTCGTCATTTTTATTAACTGAAATAAAATCTTTACTTAAAAAAATTCCCTCAACACCATTCACTGAAAGAATATTTCTAATTAGCTCATTATTTACCTCGTCATTTTTAGTTATTTCAAATGATCCCACGCTAGAAACGACCTTGCCAGGTATAAATTTTAACGAATTAGGATTAGGTGTTATCTCAGTCTGAACAAACATGATTTATATATAAGCAATATTTAAAAAAATGGTACTGCTTTATGTAAATATCATCAAAAACCTACAATTTCGTGAATTTTATTTATTTTTTTTGAAGCAATTTCATTCGCTTTCTCGTATCCGTCTTTAAGTATTTTTTCCAAAAAGACTTTGTCATCTAATAAATCCTTAATTTTTAATGAAATTGGGTTGATTTCTTTTACAACTAAATCTGATAATTTTTCTTTAAATTCTGAAAAATTTTTACCTGCAAATTCATCAATTGATTTTTGAAGTGTCTTATTCATCAAGCTTGAATAAATACCAATTAAATTTTTAGCCTCAGGTCTTTTTTGTAATTCTTCAATTGTAGATGGCATAGGTAGAGTATCAGTTTTTGCCTTTTTAATTTTATTTATTATTTGATCTTTATCATCAGTTAAATTTATTCTGCTCAGGTCTGATACATCAGATTTACTCATCTTTTTGAGACCGTCTTTAAGACTCATAATTCTAGAAAATTCTTTTTTAATTAAAGGTTCGGGAACTACAAAAAAATTTTTGATTTTATAATCATTATTAAATTTTTGAGCTATATCACGACATAGCTCCAAATGTTGTTTTTGATCATCTCCAACAGGTACATGAGTTGAGTCATATAATAAAATGTCAGCCGCCATTAAAACAGGATATGAATAAAGACCGATACTTGCTTTCTCTTTATCTTTCCCAGCTTTTTCCTTAAATTGGGTCATCCTATTTAACCATCCCATTCTCGCAACACAGCTTAAAATCCATGCTGCCTCTGTGTGGGCACTAACTCTAGATTGATTAAAAATTATACTTTTTTTAGGATCTATTCCACTAGCAACAAATGTGGCGACTGTCTCATGTATATTTGATTTTAGATCTTTTGGATTTTGGCTTACAGTTATTGCATGAAGATCAACTACACAAAAAATACATTCATTTTGAGTATCATTGTTTAAATCGACAAAGTTTTTTATAGCTCCTAAATAATTTCCTAAATGAAGATTTCCAGTAGGTTGAACACCAGAGAAAATTTTTTTTTTCATATTCTAATACTTTAATTTAATATCTTGATAATTAAAAGCTTTGATAAAATATGATAATGCCAAATAAAAAATTATTGTGAATAAAACACATAACAATAAATATACAGACTTAAAGAAAAAGGTGTAACTTAATTGATTTTCAAATAACAAGATCAAGTATTGAAAAAAAATGCCCATCATAATTGATGCAAAAATTATCTTAATAAATTGTTTATAAAAAGTTTCATTAAATTCAAATAAGTTATTTTTTTTTAGATAAATGAATAATATTAAAGCGTTAAACCATGAGGATATCGTTGTTGCTATAGGAATAATTATAAAACCAATATCTTTAAAAAAGTGAACACTTATGAAAATATTTAGCAAAACAGAAACTACGGAAATGTAAAATGGAGTTTTAGTATCATGATTTGCAAAAAAAAATGTCGAAAAAACTTTTATTAATGCAAATGCTGGGAGTCCTAAGCCAAAATAATAAAGAGCATTCGAGGAATTAAAAACTGAGTTTTCTGCAAAAGAACCGTACCCAAATAAAGCTGAAATAATTTGTTCAGATCCTATAACTAACGCTACTGAGGCAGGTATACTCAAAAACATACTTAGCTCTAATGCTTTATTTTGAATTAATGATATCTTCTTCTTTTTTTTTTGGTGAACATGTTTTGAGAGTTGAGGCAGGACAACAACACCAATTGCTATACCAGCTATTGCTAAATTAATTTGATATATTCTATCAGCATAATATAGATATGATACAGCACTTGCCTGGAATGAAGCTATAATTGTTCCAACCAAAATATTTATTTGAGTAACTCCTGAGGAAAAAATACTTGGTAATAATTTTTTAAAAAAAAATTTAACTTTATTGGTGATTTTAAATTTAAAACCAAAATCTAAGGCATAATATTTTTTTACAAATCTATATAAAAAAATTAATTGTAGTAATCCTGCAATAGATATCCCGTATGAAAGATAGTAAATTAATTCATCACCTAAATATCTTCCAAAAAATAAAATAGTAATTAAAACTATATTTAAAATAATGGGCGCTGCTGAAGCAGCAGCAAATTTATTATGTGAGTTTAAAATTGCACCAAAAAAGGAAGATAGACTCACAAACATTAAAAAGGGGAAAGTAATTCTTGTTAAAGTAGTTGCTAATTCAAATTTTTTAGTATCTTCAACAAAGCCTGGTGCTATCAGTCCCACAAAAATTGGCATAAAAATTTCAATTATGAGAACTAAAAAAAATAAAGCCAAAAATAATAAATTAAAAACATCATTAGCAAATTTATTTGATCTAGATTTATTTTGAACTAATTCTGAAGTGTAACTTGGTACAAAAGCTGAGTTAAACGTTCCCTCAGCAAAAAGTCTTCTAAAAGTGTTCGGTATTCTAAAAGCTACAAAAAAAGCATCAGCCAAAAAACTCGTTCCAAGAAAAATTGCTATCAAAACATCTCTCAAATATCCAAGTAATCTGCTAATAATAGTATAGAAACCAAAAGTCCCTGTTGACTTAACTAAATTCATAAATCATATTAGTCTTAAATTTACCTCATTTGTACACCTAATTAAGCTAAATGAAAAAAACAAAAATTGATCATTATACAGATAAAGAAGCTTTAGATTATCATCGTCAGAATAAACCAGGTAAGATCGAAATCTCCTCCTCAAAGAATATGACTACAAAAAGAGATCTCGCATTAGCTTATTCGCCAGGTGTGGCAGCACCAGTAAAAGCCATAAGTGAAAATCCAGAAACTGCATTTGACTATACAAGTAAGGGAAACCTTGTGGCAGTAATTAGTAATGGTTCTGCAATTTTAGGTATGGGTAACTTAGGAGCTTTAGCCTCAAAACCTGTTATGGAGGGAAAAGCAGTATTATTTAAAAGGTTTGCTGATATTGACTCGATTGATCTTGAAATTGATTCACAAGATCATAACGAGATAATTAATAGTGTTAAAAATTTTGCTCCAAGTTTTGGGGGTATTAATCTGGAGGATATTGCTGCTCCAGATTGTTTTATTATTGAGGAAAAACTTAAAGAAATTTTAGATATTCCTGTTTTTCATGATGATCAACATGGTACGGCAATTATAACTACAGCTGCACTAATCAATGCACTGGATATTACAAAAAAAAAAATTGATGAAGTAAAAATAGTTGTCAATGGCGCAGGTGCCTCAGCGATGGCTTGTGCTAATTTGTTTAAGAGAAGTGGTGTTCCACAAAAAAACATTACAATGGTTGACAGAACAGGGGTGATCTATAATGGAAGAGAAAATTTAAACCAGTGGAAATCAGCTCATGCTATTGAGACTAAACATCGAACTTTATCAGATGCGATCAGTAATGCTGACGTATTTTTAGGTTTGTCAGCGAAAGGAGCTTTAACAAAAGATATGGTAAAAAAAATGGCTAATAATCCTATTATATTTGCATGCGCAAATCCTGATCCAGAAATTAAACCTGAGGAAGTTGCTAAAGTAAGAAGTGATGCAATTATGGCCACTGGAAGATCAGACTATCCAAACCAGGTAAATAATCTAATAGGTTTTCCATATATATTTAGAGGTGCACTAGATGTAAGATCTAAAACTATAAATGAGGAAATGAAAATTGCAGCCGCACACGCTATTGCAAACTTAGCTAAAGAAGAAGTTCCTGATGAAGTTGTTGCTGCGATGGGGGGTGAGAGGCCACATTATGGAAAAGAATATATAATTCCCTCAACATTCGATCCAAGACTTATAAGTGTAATTCCTGCTGCAGTAGCTAAAGCGGCAATAGACTCTGGTGTTGCAAGAATAGATATAAAAGATTTTGATAGTTACAAAGATCAGTTAAGACAAAGATTGGATCCAACAGTTACGATTATGCAGGGCATAAACAACTACATTAAAAAGAAACCAAAAAAAGTAATTTTTGCAGATGGTGAGGATGAAAACATGCTTAAAGCAGCAATAGCATTTAAGAATTCCAATTTAGGTATACCAATCTTAGTTGGAAAAGAGGATCTAATTAAAAATCAATTAAAGAAGATAGGTTACAGTGAGAATTTTGATATAGAAATTACCAATTCAAAAGATGCTAAAAAGAGAGAAAAGTATGTAAAATATCTTTTTGGAAAACTTCAAAGAAATAAAGGCATGCTTGAACGAGATTGTGATCGTTTAATTAGAAATGATAGGGTTGTTTGGGCATCTTGTATGGTAGCATGTAAGGACGCTGATGCAATGGTCACTGGAAATACTAGAAGATATTCTTCATCACTGGAAAAGATAACTCAAGTTGTAGATCCTAGAGCTGGAGAAATTATGTTTGGACTAAACTTAATTGTTAATAGAGGAAAAACAATTTTCATATGTGATACTTCTGTAATTGAATATCCGGACGCAAATCAGCTAGCAGAGATGGCTAAATCAGCAGCTCGGGTAGTCAGATTATTTGGATTTGATCCTAAAGTAGCTTTCTTATCTCATTCCACTTTTGGGGAACCAGCAACTGACAGGACTAAAAGATTAAGTGATGCAGTTGAAATACTAAAGAAAGATAAAGTTGATTTTAAGTTTGACGGAGAAATGCAGCCAGATGTTGCCCTAGAAGAATTATATAAAGAGCTTTACCCTTTTTCAGAAATTGTGGGAAATTCAAATGTATTGATAATGCCTAGCCAACATAGTGCAGCTATTTCTTACAAAATGATAAAATCAATGAGTAGAGCAAAAGTTATTGGACCATTATTAATTGGGTTAGGTCTTCCAATAGAAATCGCTCCTTTAAGAACCTCTACTTCAGAAATAATTAATCTAGCATCAATAGCAGCGTATTCATCAGATGTAATTGATTATAAGGAAGCTTAATTTTTTTGAATTCTTAAATCATCGACTATTAAAATACTAGCTATCACATCCTCAACATCTAATATTTCTTTAGCCTCTTTCACTACTAATTCTTTTTCATCTGGTGTTAAAGCTATACCATATACATAAACTTTCTTTTTATAAGTATCTATCTGATAGTTAGTTGCCTTTATTTCTTTATTTAAAATTAAAGCTGTCCTTAATTGTGAAGTAATTAAAATATCTTTTGCAGATTGTTGAAAGTTAAATTTCTCTTTAATTTTAATATCATTTCTCACAGATCTAGCTCCCTCTGTTTCCCAAGCTAATTTTGTTATTTTTAATTTTTCCTCTGGTTTATCAACTTTTCCGGTTAGGAAAATTCTTCCATCCAAAACTTTTGATTTTATTGATAAAAAATATTTCTTATCCATCAATACTAATCTTGCTGATAGGTTTTTTTGCATTATAGAGTCATCAATCTGTGTCCCTAAAGATCTTGGATCTAAAGCAACTGACACTCCTGTTCCAAAAATTCCTTTTGAAGAGACACCAACACATCCTGACAAAAACAAAGTAATTAATATTAATATTAAAATTCTAAACTTCATTTTTTATTTTAAGACAAAAATCATAAATTTTTTTTTTTGACACTCCGTTATTTTGGGAGACTAAATTTACAATTTCTTTAATACTCAATTTTTTAATCATTTTTTTTATATTATTCTTATCTGATTCACTTAATAAAAGAGAACCTTTTTTTAATTTCTTTTTTTCAGATATCACAAGGGTTAATTCACCTTTTAAGTTTTCATCAAAAGGTTTTAAATCATCAACTTTATATCTTAAATATTCCTCATAAAATTTTGTCATTTCTCTACAAATCAAAATATCTCTCTCAAAAAAACAATTTTTAATAAATGGAATAGCTTTATTTATTTTTTTTGGGGAAATAAAAAAAACAATAGACGAGTCTAATTGAGCCAGAGATTTTAAATCATTTTTAATATCTTTTAGTTTTGAGGGAAAGAAACCATAAAAAAAATATTTATCAGAAAAACCACTAATTGATACAGCAGTGCTTACTGCAGAAGGCCCCGGTAATGGAAAAATATTTATTTTTTCTTCAACACACTTTACTATCAAAATTGCTCCAGGATCTGATATTCCAGGCGTGCCGGCATCTGATATAAGTGAAATAATTTTGTCATTTCTCAAATGATTTATAATTGTAGATAAATTTTTTTTTTCATTAAATTTGTGATTAGGTAATAATTTTGATCTAACCTCAAATTTTTCCATCAATTTTCTCGAAATTCGAGTGTCCTCACATAAAATAAAATCTGACTTTTTTAAAATTTCTATTGCTCTATAGGTAATATCACCTAAATTTCCAATGGGTGTGGGTATTATATATAAACCTTTTTTAATTTCTTTATTTTGAAATTTAGGGTTTACAGACATAATTATACAATACTAAAATTATATAAATCATTAAATGAATAAATTTTTTAAAATTGTTTTTTCTATATTTTTGGTTTTATTGATTGAAACATCTATTTCATATTCCGAAGAAACAAAAATCAAGATTGGAGTATTAGTACCTTTATCAGGAGAAAATGCATCCTTAGGAAAACAACTACTTAATTCAATAAGGATGGCCTTAATTGATCTAAAAAATAATGAGATAGAGATATATCCTAAAGACACTAGGTCTGATCCTGATGTAACTTTGCGCTCAGCTTTGGAACTTGAAAAAAAAGGAATATCACTAGTTATAGGTCCAGTTTTTCATAAAAATTTATTATTTTTAGATAAAGTAAAAAGTATTACTTTTTTGTCTTTAACAAACAAAACCTTGGGCCTTCATAAAAATATCATTAGCAGTGGTATTAACTCATCTTCACAATTGAATACAATTAAAAAATTTTTGGAAAATAATGAAATAAAAAAAACAATTTTTTTAATTCCAAATCTTAATTATAAATTAGAAATTAAAAAAGGAATTAAAGACTCAAATATAAAATTTTTTAAACAATACAATTATGATATTGACCCTACTAAATTGACTAAACAAATAGAAAAAATTACAAACTATGAAATAAGAAAACAAAATCTATTTGATGAAATATCACGAGTTGAAAATTCTGATGATCCAAATAAAGAAAGAATTATAGAGAATCTTGAAAAAAAATATACTCTTGGGAATGTTAAATTTGATTCTGTTATAATTACAGATTTTGATGAGAGTTTAAAAAGTGTTGTCACTTCATTGCTATATACTGACGTATCACCAGAAAATAAATATATAATTACTTTAAATCAATGGTTCGATGAAAGTTTATTAAAAGAAAAAAATTTACAACCAATTTACTATCCTTCAATTAACAAGAAAAATTTAGATGAGTTTACTAATAAATTTTTTAAAAAATTTAATTATAAACCTAGTTATCTATCATTACTGAGTTATGATTTAATAGGTTTGATATATTACCTATCACTAAAAAATGAGGCTTTAGAAATAAGCAAATCATTTAAAACTCAAAATACATTTAAAGGAAAAATAGGAGTTTTTGAAATTAAAGATAATAAAATTAATCATCAATTAAATTTTTATCAAATTATTAACGGAGAACTTAAAGAAATTTTTTAATTTTTTTAAATGCAATTGATCTATGGTCAATTTTACATTTACTTGAAAATGTCATTTCACCAAAAGTTTGTCTCTTTTTTTTAGGAATAAAAATTGGGTCATACCCAAATCCATTTTTTCCTCTAATTTTGCTTGAGATAGAACCCTCTATTTTGCCAACAACACTTGCAATTATTTTATCTAAATAACAAATTGATAATGCACATACAAATCTTGCTTTTATATTTTTAGTTTGCCATTTTTTATCTTTTTTATTTAACTCCCTATATACTCTTTTTATTGCTTTGTTAAAATCTCCCTTAGATCCTGCCCATCTGGCTGAAAAAATTCCAGGTTTTTTATCCAAACAATCTATTTCAAGACCAGAGTCATCAGCAATACAAACTAAATTAGATTTTTTTGAAAAATACTTAGATTTAATTATTGAATTTTCCTTGAACGTTTGTCCATTTTCTACTGGACTTTGAAGATTAAAATCTGATGTAGAGAAAATCTTAATTGATTTTGGCAATAAACCCTTAATTTCTCTGAGTTTTCCTTTATTATTTGTGCCAATTAATAATTTTGATATTTTTTTTTTTAACATCTAGAAATTCCTAAATTTCTTACCATATAAGCATCTATGGAAAAAGAACAAAAAAAAAATATCCAGAACGAAAATTTAGCCAAGGAAGAAAATAACAAATCTGATGAGCATCAAGATCAAACGGATGATCATAATAAAAAAGTGGAAGAGAACAAAAAAGAATTAACACCAGAGGAAAAGATTTTAGAACTTGAAGATAAACTAGCTAGAGCATTTGCTGAAATGGAAAATCAACGAAGAAGGTTTGAGAAGGAGAAGGAAGATGCTTTTGAATACGGTGGTTTTTCATTTGCTAAAGAAGCGCTTAGCCTTATAGATAATTTTGAAAGATCAAAAAGTATTTTAGAGAACGATGAAAAGTTGAAAGACTCTGAAGCACTTAAAAAAACTTTAGAACATTTTGATATAATTTATAAAGATTTAATATCCATATTTAACAAAAATGATATTAAACAGATTGATGGTTTAAATAAAAAATTAGATCCAAACTTTCATCAAGCGATGATGGAAATTGAGGATGATACAAAAGAACCAGGAACTATAATTCAAGAAATTCAAAAAGGTTTCACTATTAAAGATCGATTACTAAGGCCATCTTTAGTTGGCGTAGCCAAGAAAACTCAAGAAAAAACAGCCAAAACAGAGGAAACTAAAGAGAATTTGGAGACTAAATAATGATTGGAACAGCTTGTAGAATCAAAAATAACACATATATGACGAGGATAATTAATTATTATGAGTAAAATTATTGGAATAGATTTAGGAACAACAAACTCTTGTGTAGCTATAATGGAGGGAAGCCAAGCAAAAGTTTTGGAAAATGCCGAGGGCGCTAGAACAACACCATCTGTAGTTGCCTTTACGGATGATAAAGAAAAATTGATAGGTCAACCAGCTAAAAGACAAGCTGTAACCAACCCCGAAAACACTATTTTTGCAGTTAAAAGACTTATTGGAAGAAACTTTGATGACCCAACTGTTAAAAAAGATATAGAAGCGGCTCCATTTAAGATTGTCAATTCAGAAAAGGGTGATGCGTGGATAGAGTCTAAAGGAGAAAAATACTCTCCTTCTCAAATCTCAGCTTTTATTTTACAAAAAATGAAAGAAACAGCAGAAAAATATTTAGGTCAAGCTGTTACAAAAGCTGTAATTACTGTTCCTGCATACTTCAATGATGCTCAAAGACAAGCAACAAAAGATGCTGGAAAAATTGCAGGTCTAGAAGTTTTAAGAATTATAAATGAACCTACTGCTGCATCATTAGCTTATGGTTTAGATAAAAAACAAAATAAGAAAATTGCGGTTTATGACTTGGGCGGTGGAACATTTGATGTTTCAATACTTGAGCTTGGTGATGGAGTCTTTGAAGTTAAATCAACAAACGGAGATACATTCTTAGGTGGTGAAGATTTTGATAATTCTGTAGTTGAATATTTAATTGCAGAATTTAAAAAAGATAATGGAATAGATTTGAAATCAGATAAACTTGCTCTTCAGAGATTAAAAGAAGCAGCTGAAAAAGCTAAGATTGAATTATCCTCAGCTGAACAAACTGATATTAATTTACCATTTATTACAGCTGACAAAACTGGCCCAAAACATATTAATTTAAAACTTACAAGAGCAAAACTTGAGGCGCTAGTTGAAGATCTTATAGCTAAAACAATGCCACCATGTAAAACTGCATTGAAAGATGCTGGTATCACTGCCAATGAAATTGATGAAGTTGTAATGGTTGGTGGTATGACTAGAATGCCTAAGGTAATCGAAGAAGTAAAAAATTTCTTTGGGAAAGAACCTAATAAAAGTGTTAACCCTGATGAGGTTGTAGCAATGGGTGCTGCAATTCAAGCAGGTGTTCTTCAGGGTGATGTGAAGGATGTATTACTATTAGATGTAACTCCTCTTTCTTTAGGTATTGAGACTTTAGGTGGAGTTTCTACAAAACTAATTGAAAAAAACACAACAATTCCTACTAAAAAGAGTCAAGTATTCTCAACTGCTGAAGATAATCAACCTGCTGTTTCTATTAGAGTGCTGCAAGGAGAAAGAGAGATGGCAGCTGATAATAAAATTTTAGGAAATTTTGAGCTTGTTGGAATTGCACCTGCACCTAGAGGAGTTCCTCAAATTGAAGTTACATTTGATATTGATGCGAATGGTATCGTTAACGTTTCAGCGAAAGATAAGGGTACTGGAAAAGAGCAAAAAATTCAAATTCAAGCTTCAGGTGGTTTAAGTGATGAAGAGATTGAGAAAATGGTAAAAGATGCTGAAGCCAACAAAGAAGCTGATAAAAAGAAAAGAGAATCTGTAGATATAAGAAATCAAGCAGATACGTTAATTCATTCTACAGATAAAAATCTTAAAGAGCACGGTTCCAAAGTATCTGAAGCCGACAAAAAAGCTATTGAAGATGCCTCAGGTCAATTAAAGGAGGCTCTTAAAGGTGAAAACACAGATGATATTAAGAAAAAAACTGAGGCACTAGTTCAAGCTTCAATGAAACTTGGAGAAGCAATATATAAATCACAACAAAATACAAAACCAGATTCTAATAAAGATGATGGTAAAGATGACAAAGGAAAAAAAGAGGATAATGTTGTTGATGCTGATTTTGAGGAAGTAAAAGACGAGAATAAAGAAAAGAGCGCTTAACATACATTTGTCTTCCGAGGTATATAAATGGCAAAAAGAGATTATTATGACGTCCTCGGTGTAAATAAAAGCGCATCCCCTGAAGAATTAAAATCTGCATATAGAAAGTTAGCTGTAAAATATCATCCAGATAAAAATCCAGGCGATAAGGGAGCCGAAGAAAAATTTAAGGAAGCAAGTGAGGCTTACGGAATTCTATCTGATAAATCTAAAAAAGAAAATTACGACAATTTTGGTCATGCTGCATTTGAAAATGGTGGTGGTGGACAAGGTGGGTTTGGTGGTTTTGGAGGTTTCAATGGTGCAGATTTTTCAGATATATTTGAAGATTTTTTTGGTGACTTTGGTGGTGGAAGAAGAAGTTCTAGGGGAAGAAGTTCAAATAATAGAGGCTCAGATCTAAGATATGATTTATCGATTACATTAGAGGAAGCTTACTCAGGGAAGAAACAAAATATACAATTTTCGACATCAGAAAAATGTAACACATGTAAGGGAAACGGATCTAAACCTGGGTCTAGCCCAGATAGATGTACTTACTGTGGTGGAAACGGTAGAGTAAGATCTAATCAAGGTTTTTTTACAGTTCAACAAACATGTCCTCAATGTGCAGGAAGCGGGGAAGAAATAACAAATCCTTGCTCTGACTGCAATGGACAAGGAAACACTCAAACTTCAAAAAAAATATCTGTCACAATACCAAAGGGAGTTGATGACGGGACAAGAATTAGACTTGCTGGCAAAGGTGAAGCAGGGACAAGAGGCGGTGCTAGTGGTGATTTATATTTATTTATAAATGTAAAATCTCATGAATTATTTAAAAGATCAGATGTAAATTTATTTTTTGAGTTTCCAATTTCCATAGCAGATGCAGCACTTGGTACAACAATAGAAATACCAACAATTGATGGTAAAAAAGCAAAAATAAAAATACCTGATGGAACTCAAGATGGTAAACAATTTAGGTTGAAAGGCAAAGGAATGCCTTTTATGCGTAGAGGAGATTTTGGAGATTTGTATGTACAAATTAAAACTGAAGTTCCAGTATATTTGAATAAAGAACAAAGAAGTCTTTTAGAAAAATTCAGAGAAATAGAAAACGATAAATCTAATCCAAGTATCAAAAAATTTTTTCAAAAAGCAAAAGATTTTTGGAAAAGTTAATAAATTCAACTTTAGTTCATCAAAAATAATATTTAAGTTGAAATAATTAATACCTAGTTTAATAAATAAATATGATTATCTGGATTGCCTCATATCCAAAAAGTGGAAATACTTGGATCAGATCTTTTCTTACAGCTTACTATTTTTGCGAAAATGGAATTTTTGATATTAACAAGTTAAATCTAATAGAAGATTATCCAAATAAACAATTTTTTAAAGAAAAGGTCAAACAAGGTGAAATTCATAAACACTGGGAAACTTCACAAAAAGATATTCGCGACCAAAAAAAAGTGAAGTTTTTAAAAACACACAATTCTTTAATTACTGCATTTGGAAATGACTTTACAAAGCCCGAGTACACCCTAGGGGTTATTTATGTCATCAGAGATCCAAGAAATGTAATCACTTCAGTTAAAAATCACAATGATTTAGATTCTTATGATGAGGCATTAAAATTTATGCAAGATGAAAATAAAGTATTAGAAGACTATCCACACCTAAAAAACTATGCAAAAACAAATATAGTAAACTCTTGGAGAATTAATTACCGATCTTGGTTAAGTAATAAGTCTTTTAGAAGAGTTACAATAAGATACGAGGATATGGTTAAAAATCCAACTCAAACGTTTGAAAAGCTAGTAGTTTTTGTTAATACCTTAATGAGATTTGACAATAAAATTGATCAAAAAAAGCTCAATAATGCAATTGATACTACTAACTTTAAAAGTCTACAAAACATAGAAAATGCGGGCAAGTTTGGTGAAAACGTATATTCTCTAAAAGACAATAGAAAAATTAAATTTTTTTATCAAGGACCAGAAAACGACTGGAAAAAAAATCTTGATGAGAACATGATTAAGAAAATGAATGAATATTACCGAAATGATTTAAAATTCTTTCAATATGAAAACTAAAAAAATAAATTTAACAATTACAGGATGTCTGGGTAGAATGGGACAGCAACTAATCAAATCTGCAAGTAAAGATAAAAGATTTAAAATTAACAGTCTCACAGAAAATAAGTTACAAAAAAAAAAAATTCTCGGTATTTTACCAAAATTAAATAGTTCTGAAGCCTTTAAGAAAAGTGACGTTATAATAGATTTCACAATTCCAAAATGTACGCTTAAAGTTCTTGATATTGCTGCCAAACAAAAAAAAAGAGTGATAATTGGGACTACAGGTTTTACTTTAAAAGAGGAAAATATAATAAAAAAAATTTCAAAAAAAATTCCAATTCTCAAAGCTGGAAATATGAGTCTTGGAATTAATCTTTTGATGTATTTAACTGAAATTGCATCAAAGTCTTTAGGTAATAATTTTCTAAGTAAAGTTTTTGAAGCTCATCATAAATTTAAAAAAGATCATCCCTCTGGTACAGCATTAATGTTAGGCCAGGGCATAGCGATCGGAAAAAATAGAAATTTCTATGGAATTATAGGTAAGAAATATCTAAATAAAAAAAAATTTCCTTATGGAAAAAAAATAAATTTTAATTCAGTTAGAAAAGGTCAAATTATTGGAGAACATGAAGTTTTATTTTCTAGTGGGAAAGAAATAATAAGACTTAATCATGAGGCATTCGATAGAGCACTTTACTCTGAAGGTGCGCTAACAGCTGCTAGTTGGTTGATAAAGAAAAAACCTGGTTTATATTCAATGAGAGACTTAATGAATTTCAAATAATGAATGAAATTCAAAGAGCAAAAATAATACTAAAGATACTAAATAAAACATATCCAAGTATTAAAGTTCCACTCAAAAGTCGAAATGTATTTACACTATTAATATCCGTTCTTCTTTCTGCTCAATGCACAGATGTAAATGTAAATAATGTAACTAAAAATATTTACCCAAAATATCACAAACCAGAGCACTTTGTTAAATTAGGAAGAAAAAAAATAGAAACTTTAATTAAAAAAATCGGTATTTTTAGGATTAAAGCAAAGAGTATTTATAATTTGTCAAAAATACTGGTTAAAGATTATAAAGGTAAAGTGCCCAAAACTTTTGGAGAACTTGAAAAATTACCAGGCGTAGGACATAAAACTGCTAGCGTAGTAATGTCCCAAGGTTTTGGTCATCCTGCTTTTCCTATTGATACCCACATTCATAGGTTGGCCCAGAGGTGGGGGTTAACAAATGGAAAAAATGTTGTTCAAACGGAAAATGATTTAAAAAGATTGTTTCCTAAAAAATATTGGAACAAATTACATTTACAAATAATTTATTATGGCAGGGAATATTGTAAGGCAAGAGATTGTTATGGATTGAGTTGTAAAATTTGTACTTCTTGTTATCCTAATCGAAAAAAACCATTTATTACAAAAAAGCCATAATGAAAATATTGGGTATTGGAAACGCTATTGTTGATGTGCTCTGTAAAGTATCAGATGAATTTTTAACGCAACATTCACTAACAAAAAGTACTATGAAATTAATAGACAAAGAAGAATTTGAAAAATTACTTACATCTCTTAAAATTGAAGAAACTATTTCAGGCGGATCCGTTGCTAATTCAATAGTTGGCTTATCTCAATTAGGAAACCAAGTTGGATTTATTGGAAAAGTTAGCGATGATGAACTTGGTCAAAAATATGAGGATGGTTTAAAAAAAGAAAAAGTAAAATACTTATATAAAAAAAAACAAGAGGAATTACCTACTGGATCTTGTCTAATTTTAATAACACCTGATTCTGAAAGAACAATGTGTACATTTCTTGGAACTGCTGGAAAGATAAATGATAATGATATTAAAGAAGAAAATATAAAAAATGCAGAGTTAGTTTTTTTAGAGGGTTATTTGTGGGATGAAGGTGATCCGAAGAAAGCTTTTGACAAAGCTATTACTCTTTCAAAAAAAGTTGCTATGTCACTATCAGATCTTTTTTGTGTAGAGAGACATAAGCCACATTTTATGGAGTTAGTTAAGAATAAATTAGATATTATTTTTGCAAATGAACAAGAAATATTATCCTTAATTGGCTCAGAAACATTTGAAGAAGCCATCACATTTTCAAAAGAAATTAAAAAAAATGTGATAATTACTAGGGGAGAAAATGGTGCAGTTTCAATAAACAAAGACCAGGTTACAGAAATTAATGCCCAATCTAATTTAAAAATAAAAGATTTAACTGGAGCTGGGGACTTATTCGCTGCAGGATATCTTCATGGTGTAATTAACCAATTAGATTCTAATGAATGTTTAATTAAAGGTACGGAGTTGTCTTCAAAGATTATTCAAAAAATAGGTGCTAGAATTTAATCACTAATCTATCGAATAACCATTACTGGTGTTTAATATAAAACTTTCATTCCCAAAAGTTTCTTTCATTTTCTTCCTTAATCTATAGATATGTGTTTCAACTGTATGTGTGTCTAAATCTGGTGAATAGTCCCAGACCTTTTTTTGTAATTCTTTAATCGTCACATTCTTTTTATCTTTAATAAAAATTATTAAATTTGTTTCTCTTTCAGTTAAATTTAAACTTTTATTTCCAAGTGAAATTTTCCTGGAATTCAAATCTAAATTATATTCGCCTATTTCAATATATGATTGATCCAAAAATTTATTTTTTAGAAACTTAATATTTATAATTTCAATAAGCTTTTCAAATTTAATTGGAAGATTATCCAAAATTAAACAATTTTTTACTCCTTCAATTTTTTTTTCTGAAATAATCAAATAATTATTTTTTTGATCATAAATAAATTCTTTGAAATCCTTCTCATTAAACTGGATAATCTCGAAATTTAAAATTTCGCTAATTTCATTTAATACTTGGTATAAAATCTGATATTCATATATTATTAATATTCGAGAATTCATTTTTTATAAAATATGATAATTATTATCAAAAATAAAGATACACTTTTGGTTGATGATTTTAAATTTAGGTGTTCTATCGGAAAAAATGGGTTTAGCAAAAAAAAACTTGAGGGTGATCTTACAACACCAAAAGGCAAATTTAATTTAGGTAATATTTATTATAGAGCAGATAGAGTTCAAAAACCTCTTTCAAAACTTAGATCAATTCCCATAAAAAAAAATATGGGTTGGTGTGATGATCCGAATAGCAAATTCTATAATAAACAAATAGAAATTAAAAAAAATCTTAAAATAAATTATGAGAAATTATACCGTAAAGACCATAAATATGATTTTTTTATTTTAATAAAATATAATCATAAAAATCCAATAAGATTTAAGGGTAGTGCTATTTTTTTGCATTTAACAAAAAATTATTTACCAACTAAAGGATGTATTGCATTAAGTGAAAAAGATTTTTTAATTTTAGCTAAATTGATCAGTAAAAAAACAAAGATTAAAATTAATTAGTTCTATTGCCAAATATACCTGTACCAATTCTTAAATATGTTGTCCTATATTCTAAAGCCTCCAAATAATCATTTGTCATACCCATACTTATCTGAGAAAGATTAATTTTTTTGTTTAAATTAAACAGGTCTTTAAAGAATGGCTTTGGATCTTTGTTATCTGGTGGAATACACATGGTCCCAACAATATCTAATTTTAATGACAGGCAATTTTTATAAAATATTTCCAGTTCACTAGGATTTATCCCGGATTTTTGTTTTTCACCACCTAGATTTATTTGAATAAATATCTTTATTTTTTTATTTTTTTTGTGAATTTCATTCGCTAATTTATTTGCAAGTTTAAGATTATCTAAGGAATGGATGTAATCAAATATATCAACAGCAAACTTTACTTTATTAGTTTGCAACTTTCCCAGCATATGTAATTTTGCATTATTGTATACTTTCTTAAGTTTAGGCCATTTTAATAGAGCTTCTTGAACCTTGTTCTCGCCAAAGTCACAATGTCCATAATTTAATAAGGGCAATATATCTTCTTCTTTGAAAGTTTTTGACACAGCGATTATTTTTGGATGATATTGATCAAAAGATAATAAATTAATTTTATCCTTAATTTTATTCCTAATTTCAATTAAATTAGTTTCAGTGTGATGCATATTAATAACTTAAAAAAATACTATTTTATAAATGAATTTAATCAAAATCACTTAATTAACTTAAATAAAAATATATCTTTTATATGGAGAAATAAAGACAAAGAAACACCAATAGATACTTTAATTAAACTGCGTAATTTTTGCAAAAAAAATCGAAGAAATTTTTACTTAAGCAATAATCTGAAATTAGCAAGAAAAATTGGTGCAAATGGCATATATATTTCATCTTATAATAAAGATTTAAATTTTAAATTAGCAAGGTTGGAAAAAAATTTTAAAATTTTAGGGTCAGCACACAATTTTAAGGAAATCAAAATTAAAGAACTTCAAAATGTTCAAGAAATTTTCATTTCTCCTTTATTTAAAGACAAGAATAATAAAGAATTAAATATTTTTAAATACCTAAAGCTTAAAGACTTTACTTCAATGAAGGATATATCACTAGGGGGCATAAATAATAACAATATTAAAAAACTCAGTATGATAAATCCGTTTGGTTTTGCAGCTATTTCTTTGTTTGAATAAAAAAAAAGGCCCCTTAAAAATAAGGGGCCTTTTTAAATTAACTAATCGGATGATTAGAACGCAAATGAGATTGCAAAAATAGTAGCTTCAATATCTTCTGCTGTTCCGCTTCCACCTTTACTTTCATTTTTGTTAAATCCACCAGACATTGAGATTGAACCCATTGTGTATGATGCACCAAAACCAGAGTTTACTTCATCTTCTCCAGCACCATCAAACTCGATCTCTTGTCTACCAGCAGATACTGAGAAGTCTTCATTAATCGCTACAGATATACCATAGTGATTTGCATCTTCATCAGTGTCTGATGTAGCTGTGTAGTCAACTTTTGTGATTTGATAAGCAGCTGTTACATTACCCATAGTATACTCAATACCATAAGTATCGTTTTCAGCTTCATCACCATCATCAAAGTAACCAGCACTTAATGTTAAACCATCCATTAAACCTGAATATTTAACTGCATAACCAGTTTCAGCAGCTTTACCTGCAGCACCTGGTTGCGGGTTGTATGACATAGATAGATCAAATCCACCTGCTGTTACATCGTAACCCCATTGACCTGCTTGAGCGTTTCCTGAAGCATCAATTAAACCACTATCAGTAGCATCTGTAGCTTCATAAACCGGAGAGTAAGCGTTTGGTACGATATCTTTTAGTTTGTCAACACCACTTCCGCTAGATGAGTTACCTGAGAAAGACAAAGTTCCTGCATCACCCATACCTAGTTTTAGGTTGTAGTCATCAAAAACATTGTTTCCTTGGTCTAGTTCATAGTAGACAGATACTGTCATACCGTTATCTAGATCTCCACCACCATTAAACTTGATGCTGTTATTTTGAGCCCAAGGATTAGTGTGTGAGTTGGTGCTAAGACCAGTGTAAGATAATGCTGCACTACCAGTTACAGTTAGTTCACCAGCAAATGAAGCTGAAGAAACTAAAGTAGTAGCTAACGCAGTTAATCCTACTTTTTTTAGATTGTTCATAAATGTACTCCTTTTTATAATTAATTATAAACAGAGCTGTTTTAACAAATAATGGATCAATTCTTAGCTTATTATGTAATCTTCGCCAAAAATTTATTATAGTGTTGTATTTTTGCATCACTTTTTTTCACTATTTACTAACACTTTTAATAAGACATATTCTAATTTTAAACATAACAATTTATGTTAATAAACCTAATATTATGATCTCTAGAAATATATTAATTCTGCTATCCATACTAGTTTTATTGACCCAAACAGGATGTCAGGCCCTAAAGCCTAAAAAAGTTAGTGCAAAAGATTTTCCCCCAGATCCTAGGGAAAGAGTCAAAAAAAATGTCGAGGAAGGTAGAGGTTTTAGGCTCATGGGCGGCTCAAACTCTGGAACAAATTACGAGTTTGCCAGTTCAAATCCATTATGGAGAGCAACTTTAGATACGCTAGATTTTATGCCATTAGTTTCTGCGAATTATAGCGGTGGAATTGTTATAACTGATTGGTACAGCGAAAACGACTCACCGAATGAGGCGGTAAAAATTTCTGTTAGGTTTTTAACAAATGAAATTAGATCAGATGCTTTAGACATTAATGTTTTTTTAAAAAAATGCACTCAAAATTTAACGAATTGTTCAATCAGCAAAAATAATAACGATTTAGTTGCAGATTTAAATTTAAATATCCTAAAAAAAGCTACCAAATATAGAAATGATGCAATTGAAAAAAATAAAAAAGAAAATCCATATATAATTGGAGATAAAGATTAAAAGAAAATAAAAAATCATTAATTGTGGAAAGATATAATTTTAAGACAGTTGAAGATAAATGGCAAAAGTATTGGTTAAAAAATAAAACTTTTAAATCATCCATAAACAAAAATAAAAAAAAATTTTATTGTTTAGAAATGTTCCCTTATCCCTCTGGAAAGATTCATATGGGACATGTAAGAAATTATACGATTGGTGATGTTCTCTCCAGATATAAAAGTTTAAAGGGAAATAATGTACTCCATCCAATGGGCTGGGATTCTTTTGGAATGCCTGCAGAAAATGCAGCAAAACAAAATAATTTAAATCCAAAAAATTGGACAGAAGATAATATTAAAATAATGAAATCTCAACTTATGATGTTGGGTCTATCTATAGACTGGGATAGAGAAGTTTCAACATGTTCACCTGATTATTATAAGCATCAACAAAAAATATTTTTAGACCTTTTTGATAAAGGTCTTGTTTATAGAAAAGAAAGTTACGTAAATTGGGACCCAGTTGATAAAACAGTTTTAGCTAACGAGCAAGTAATAGACGGAAAAGGTTGGAGATCTGGAGCTTTAGTTGAAAGAAAAAAACTTAATCAATGGTTTTTTAAAATTTCACATTTTTCAGAAGAACTTTTAAACGATCTCAATGAACTAAATGAATGGCCAGATAAAGTAAAAATAATGCAAAAAAATTGGATTGGTAAGTCATTTGGTTGTGAAATAGATTTTAAAATTGAGGGTTCTGAAAATGTCAAATCAATAAAATGCTATACTACTAGACCAGATACTTTATTTGGATTTTCTTTTTTAGCCCTTTCTGTGGATCATCCTTTATCTAAATATTACGAAAATAATAAAGACTTCATTAAATTTAAAAAAGAATGCTCCAAAACCGGAACTACAGAAGAGTCAATTGCTCAAGCAAACAAAATTGGTTTTAAAACAGAACTTTTAGCCATAAATCCTTTGGACAACAAAAATAAAGTCCCAGTTTATTTTGCTAATTTCGTTTTAATGGATTATGGATTTGGAGCAGTTTTTGGATGTCCTGCTCATGACCAAAGAGATTTTGATTTTGCAAAGAAATATAATCTCGAAATTAAAACGGTTGTAAGACCAAAAAATGAAGATGCAAATTATCAAGTTGAGAATGAAGCTTACACAGGGCCAGGAAAAATAATTAATTCTAAATTTTTAAATGATCTTGATGTGCCTGAAAAATCAATAAGTGAAACTATCAAAATTATTGAAGAGAAAAAATTAGGAAAAAAAAAAACAAATTATAGACTTAAAGATTGGGGAATATCTAGACAAAGATACTGGGGTTGCCCAATTCCTATAGCTTATGATGAGAAAAATAATGTTATAAAAATACCTGAAAAATATTTGCCTGTTAAACTTCCTGAAAATATAGACCTTAATACTAGTGGTAACCCTTTAGACTCTCAGAATGAGTGGAAAAAAATTGTCATTGATGGAAAAATTTGTCAAAGAGAAACTGATACATTAGATACTTTTGTTGACTCCTCTTGGTATTTTTTGAGGTTTTGCTCAGCACAAAGCACAACAGAACCCTTTGAAAAAAGCGACATTGATTATTGGATGCCTGTTGATCAATATATTGGTGGAGTTGAACATGCAATATTACATCTACTTTACTCACGTTTTTTTATGAGAGCTATAAGCTTAGATAATAAGAACACAAAATTGAAAGAGCCATTTAAAGGTTTATTTACTCAGGGCATGGTATGTCATAGAACATTTAAAGATGAAAATAATAATTGGATTTATCCTGATGATGTAATTAGTGAAGATGGGAAAAATTTTTACCAAAGTAAAGATCCCTCAAAAAAAGTTATTGTTGGTCCCTCTGAGTCAATGTCCAAATCAAAAAAAAATACTATTGATCCTGAAAAAATTATCAAAATGTATGGTGCTGATGCAGTAAGGTTATTTATCTTGTCTGACAGCCCACCAGAAAAAGATGTCCAATGGTCCGACACCGGGATTAGTGCTTCGTATAAATTTCTACAAAAATTATGGAACTTACATGAAAAAATAATTCTGAATAAAAAAAAATTTTTAAAATTTGATGAAGATTTAGAAAAATTTACTAATCAGATTATTTATAAAATAAACTACGACTTAGAGCGTTTTGGTTTTAACGTTGTAATAGCATCAATCCATAAGATTTACTCTTTTTACAACCAACAGATTAATAAAGAGGATTGGGGTAACAATTTTGAAAAAAATTATGTCAATATTTTAAAAGTACTTAATCCTTTAATTCCGCACTTCTCAAGTGAATGTCTTGAACAGTTAAAACAACCTCTACAAGATATTCAATGGCCACAAATAGACCAAAAATTTTTAGAAAAGGAAGTATACAATGTTGTCGCTCAAATAAATGGAAAAAAAAGAAAAGTTTTTTCGATAAGCAAATCGATCAATAAAGAAACATTGATAAAAAATATTCAGAAAGATGAACAAATAAAAAAATATCTTGAAAATAAAGTACTTATCAAGACAATATATATAGAAAATAAGTTAATTAACTTTATTATTAAATAAATGAAAAACTTAAAATTCTTATTAATTTTAATGTTTATGTTTGGTTGTGGTTATAATCCAATCTACCAAACTAATCAAAAAAATAACTTCAAAATTAATACAATAAAATATTCTGGAAATAAAAAAATAAATCAATCGATTATCAGTAAAATAGAAAAGTTTAAAAAAAATGACGCAAAAAATATTTTTGATCTAGACTTAGAAAGTTTTAAGAAAGAAAATATAATTTCAAAAGATAAAAAAGGTAATGCCTCTAGTTATAAACTTGTTTTAGAAGTTAATTTGATTTTAACTAATAAAAAGAGTGGTAAGATTTTTACAAAGAAATTCATAAAAGAGTCACCATTTAATTCTATGGACAATAAATTTGAGCTAAATCAATATAAGAATAATATTGAAAAAAATATGATTTCAAAAATTGTACAAGATATGGACATATTTTTTAACACTATTCAAAATGATCTCTAAACATTTTGAGATTGGTAAATTTAAGGAAAAAGCTAATTTTTTTTTATTTTATGGTGAAAATGAGGGTCTAAAATTAGAAATAATAAAAACACATTTTAAAAATTTTAATAGAGAAAACACTTACAGATATACGGAAAAAGAGATTATAGCTAACAGGGAAATCTTTTTTGAAAGTATATATTCAAAATCTTTTTTTGAGAACGAGAAATTAATTATAATTTCCGAAGTAACTGATAAGGCTTTAAATATAATTGAGGAGATTATTGAGTCTAAAATCAAAAGTGAAATTTTTATACTTATAGCTAAAAGATTGGAAAAAAAATCCAAAATTCGTAACTTTTTCGAAAAAGATAAACGAACACTTACAATTCCATTTTATGAAGATACGAGCCAGACACTAGTCACAATTGCCAGAAAAATTTTAAACGAAAACAAAATAAATTTATCGCAAGAAAATTTGAATTTAATTGTTCAAAGAGCTCAAGGGGATAGAATTAATCTTAAAAATGAATTACAAAAAATTACTAACCTAAGTCGAAACAATAAAAAATTAGAATTAGAAGATATTTTAAAATTAACAAACCTAAGCGAAAATTACAGTGCTGTAGAGTTAGTAGATAATTGTCTGAGCAAAAATAAAAAAAGAACTCTCAATATTCTTAATGAAAATATCCCATCAAGTGAGGATAATATTTTAATTTTAAGAACTTTTTTAAATAAGTTAAAAAGACTAAGGAAATTAAGACTAAATTTAAAGGAAAATAATAATATTGATCAAGTAATTAACTCATTTAAACCTCCAATATTCTGGAAGGATAAGAATATAATTAAGCATCAAATCAAAATTTGGGAATTAAATGATATTGAGAGTTTTATTGAAGATCTAAACAATACTGAGAGTTTAATTAAAAGAAATCCTCAGATTTCTAATCAAATTATAAACAATATGATTTTAGATAAAGTTGAAAATACTAATATCCAGATTTAATTATATCAATTATCTTATTTAATTGGTCAAGCTCTTTGTAATAAAATGATATTGTGCCTTTATTGTTTTTATTATTTTTAATAGAAACACTAAGCCCAATTTTTTCAGATATAGAGTTTTCTAAATCTCGGATATTTGAATCCACTTTAGTGGAAGCATTTTTTTTAGTTTTTCTGAATATTTTAACTAAATTTTCTGCTTGTCTAACAGATAATTTTTTTTCAATAAATTTGTTTGCTAGAAAAACAGCGTTATCTAGCCCTACTAATATCTTCGCATGACCAGCAGTGATTTTTTTTTGTTCTACAAAATCAAGAACTTCTTTGGGCAAATTAAGTAATCTTAGTGAGTTAGAAATATAGCTTCTACTTTTACCTATAAATTTTGATACTTTATCTTGATCATATGCAAATTCATCTATCAATCTTTTATAGCCTTGTGCTTCCTCTAAAGGATTCAAATCGTGTCGCTGAACATTTTCAACAATTGCAAATTCTAAAGATTTAAGATCATCAGCGTCTGTAACAACTACAGGAATTTCATGAAGTCCTGCTTTTTGTGCCGCTAACCATCTTCTTTCTCCAGCTATAATCTCATATTTAGAATTGTTCGTGTTAGATTTTCTAACTATAATTGGCTGAATAACACCCCGTTCTTTTATTGAATTAACTAAATCATTTAAGTTTTCTTCATCAAAATTTTTTCTTGGTTGATATTTATTCGGAACTATCTCGGCTAAACTTAGATTATTTGTTTTATTCTCAACCTTTGTTTCACCGATTAAGGAAGATAATCCTCTACCAAGTCCTTTTTTTATTTTATTCATTATGCTGCACTCCCAACTTTATTTTCTTGTGCCATAAACTCGTCTGTAAAACTATAATATGACTTACTTCCTGGGCAATTCTTGTCATATATTAATACTGGGATACCGTGCGATGGCGCCTCTGATAATCTTACATTTCGAGGTATTACAGTTTGGTAAACTTTGTCTTTAAAATAATCTCTCGCTTCTTGTTCAACCTGTGATGAAAGTTTATTTCTTCGATCATACATAGTTAAAAGTATGCCTTGGATCTCCAATTGTGGATTCAAGTTAGTTTTAATTCTCTCAATAGTCTTCATAAGCTGTGTAAGTCCCTCTAAAGCAAAAAATTCTGTTTGTAATGGCACAAGCAGTGAGTTAGATGATACCAAAGCCATTACTGTTAGAAGACTCAAAGAAGGAGGACAATCTATGAGGATATAATCATATAATCCTCTAGAATCATTAAAATACGCGGTTAATTTAGCCTTAAGTATAAAGGCTCTATCACTATCACCAGCAGTCTCAACCTCCAATCCGGACAGATCTACATTCGATGATATTAAATCAAGATTTTGAAAGTTTGTTTTTTTAATAACGTTCGAAATCAACATTGTCCCATTGAGAATTCCATAAATTGTTTGATCAGATTGAGAGGTGTTTGATAATCCTAATCCTGTAGTAGCATTCCCTTGAGGGTCTAAATCAATTACTAAAATTTTTTTACCAAGTTGAGATAAGGCGGACGCTAAATTAATTACAGTTGTTGTTTTTCCAACCCCACCCTTTTGATTTATAATTGAAATTATTTTCATGAAATTTTTTTTTTAATTTTTTTGATGTTTAATATAAACGAGTCGTTGCTAGTTAAACTTTTTTTTTCTTCATATTCTAAATCCCACTCTTGAAGAGTTTCATTAAGAGTTTTTCTCCCACTACTTCCCATAAAAAAAATAATATTTTTATATTTTTTAAAATTTTCATTAACCAAGTTTAAAATGACAGGCATTGGCTTAAATGCCCTGGACATAATTGTTCCTGTTTCAATATTTTTAAGTGAAAAAATATCTTTTTGAATTATTTTTGTATTTAAATTTAATTTTTTTGAAACTTCTCTCAGGAAAACACATTTGTGGTAACTTTTTTCATAAAGGTTTACTTTCATGTTATTCTTTATTTTTTTCATCACTATAGCTACAATTAATCCAGGCATTCCACCTCCTGAGCCTAAATCTGAGGTTGTATTGCTGTTTAAATCAACAAAATCAATAATTTGTGCTGAATCTATTATATGCCGCTCTCTTATAGCCTCTTTTTCATCTGTTTTTTTACTTATAATGTTAATTTCTTGATTTTTTTCCTGTATCATCGAGATTAAGTTCTCGAGCTCATTACAAGTTTCACGTGAAACATTCAAATTGGAGATTTTGGAATAAGAATTTAAAATTATGTTATCCATTAAGCTATATGCTTAATAGACTTTCTTTTGACGTGTGACAACAAAATATATACAGCTGCAGGAGTTATTCCATCGATTCTTAAAGCCTGACCCATAGTTTTAGGCCTTATTTTTTTGAATTTGGCTTTTACCTCATTAGAAAGGCCTGAAAATTGATCATAATCAATATTATCTGGTATTGTCAAATTCTCATCTCGTTTAAAGGCTAAAATATCGGCCTTTTGCTTCTTTAAATATCCTCTGTAATGTGAGTTAATCTCAATCTGTTCATCAATTTCATTTCCATAATCAGCGATTTCCGGCCAAATATTCCTTATTTTTGTCATATCAACACTTTTTTGGGTAAGAATTTCCTCTGCTGATCTAAAAACGCCGTCTTTAGCTATTTTAATTCCAAATTTATCTGCCTTAGAGGGTGAAATGTTTAAATTAGACATTTGAAGAGATATTTTGCTTAATTTATTAAATTTATCCTCAAAGAGTTGTTTTCTATTATCTGCTATTAAACCAATTTTAATTCCTTTATGAGTAAGCCTTAAGTCTGCATTATCTGATCTAAGACTTAGTCTATATTCTGCTCGAGATGTAAACATTCTATAAGGTTCAGCAACACCTTTGGTAACTAAGTCATCTATCATAACGCCAATGTAAGCATCTGATCTATCTAGAATAAAAGGTTCCATACTCTTTAAGGATAAAGCGGCATTAATACCTGCAATAAGACCTTGAGCAGCTGCTTCTTCATAACCTGTGGTTCCATTAATTTGTCCAGCGAGATAAAGATTTTTTATTTTTTTTGTCTCTAGAGTTAAAAAAAGCTCTCTAGGGTCAATATAATCATATTCAATAGCATATCCTGGTCTAATTACCTTTACGCTCTCTAAGCCACTGATATTATTGAGTATTTCATGTTGCACAACCTCAGGTAGAGAAGTTGATATACCATTGGGGTAAATAGTATAATCATTTAGGCCCTCAGGCTCTAGAAATATTTGATGTCTTGCCTTATCAGCGAATTTTACTATTTTGTCCTCGATAGAAGGACAATATCTAGGACCAACACCTTGTATGCTTCCGGAATACATTGCACTTTTAGATAAATTCTTTTCAATTATTTTATGAACTCTTTCATTGGTATAAGTCATGGAACATGACACTTGTTTGTTTAAATTGTTTTTTGTCAGAAAAGAAAAAAAGTACGGGTTTTCATCAGCAAACTGTTTTTCCAAATTTTCAAAATTAATTGTTCTAGAATCTAACCTAGGAGGAGTCCCTGTTTTTAATCTTCCAATTTTAAAATTGTATTTTTCTAACTGTTCACTTAAACCTGTACTCGGTTTTTCATTAAATCGACCAGCAGGAGTTCTTTCATCACCTATATGTATCAAACCATTTAAAAAAGTGCCCGTTGTTAGGATTAACTTTTTACAACTCACTTTATTACCTTTGAATGTTATAAATCCACTTATCTGATTATTTTCAAAAATAAACCTTATTACAGGATCAGAAAAAATGCTTAAATTACAATAGTTTACAAGTTTTTCTTGCATATATTTACGGTATAATGATCTGTCAGACTGTGTTCGTGGTCCTCTTACAGCAGGTCCTCTACTTCTATTTAATAATCTAAATTGTATTCCAGACTTGTCAGCTACCTCTCCCATAACTCCATCTAAAGCATCAATTTCTCTAACCAAGTGACCTTTGCCTAGACCACCTATGGCTGGATTGCATGACATTTCCCCGATTGTATTTTTGTTATGTGTAAACAAAGCAGTGTTTATGCCAAGTCTTGCTGAGGCAGCTGCTGCTTCACAACCAGCATGACCACCTCCGATAACAACTACATCAAATCGTAAATCTTTTTTCATGAACTAAATTTATATTCGATTATAATATTTACAAGATTTCTGTTTTTTTTAAAAAAACTGTTAATAATCAACAAGAATAGACAAAAACCTTCTAAAAACCCCGTAAAACAACTATTATTTTCCAATGCAAAAATCCTTAAAAATACTGCCTAATATCTCCTCTACATCAACTTTACCAACAATCATACCTAATTGTCTTGTGGCTAATCTTAAATCCTCGGCACCTTTATCAAAATCTTTTTTATCATTTTTGTCTGAAAAATTTTTCAAGTATTCAACACACTGTAGCAAATGTTGTCTATGTCTTTCTCTTGTAATTAGGATATCTTCCTCTGATATAAATTTATTTTCTAAGTGGTTTTTTATTTTAGAAATTAATTTATCTATATTTAAATTGTCCTTTAGTGAAATCAAAACATGATTAAATTCGGAAATTTCAGGATCTAATTTATCTTGCAACAGATCTGATTTATTAATAACTAGAATTGCATCTTTTTTTAATAAATCATTCAAAAATCCGCTTAAATCAATACTTTTGGCATCCACCACTACTAGTTTTAGATCTGCATTTTCAGCTTTTTTTAATGATAATTTTATTCCTTTTTTTTCGATTTCGTCCTTGGAGTCTCTTATACCCGCTGTATCTGAAATTATAACTGGATAACCATCTATATTTAAACGTGTTTCAACAACGTCTCTTGTGGTGCCAGCAATTTCAGAGACTATTGCAACTTCCCTGTTTGACAAATTATTTAATAGACTAGACTTACCTGCATTAGTTGGACCTACAATTGCAATTTTAAAACCTTCACGAATTATCTCACCAACTTTTTGATCGTTTAAAATTTTCTTAATTTCATTTAAGACGTTCGATGAATCCTCTTTTATCCTTTTTAAATTTTCTTCTGGCAAATCCTCATCGGGAAAATCTATTTTAGCCTCAACAAATGACAAAATTTTCAATAATTTTTCTCTCAACTCATTAAATTTTTCTGAAGATTTTCCTTTCATCATTTTTACTGCTTGCAATCTTTGAATTTCGGTTTCTGCCGAGATTAAATCAGCTATACTCTCTGCTTTTAACAAACTTATCTTTCCATTTTGAAAAGCTAGCTTTGTAAACTCACCAGGGTCTGCTAGCCGACAACTTTTTACATTTGAGAGAGTATTTAAAAGCGCTTCCACGACAGCTTTGCCGCCATGAATATGTATTTCGACCATATCTTCACCTGTATAGCTCTGAGGGCCGGGAAACCATAAAATTAGCCCCTCATCAATAAACTCAGAAGTATTGATATTGTTTATTTTTCGAAGGGTAGCCACTCTCGGAGATGGCAATTCACGCTTAGTTAGCGATTTTAACACATTTGAGGAATCTGGACCTGAAATTCTCACAACAGCTACGCCAGAAATACCTGGTCCACTAGATAATGCATAAATTGTCATATAATTTGGTTTTTTATTTTATATAATTATAAACTTTTATGATTATTTGGGTAGCATCATATCCGAAGAGTGGAAATACATGGGTCAGGTCTATAATTTCTTCTTTAGTCTATACAGAAGATGGAATATTTGATTTTCCTAGTATAAAAAAAATTGATCAATATCCACAAAGACGATTTTTTGAATATTTTACTCAAGATTACAATAATATTCACGAAATTAAAAAGCATTGGATTACATCTCAAGAGAGAATTAATTTAAATACTAAAATAAAATTTTTCAAAACACATCATTTAAACTGTAAGGTTGATAATTATCCTTTTACCAATAAAGAATGTACTCGAGCTACAATTTACATTGTTAGAGATCCTAGAAATCTTATAGACTCCATATCAAACCACTTTAGTAAATCTAATGAGGAGTCTAAAAAATTTCTTCTCACATCAAAAATTCTTTCTCCTGGCAAAGAAATTGAGTTAAGAGGCGGAAACGTAATTACATACCTTGGATCATGGAAAGAACATTATAGGTTTTGGACGAACGATAATGAAAATTTGTTAATAATTAAATACGAGGACTTAGTAAAAAATATACATCAAGAGATTGATAAAATTATTGCATTTCTTAAAAATTTCATCGCTTTCGAGGTGTCTGATACCAAAAAAGAAAATATTATAAAATCAACCTCTTTTGAAGCATTAAAAAAAATTGAAGATAATGGTGATTTTACAGAGAACGTTTTCGTCAAAGGAAAGAGTGAAAAAGTAAAATTCTTTAACAAAGGACCCAGCAATATTTGGCAAAATACACTACCAAAAAACATTCAAAAAGAGTTAGAAGCTGAGCTTAATAGTGAATTAAAAGAACTTGGCTATCTTTAAATTAGCTAGGTTTATTCATTGAATTGAAGAAATCAGAATTGTTTTTAGTATCTTTTAATTTAGAACTAATGAACTCGATTGCATCCATTGTCCCCATCGGGGCAATTATTCTTCTTAATACATTCATCTTTTGAAGATCATTTTTATCAAATAACAATTCTTCTCTTCTAGTTCCTGATTTTGTTATATCAATAGCAGGGTAAATCCTTTTATCTGCAATTTTTCTATCTAACACGGTTTCACTATTTCCAGTTCCCTTAAATTCCTCAAAAATTACTTCATCCATCCTACTTCCAGTATCTATCAAGGCCGTAGATATGATAGTTAAAGATCCACCTTCCTCTATGTTTCTTGCGGCACCAAAAAATCTTTTGGGTCTTTGGAGTGCGTTAGCATCTACACCACCGGTTAAAACCTTTCCAGAACTTGGTATAACAGCATTATAAGCTCGACCTAGTCTTGTTATTGAGTCTAGTAGTATCACTACATCCTTCTTATGTTCTGTAAGTCTTTTGGCCTTTTCTATTACCATTTCAGCTACTGCAACGTGTCTTTGTGCAGGCTCATCAAAAGTTGAACTAATAACTTCACCTTTGACGGTTCTTTGCATATCCGTTACTTCTTCTGGACGTTCATCAATTAATAATACTATCAGATAACACTCTGGATAATTTTTAGCAATTGAGTTTGCTATGCTTTGTAAAATCATAGTCTTCCCTGCCTTAGGCGGAGAAATAATTATCGATCTTTGACCTTTTCCGATTGGGCTAACAAGATCTATTAATCTTGGTGTTAAATCTTGTTTTTTGTCTGGTTTTGTTGCCTCAACTTCCATAACTAATTGTTTATCTGGGTATAAAGGAGTTAAGTTATCAAATGCTATTTTGTGTCTAGATTTATCAGGTTCTTCAAAATTTATTTTACTAACTTGTAGCAAAGCAAAATATCTTTCGCCCTCTTTGGGAGCTCTTACGGGTCCCTCAACAGTATCTCCAGTTCTTAAGCCAAATTTTCTTATTTGGCTTGGACTGACATAAATATCGTCAGGACCAGGGAGATAGTTTGACTCCATTGCTCGTAAAAAACCAAATCCATCCTGAAGCAATTGTAAAACGCCAGCCCCTGTAATTTCCTCTTTTTCAGCAACTTTTTTAAGAATTGCAAACAGAATTTCTTGTTTTCTTAATGTACTTGCGTTTTCAATACCAAGCTCTTCTGCTTGTGTAATTAGTTGTTCAGATGATTTGAGTTTTAGTTCTTGTATGTTCATGATTAGAAATTATTAAGGACTTAATAATATTTTCAATATATATGCTATTTGTAAATATTCAACCCTAGATAGGCTTAAAAATCACAACAAATATGATTAAAATAAGCAATAATGTCGGTATTTCGTTTATAAATCGATAGAATTTATGTGAATGTGTATTAAGGTCTAATTTAAACTGTCCTAGAATTCGACCAAGATAAAAATGATAAATTGTTAAAATAACCACAAATATCAACTTCAAAATCATCCAGGTTTGTCCAAGTTTTTGAAATCCTATTTCATGGATAAGCAACAAACCAAATAGCCAAGACAATATCATCGCTGGTGTCATGATATAAAAAAATAGTTTTCTTTCCATAACCTTAAATACATCTGATATAATTGGCTGTGTATTGTTTTGAGTATGGTAAACGAAAATTCTTGGAAGATATAACAAACCAGCCATCCAAGAAATAACAGATATCAAATGTAACGATTTAAAAAGTAAGTAAGTATTCATTAATTAGATATTTTTTTGAATTAAAGATTTTAATAAAATTATGTGATCGTCATTATCATTCAAACATGGCACCATATCAAAGTTTTCTCCGCCAGACTCTAAAAAACTCTCTTTTCCTTGAATTTGTATTTCTTCCAAAGTTTCTACACAATCTGAGGAAAATCCCGGACATATTGCTAAAACATTTTTTTTACCCTCTTTGGGTAAACTCTCTAAAGTTTTATCTGTGTAAGGTTGAAGCCATTTCTCGGGACCAAATCTTGACTGGAATGTTGTCTTAATCTCAACTGAAGTAAATTTTTCTGATATCAGTCTCGTTGTTTTATGACAATAACAATGATAAGGGTCACCTTTATCAAAATATTTTTGTGGTATTCCATGATAAGAAGCTAATATCAAATCCGGCTTCCAGTTTATTTCTTTAATTTTCTTATTTAAAGAATTTACAAGTGCTTCTATGTATAAGGGGTTAGACTCATAATGTGGCACTATTTTTAATGAAGGTTGCCATCTCATTTTCATAAGAGTTCTGTATACTTCATCACAGACGGTTGCGGTAGTTGCTGCTGCATATTGAGGATAAAGCGGTAGAATTATTAAATTTTCACAACCCATTTCATGAAGGGTTGCAATTTTACTTCTTATGCTTGGATTTCCATATCTCATTGCGTAATCTATTATCAGGTTTTTTTCTGACGTTATGCTTGAAAGCTTCTCCGCTTGTTTTTGGGTATAATGCAAAAGTGGTGAGATGTTTTTGTCTTTCATCCAAATTTCTTTGTAAGCTTTTGCTGTTTTAGAAGGTCGAAAAGTTAATATAAAAACATTTAAAATAAACTGCCAAATTATCGGGTTAACCTCGATTACTCTTCTGTCTGATAAAAATTCTTTAAGATATTTTCTTATGTCGAGCCAACTTGTTGAGTCGGGCGTTCCCAAATTTATTATTAAAACTCCAGTTTTACCAAAATTTACTGGTGGGTGTTCGTTTTTGTTTTCCATTAATAATCTTTCACAGTTTTCACTAAATAATCCATCATATTTGGATCTGTTTCTGGCAAAATACCATGTCCCAAATTAAATATATATGGGTGATCTTTAAATATATCTAAATATTTTATTGCCTCTTTTTTTAAATTTTCTTTATCAGAAAGTAGAACCTTTGGATCCATTCCACCTTGCACAGGAATTTTAATTTCTTTATTAATTTGTATTGGATCGACCTCATAGTCAATACAAATTGTATCTGGTTTAACAATTTCACAATAATCTTTATAATTTTTTATTCCTCGCGGGAAACAGATAACAGGCACGTTTAACGATTTAACATAATTAACCAAGCTTAATGTAGGATTATATGTATAATAAGATAAATCTTTTTCTTTTAATAGGCCAGCCCAACTATCAAAAATCTGAATTATTTGAGCCCCATTATCAATTTGATTTTTAATATGTATTTTTAAAAATTTGTCTAAAGTTTTTAAAACTTTATCAATTAAATGCTTATCTTCATAAAAATTTTCATTCAAGTTTAATTTTGGCGATTTTTTATTTAACATGTAAACCAATAGAGTCCAAGGTGCTCCTATAAAACCTATGGTAGTTTTATTTTTAGTGTGTTGAGAATTACTAACTAATTTAATTAATTTGTAAATAGGTGAAAGTTTTTCAACGAAGTCAGCTTCTTTAACATCAGATATTTTTTCTAAGTCAAGATTGCCAAGTAATGGACCTATATTTTTTTTAAATTCAACATTTTGATTTAAACCGTATGGTAACATTAAAATATCAGAGAAAATTATTGCTGCATCTAAATTAAATCTTTTTAAGGGTTGCAAAGTAATCTCACTAGATAATTTTTCATTGAGACAAAGTTTGATAAAATCTGGATTTTGTTTTCTTATTTCTCTAAACTCAGGTAAATACCTTCCTGCTTGTCTCATAATCCAAATCGGATTAATATTACTTTTTTTATTTATTATTACTTCCTCGATTGGAGACATATTAATGATTAAATATAATTGGTAGTAATGTTAGTATAACTTGTGAATATTGGTGATTAAATTTAGTGAACATTTTATAAACAATTTATTAACATTTAAGACTTAAATTTTATTAAATATATACGTAAAATTGAAGCTTATTAACCAAATACATTAAATGGTTATTAAAGATCTCAACATGTTTGATATTGTTAATAAAAGTATTGTTTTACAACGTAAATTTAAAATTATGAAAAATGTCCAATATGATAAATATAATACAAATTTATATACATTTTATACATGAGTAATTTATATCAAATTTATTTAATATCAGATGCAACCGGTGAAACTTTGGATCGTATTTTTACAGCTATTAAAGCACAATTTAAAAATATAAATTACAAGATACACACGTATTCTTTTACCAGAACAGAAAATCAGATTTTGAAAATTTTAGAAAACGCAGAACAAGAAAGAAACTCAATAATCTTATATTCCATCGTCGACAGTAACTTAGCAAAATATCTTGCTAAAAATAGTGATATGAAAAAAATTCCATGCTTTGGAGTGTTGGGTGATCTAATATTAAGTTTTTCTAAACTTTTAAACCAAAAAGCCTCACACCAACCAAGTGGTCAGTATGCTTTAGATGAAGACTACTATAGAAGAATTGAAGCGATTCAATTTACAATGAACCATGATGACGGTAATCTTGTAAAAGAAATAAAACAATCTGATATCATCTTATTAGGAGTTAGTAGAACAAGCAAAACCCCTACAGCTATTTTTTTAGCAAACAAAGGCCTTAAAACATCAAACATTCCCTTAATAACAGAAGATTCTATCCCAGATATTTTAAAACAAAATCCAAAAACTTCATGTGTTGTGGGATTAAACACCGAACCAGAAAGGTTAGTAGAAATAAGAAAAAACAGAATGAATTCTCTCAGGGAAAACACTAATAAATTATACACAGATTTAAAACAGATAAAAAAGGAAGTGGACATGGCAAAAAATACCTTTAAAAAATATAAATGGCCATCAATTGATGTAACTAGAAAATCTGTAGAAGAAACGGCAGCTTCAGTAATTAAAATATACGAAATTTTTAAAGAAAATGCTTAAAATTATTCTTGCTTCTCAAAGCAAAGTTAGAAAGAAAATTCTTGATGAACATAATATTTTGAATGAAGTTAGACCATCAAATGTTGATGAAGATGTTGTTAAATCAAGTTTATTGAAAGAAAAAGCTTCACCAGAGATAATATCTAAAAATTTAGCTGAATTAAAAGCTAACAAAATAAGCGGAAAATATGGTGATAATTTAGTTTTAGGCGCTGATAGTGTAATCGACTTAAACGGAGAGCTAATATCAAAACCGGACAATAGAGAAGAAGCTTTAGAAATTTTAAGAAAGCTTAATGGTAAAAAACATTATTTAATTAGTTCAGTGTGTATCTCTAAAAATGGATCTATGGTATGGAATCACACAGATAAGGCTACTTTGACAATGAAAAAAATGAATGAAGATGAGCTTAAAAACTATTTAGCAAAAATTTCTGATGAGGCATTATATGCTTATAACGTTTACCAAATAGAAGGAGAGGGGAGAAATTTATTTTCAAGTATTGATGGAAATGAAAATACAATAATGGGACTTCCAGTTGAAAAAATAAAAAAATATTTAGAAAACTTTAAATGAAAAAATATATAGTAATTGGAAATCCTATAGAACATTCACTATCACCTAAATTACACAATTATTTGTTTAAAAAAAATAATATTGACGCAAATTATGGTAAAAGAAAAATAAATAAAAACGAAATTCAAGAAATTATCACTGAAATTAAGGGTAATAAATTAGATGGAATCAACGTTACTGTTCCTTTTAAAACCGATGTCATTCCTTTTTTAGATATGCTTAGTGAAGAATCTCAGATTACTCAATCTGTTAATACCATATACATACATGATAAAAAACTAGTAGGTCACAACACTGATATTAAAGGTTTTGAATTAAGTCTAAAAGATACTGAATTTGATTTAAATAATAAATCAATATTTATATTAGGAGCCGGAGGTGTAGTGCCTTCTATAATTTATGCCTTAAAAAAATTGGGAGTTTCTAAAATAACAGTAAGCAATAGAACAAGTCAAAAAGCTGAAAACTTAAAGGAAAATTTTCCAAACATCGATTTAGTTGACTGGGGAGATCAACCAGAATTCGATATAATTATTAATGCTACCAGTTTAGGTCTAAACAAAGAAGATAAAATAGGTTTGATTTTTAAAAATATAAATAAAGAAAAGCTATTTTATGATGTTATTTATAATCCAAAAGAGACTAATTTTTTAAGAACTGGTAAAAGCTTAGGCTGTCAGGTTTCTAATGGTAAAATGATGTTCATTTATCAGGCTTTTGAGGCATTTAAACTATGGCATAAGGTTAAACCAAAAATTGATGATGAATTAAAAAATTTTTTAGATTTATGAAAAGAATAGGTATTTTAGGAGATATAGGATCTGGTAAATCTTATATAGCTAAATGTTTTGGTTATCCTGTATTTAATGCTGATTTAGAAGTCGCAAAAATTTATCAATATAACAGAAAAGTTTTTCAAAAATTGAAAAAAGAACTTCCAAATTATTTTGACTCTTTTCCCGTAAAAAAAAAAGAAATTATTGATGCAATTTTATCTAATAGAAAAAATTTAAAAAAAATTATTAAAATTGTTC
>CACIKE010000008.1 GCA_902587155.1 uncultured Pelagibacteraceae bacterium | reverse complement strand
CTTTAGTAAGGAAGATTTCAAAAAAAAAAATAGCAAAAAAAATATTTATTTATGAAAAATCAAAATCTAATATCACTAAAATAAAAAGTCTCAGATTACCCGGAACAATTGTTAAGTCACTTAAAGATGGTTTAGTAAATTCAAATTTAGTGATTGTTTGCACATCAATGAGTGAATATAAAAAACTCATTCTTGAAATTAATAAAACTATTTTGCCAGGGACACTGATTACTGATGTGGGATCTTCAAAAATAGAGTCATCAAAAATTATTAAAAAATTTTTGAAGCGTGGTATAAATTGGATAAGGAGTCACCCTATCGCTGGATCAGAGGTGAGTGGACCAGAATTTGGAAAAACTGATATGTTTGAGGATAAATGGTGTGTATTAATTAAGGATAAAAAAACAAGTTCTAAGAATTTAAAATTTTTAATTTCCTTTTGGAAAAAGATGGGCTCAAAAACTGTTATTATGAGCTCTGAAAAACATGACAAAGTTTTTTCTATCACAAGTCATTTACCACATTTAATTGCCTATAATTTAGTTAAATCGGCTCAAGATTTTGAAAAAATACTTAAATTTGGGATTATCAAATATAGTGCTGGGGGTTTGAGAGATTTTTCAAGAATAGCTGCTTCAAATGAAATTATGTGGAGAGATATTTTTTTTGATAATAAGTTTAATGTTATAAAAGCGATAGACTTATTTATCAAAAACTTAAAATCTTTCAAAAAAGATATAAATTCTAAAAATAATAAATCAATTTTAAAAAAATTATCTCAGACTAAAAAAGTTAGGACTAAAATTATTAAATTAAAACAGGATGTAAACAAACCTGACTTTGGTAGAGATTAAATATTACTAATATTACTTACTTTTTTAACTTTCAGATTTGCGGTTTTATAAATTAATTTAATTGTTTTTACTATTGGCATATTTATCACCTTCTTTTTTGGTCCATAAGCATGAATAAATCTAGACTTGTTTAGACATATACCAACATGTCCTTTCCAAAATACTATATCTCCTTTAAGCCGATTTTTACTTCTTTTTCTTTTACAAAATCTTATTTGATCTTTTGTATCTCTTGGAAAAAATATCCTGTTGTAATAAAAATAGATTTGAATTAACGCTGAACAATCAATTCCAACACAGGTTTTTCCGCCCCATAAGTATTTTGTATTTAAAAAAAATTTGAATATTTTGATGTAATTTTTTTCATGATGATCAATATTTTTGACATCGCTTTTTTTGATCCATCTATTTTTTTCAAATTCTATATACTTTTTATCTTCACTTCGTTTACACACACCAGATCCATAATATAGATAATTGTTTGAAGACAAAAATCTTTTACCTCTTTTAAAGAAAATTTTAGATTTAATTTTAGAAATTTTATGTGAGGGTTTAAAATTTTCCAAAAACTTATCTTTTTTTATATATCCAATATAATTGTCATAATGAGTTTTTATTTTTATATATTTTTTTCTTTTAAATAGAATCTTGAATTTCTCTCCATATAAAATTTGCGAAATTACCTCAGAATTAGGTGATGGTTTAAAGTAAATGTTAGCTACAGATTTATTTAAAAAATTATTTTTCACTTAGTTGTAGTTTATTTTTCATAATCCAAAGGATTATTAATGAAGGAATTACCATTAGCGCAGTCAAAATAAAAAATATTCCCCAATCACCATTTAACCAATCAACAAGGGCGCCAGAGGAGGATGCTAAAGTTGTTCTACCAGCAGTGCCTATTGATGCTAAGAGCGCATATTGAGTTGCTGTATACGCTCTGTCTACGAGCATAGATATAAAGGCTACAAAAGCTACTGTTGCAAATGCAGCAGCTATATCATCAAAAATAACTGCAATAGCAAATAAAAGTTCTGATTTATCGCTCCAGGCCAATACACTGAACAATAGGTTTGTACTTGCCATCATAACTCCAGCGAAAAACATTGCTTTTAAAACCCCAGATCTAATTACAAAAAGCCCACCTAAAAGAGTAAACATCACAGTAGTGATCCAACCTAACGTTTTAGAGTAAATAGCGATATCTGATTTACTAAAACCTATTTCTTTATAAAAAATTATAGACATCCTTCCAAGAAATGCCTCCCCCACTTTAAATAAAAAAACAAATCCTAAAATTCCTAGAGCAATCGAAAAGCCATTTTTTTTAAAAAAACTAATGATTGGGCCACTTATTGTTCCAGCAACCCAGGTTAACAATTTTGTAAATATATTTTCATTTTTAAATTGCGATGATATCAATTTGTCATTTTCTTTTTGTTGATTTTGTCTCTCTAAAATTCCAGACTCGTCAATGAACATTAAGCCAATGTTCATTAAAATTACTAAAATCCCCAAAATTAAGAAAGTTAGTTGCCAATAATTTTCAAAACCAATGTTTTGAAAAATATCTGCTGCAAATAGTGATAGTACTCCACCTAGCTTATATCCTGTCCACCAACCGACAACCGCCATTGCAGCCCCAGCAGCCATGGATTTTCCCTCATTCTCACCAATCTGTTCAATTCTTAAAGCATCAACTGTTATATCTTGAGTTGATGATGCTATAGCAATTATTAAGCCTACTGAAACAACTAAAGCTAAATTTTCAGATGGATCGAGTAAACTCCAAAGAGCAAGTGAGAGTAAGATGATAATTTGCATCAAAACAATCCATCCTCTTCTGTGACCTATTTTTTTTGTTAAATATGGTATTTGTATTCTATCTATTAAAGGTGCCCATAAATAATTAAATGCGTAAACTGCAAAAATTAATCCAGCCCATCCAACAGTTGATCTGCTTAGTCCATCTTCTTTTAACCATAAACTTAGACTACTTCCAATCAAAACCCATGGAAAACCCGATATTGCACCAAGCAATAAAATTTTGAGCATTCTTTTGTCGAAATAAACCGAGAACATTTCAGACAAAGAGTTTTTTTTAATTTCTATCAAATTTAATTCCTCCAAAAAGATGGTAAAAATAATACAAGAATTGCAAATAATTCTAATCTCCCCAAAATCATACCAAAACTTAAAATCCACTTAGAGATATCAGGTAGTGATGAAAAATTTCCGTTTGGCCCAATAGTCGAACCTAGGCCAGGTCCTACATTTGAGATAGATGTTGCAGCACCAGAAATTGAAGTAATAAAGTCAAGACCTGTCAAAGATAATAATGCTGTAATCACAAAAAAAATTACCAGGTACATATAAATGAAAGAGATAATTGATGCGGTAAATTTATCATCAACAGGACTTTGATTATATTTTAGAACGAAAATTCCCTTGGGATAAATAATCTTTTTAAGTTGATTCAAAACAAATGAGTTAAGTATTTGAAATCTAAATATTTTAATACCACAGGTCGTTGAGCCAGCACATCCACCGATAAACATTAAACCTATAAATATAATTAAAGGAAATCCACCCCAGTTATCAAATTGTGCATTTACATATCCAGTACCTGTCAAAATTGATATTACATTGAATAAAACTGTTCTGAAGTTTAGTTCAGACGATTTATCTAAAAACAAATAAATTGATAAGATCAGAATACTTATTAAGATTATTTTCAAAAAAGTTCTAATTTGAATATCTGAAAAAAATATTCTTCTATTACCGTTTAAGAATTTGATATAAGCGATAAAAGGCAAACTTCCCAAGATAATAAAAATCATTGCTGAAATTTCTATTGAAAAACTTTTAAAGAAACCAATGGACTCGTTATAGTTTGAAAAACCCCCAGTTGCTATTGTTGTCATAGAATGGGTTATACTATCAAAAGTATTCATCCCAAGAATTTTATATGATATTGCGCAAAGAGTAGTGAGACCTGAATAAATGTAAATTAATCTCAACGCAATTTCTTTCGATTTAGGAAGAATTTTTTCTGATGAATCACTGTTAGAAATTTTGAATAATTGCATACCACCAACATTCATTATTGGCATCAAAGTGATTGCCATAACAATTATTCCAATACCACCCAACCATTGAAGAATTGCTCTCCAAAGCAAAATTGCTTTGGGCATCTCCTCTAAGTTTGGAATGATTGTTGAACCAGTTGTTGTAATGCCTGACATACTCTCAAAAAATGCATTGGTAAACGAAAAATTGACTTCAGAAAATATTAGAGGAAGTGAACCAAAAATTGCAATACTAAGCCAAGATAACGCGGTCAATAAAAAAGCTTGCTGTAAATTTAACTTCTTATCATGATCAAGATTAGATAAAAAAAATAGCGTACCAAAAATAATTGTAATAATTGAGGCACCAAAAAAAGAGGAGTCAATTTCATTAAAAAAAAATTGAACAAATATTGGGATCAACATAAAAATTCCAAGAATTATTTGAAGAATTCCAAGTGTAAAAAAAACAGTTTTATAATTAGACATTTTGATAGAACATTATTTTATGGTAAATAAATTTCAACTCTATAAGAATAAGTTAAAGCGTTAATTTAAGATTTTATTTGAATTAATCATGATTAAAAAAGAGAATTTTGATAAAACAAGTGCATGGCCTTTCGTTGAAGCAAAAAAAATGCTTCGAGAAAGAAAATCTTTTATAGAAAAAAAAGGCAAAATAATTCTCCAAACAGGTTATGGTCCTAGTGGCCTTCCACATATAGGAACTTTTGGAGAAGTTGCAAGGACATCAATGATTGTAAATGCACTAAAACATTTGACTGATTTACCAACTGAAATCATTACTTTTTCAGATGATATGGATGGTCTTAGAAAAGTACCTGACAACGTTCCACAAAAAGAATTATTAGAAAAAAATTTGCACAAACCGCTTACTAATGTGCCTGATCCCTTTCAAAAATTTAATAGTTTTGGTGAGCATAATAATGAAATGCTAAAAAAATTTTTAAACAATTTTAAATTTGAATATAATTTTAAAAGTTCAACATCACTTTATAAGTCAGGTTTCTTTAACTCTTCTCTCCAAGTTATTTTAGAGAATTATGATGGTATAATGAATATAATACTTCCTACACTAGGAAAAGAGAGACAAAAAACGTATAGTCCATTTCTTCCAATTTGTCCGGTTACAGGTCATGTTCTAGAAATACCTGTAAAAAATATTAATAAAGAAAAATCTATTATTGTTTTTGATAATAATGGAAAAGATTTGGAAACAAGCATTTATGATGGAAATTGTAAATTACAGTGGAAAGTTGATTGGGCTATGAGATGGTATGCACTAGATGTTGATTTTGAAATGTATGGAAAAGATCTTATAGAGAGCGCAATACTTTCAACAAAAATTATCAAATTGATTGGAAAAACAAATCCCTCAGGGTTTGCATATGAACTATTTTTGGATGAAAAAGGAGAGAAGATTTCAAAATCAAAGGGAAACGGCATTACTATTGATCAATGGCTAGAGTATGCTTCTCCTGAAAGTTTGTCGCTTTATATGTATCAAAATCCAAAAAGAGCAAAAAAACTTTACAAAGAAATAGTTTCAAAAACGGTCGATGATTATTTGGATCTGATTGAGAAAGCAAAAAATCAAAATGAGTTGCAGCTACTTATGAATCCTGTATGGCATGTTCATAATAGTTTAGTGCCTAAAGAAAATATGATTATGTCGTTTTCAATGTTATTAAACTTGGTCGAAACAAGTAATGCTGACAGCAAAGAACTTCTTTGGAAATTTGTTAAAAAATATAAAAAAGACATTTCGGAGAAAGATAATCCTATCTTTGATAATTTAGTAGGCTATGCAATAAAATATTTTAACGACGTAATAAAATTGAAAAAAAAATATAAAAAACCTAATGGTGAGGAAAAAAAAGCTTTAGAAGCTCTGGTAAAAACTTTAGATAAATGTGACGACAAAATGAAACCAGAAGATATTCAAACAATGATATATTCGACTGGTAAAGAAAATGGATATACCGAGAACCTTCGAGATTGGTTTAAATTAATTTACGAAGTAGTTTTTGGAGACGAAAATGGACCAAGGATGGGTTTTTTTATAAGTTTTTTTGGTGTGAAAGAAACAAAAGATCTTATATTAAATAAAATTAAATAATGTTTTCAAATTTAAGATCTTTAATTTTTAAATTAGATCCCGAGACGGCTCATAGTTTAGCGATAAAGTCACTAAAATTTAATTTTATTCCAAATATTTTAGATGACGAAAAAAATAATCCTCTTTTTAAGACTAAATTATTTAATAAAGAAATAGAAAATCCAATTGGTATGGCAGCAGGATTTGATAAGAATGCCGAGGTATATAATTCATTGTTCAATTTAGGGTTTGGTTTCGTAGAGGTAGGAACTGTTACACCATTAGAACAATACGGAAATCCTAAACCTAGAGTTTTTAGACTAGTAGAAGATGAGGCCCTGATAAATAGACTTGGTTTCAATAATCTAGGTTCAAAAAATATTGTAGATCGAATAAAAAGAAATAATCCAACCGGATTACTCGGAATAAATATTGGACCCAATAAAGACTCAGAAGATAGAACAAATGATTATATACAGTGTTTAAAAATGTTTGATGGGGTCTCTGATTATATTACTGTTAATATTTCCTCACCAAACACCGAAGATTTAAGAAACTTTCACGACCAAAAAAAATTAGATGATCTTTTAAAACTAATAGAAAAAGAGAAGAGAGATCTTAACTCTAAAACACCTATAGCGGTAAAAGTATCACCAGATATTAATGATAAAGAAATTATGAAAATTTCTGAAGTGCTTTTAGATAACAAGATAGAAGCTGCTATTATTTCTAACACATCTGATACAACAAGAGAAAATTTACAAAATACTCAAAGCCATCAAAAAGGAGGGTTATCCGGGAAACCTATTGAGTTAAAGTCTTCAGAGTTAATCAGAAAATTTTATAAAGTTTTAAAAGGCAGAATTAAAATTATAGGCGTAGGTGGTGTGGACTCTGGCAGATCAGCTTATCAAAAATTTTTAGCAGGAGCTGATTATTTACAACTTTATACAGGCATGGTTTTTAGAGGTCCAAATATTGTTGGTCTAATTAAAAAAGAACTAAAGGAAATACTATTAAAAGATGGTGTAAAAAACTTTAATGAAATAGTAGGAAAAAAGGATTAGAATAATCTAATAAACTTGACGCCATCAATATCTCACTTTATATAGTCGAACAAATTATGACAAAAAAATGCGAATTAACTGGGAAAAATCCAATGAAAGGTCATAACGTTAGTCATGCTAACAATAAGACAAAAAGAAGATTCTTACCTAATTTAAAAAAAGTAAAATTTACAAGTGAACTTTTAAAAAGAAGCTTAAAATTAACAGTGAGTAATGCAGGGGTTAGATCAGTAGATAAAAAGGGTAGTTTTGATGAATTTCTAAAATCTGTAAAAAATAAAAATTTATCTCCTAGATTAAAAAAACTAAAAAAAAGTTTATTAATTAAATCTCCATTTCAAAAAAAAACTGCACAATCTAAAACAGCTTAATGAGCAAATCGTTTTTACTTCTATCATTTTTGATGGGTGTTGTTGTCCTATCTTCTAATTTTCTTGTTCAATTTCCAATTAATTATTATGGTTTAAATGAAATATTAACCTACGGAGCTTTCTCTTATCCAATCGCTTTTTTAATTACAGATTTAGCTAATAGATCTTATGGAAAAATAGTTGCAAGAAAAATTGTATATTTTGGCTTTGTACTAGGAATTGGTTTTACAGTTTTATTTTCTACTGATTTTGCAGATCTTATATCTATTCGTATAGCTATTGGGTCTGGAATTGCATTTTTAACTGCACAATTATTAGATGTCCAAATATTTGACAGATTAAGAAAGAAAGAATGGTTTGTTGCGCCATTAACATCCTCAATGATTGGCTCAACAATCGATACATTTTTATTTTTTTCAATATCATTTTATGGGACTGGCGTGCCATGGGTTACACTTTCTTTCGGAGATTTAATTGTAAAAGTAATAGTTGCTTTGATCATGTTAATACCATTTAGATTACTTTTAAAAACTTTTAAGCCAATTAAGGCTTAAATCAAAAATTTATAAGACAATATTTTATAAGCGAGTTTTGCAACAAGAAAGTTGTATGAGTTAAAACCTTTAATAGGTGCTAATTCATTGATGTCAGCACCAACAATGTTTGAATTTTTTGCAGCAATTTTAATTATATTGAGTGTTTCATCCCATAATAATCCACCAGGTTCAGGAGTCCCAGTAGCTGGCATGATACTTGAGTCGAAACCATCAACATCAAATGTTAAATAAACTTTTTTATTTTTTATAAGTTTTTTAAATTTTGTTAAATCCCACTTTGATTTATCTTTTGCCCAAAAAATATTTATTCTTGATTTATTCTTTTTTAAAAATGGAATTTCACTCTCTGATATATTTCTGATCCCAAAAGATATTAATGATATATTTTTATGGTCTAAGCACCTTCTTATTGCTGATGCATGAGAGAACTTTTCACCATTGTAACTATTTCTTAAATCAGCATGGGCATCGAAATGTAAAAGACAAATTTTCTTGTATTTTTTGACAAATGGATAAATACATCCGGGTGTAATTGAATGTTCTCCTCCAAACGTGATTGGAAAAAGTCTTTTATCTAAAATTTCTTTATTTATATTTGACATTTTCTCTAGAGCTTTTCTGATATTTCTATGAATCTTAAAGGGCTTTAATGTTTTAATCCCAATTTTTTTATAAGGTTCACAATTTAACTCTTCATCATATAATTCCACTTGATGAGAAGCCTTTATAATTTCTTTAGGTCCGTTTCTGGTACCACCTCCATAACTAACAGTTTTTTCAAGTCCAAATGGAACCACAACAACCTTTTCTTTGAAATTAAATTTATTGTCGACTCCTAAAAATCCATTTCTATTTGATAAATATTTCAATTTTTACTCAAAAATTTTTGTGAATTTCTTTTTATCTCTATTTTTCCACTCACCTCTGTGATAAGCGTCGCTAGCTATTAAGGGTAGTACACTGGTGGCTTCAGCAAATACCATTTGTTCTTTTGTAACATCAACTTTACCCCATGAACTTGCTTCCTTTAATGTTGAACTACTGCATGCACCGTCTCTAGAGTCGGCAACTGTGATTTGTACCGCATATTTATGCATGTCAACTTCCTTGCCTAATAATTCAGCACAAATTACGGTGTCTTGAATAAAATTTTTTGGAACACCACCACCAATCATAAATAAACCTGATCCCTTCGAGCGTATTTTAATTTCAGTCAATTCTCTAAATTCTCTAATAGAGTCGATAGTCATATGCTTTTTTGGATTTTTTTCTTGATGTATAACTAAACCAAATCCAGCACTGGAGTCGGTGAAAGCAGGGCAAAAAATTGGAACATCATTATCGTATGCTGTTTCAATTAAAGAGTCTTTTTTAATAGAATTTTTTTTTAAATATTTACCCATTTCTTTAATAAATTCTCTGGATGTATAGCTTCTAGGTTCCAAGGTATCCGCTATTTCACATATTCTTTTATCACAAATCTGTAACTCATCCTCGTCTATGTATGTGTCGTAAATTCTATCGATATAATTTTTTCTTAATTCAGTATCATCTTGGAATTGAGACCCTTGATAGTGTTTAAAACCAAGAGCTTCAAAAAAATCCATGTCAATTATTGAAGCGCCAGTCGCCACTATTGCATCAACCATATTATATTTAACTAAATCTTTATAAATATTCATACAGCCTGCGGCAGATGTTGAACCTGCTAATGTTAAAAAAATTGTGCATTCTTTGTCTTTCAACATTTCATTATAAATATTGGCTGCGTTTGCCGTTTCTCTTGAAACAAAAGACATTTTTTCCATGGAAGAGATAATTTTTCTAGAATCAAATGATGTAATATCAATATGTTCTACAGGTTTTTTTAAGAAATCTTTTTTACTGTTGTGACCAAGATTTTTATTTTCTGACATTAAGCGACTAGAGTAGCTTTGTCTGAATTCTTATCATACATAGACATTATTGGTTTATCCTCAACCTCATAAATTTCATCAGAGTAATAACCATTAAATTGAGTTCTAAAAGTTAAACCATATGATCCTAATTGACCAAGTTCAATATAATCATTTTCTTTAATATTATTTGGAAGTAGGAAAGGACCCTTCATATAATCCATACTGTCACATGTTGGTCCATAAAAATCAAATGCAGTCATTTTCTTTGAAATAATTTTACTTGAATTTTCTTTAATTAATTTTGATGGAAAAACTATATTAGGTGTTCCAGCATCAAAAAGTGTGCCGTAAGTACCATCATTAATATAGAGTTTTTGTTTTTTTCTTAAATTAACTCTGACGATTGTTGATCCACTTTCTGCAACCAAAGCTCTTCCAGGTTCACAAATTATTTGAGGCATATTTTTTAGATTTAAATTTTCTAAACTTTTTTTAATTTCCTCCATATAACTTTCCAAAGATAGAGGCACAAGATCAGGATAAATTGTCGGGAAGCCTCCACCGATATTAATATAATCTGGAATTATTTTAGTTTTTTTAATTATATTTCCTACTTCATTAATTCCTTTAGAGTATGAAATTGGATGCATACATTGGGAACCAACATGAAAACTTAAACCAATTTTTTTTGAATGATGTTTTGCAAGTCTTAATAGTCCTGAAGCTTCAGAATTCAAAGCACCGAATTTTTTTGATAAATCTATTTCAGCATGTTCATTGGAAACAGCAACTCTAATAAATAGTTCTAAATCTTTAGCATTGTCTGTTGTTTCAATAATCTTAATTAATTCATCTTTAGTATCTAAAGCGAAAGTTTTTATTCCAAAATTAAAATATGCTTCTTTAATACTCTCTCTACTTTTAACCGTATGCATAAAAGAGCATTTTGCAGTATTATCAAATTTCCTTACTGCCTTGATTTCTTCGATAGATGCAACATCAAATTGATTAATTCCACTTTTTATCAAAGTTTTGACAACTTCAGGATGGGGATTGGTTTTTACAGCATATAGTATTTTACCTGGGAACTTATTTTGAAAGAATTTTGAAGCAGAAAGAATAGAATTCTTTCTAATACAATAGACAGGTTTTTCCGGTTTCAGTTGATTGACTAATTCTTCAACTGACTTAAATTTTTGCATTTTAAATGCTCCCTCAAAAAAAATTTAACAAAAAAAAAGTCTTTTTATTAAAAAAAAACTTTAATAATCGAGGAATTAATCAAATAGTTATTCAATGTAAAGCAAATAATGGCCTATTGAAATACGGAAAAAAGTGATCATATAAGGCTCATGAAAAACGAAGCTCCATTACAAAATCTGGCTGATTTTGACAATAAATCCTTATTAATAGTGGATGATGATAATCCTTTTAGGGAGAGATTAGCTAGAGCGATGGAAAAGAAGGGGTTTGAAGTCTTACAAGCTGAGAGTGTGCAAAAAGGTAAAGACATGGTAAAAGTGAAAAAACCTGGTTTTGCAGTGGTTGACCTTAGGTTAAATGATGGAAACGGATTAGAGGTTGTAAAAGAAATTCAGTCATCAAATTCACTAAGTCGAATCATAATGCTAACTGGATATGGAAATATTCCAACTGCTGTAGCTGCAATCAAAGAGGGTGCTATTGACTATTTAGCTAAACCAGCGGATGCAGACGATGTAGAAAAAGCGTTATTAGCAGATCCATCAAAAAAAGCTGCACCACCTGAAAATCCAATGTCAGCAGATCGGGTAAAATGGGAACATATTCATAGAGTATTTGAATTATGTAATAGAAATGTTTCTGAGACTGCAAGAAGGCTTAAAATGCACAGAAGAACTCTTCAAAGAATATTATCTAAAAGATCGCCTAAATAAATTTTCTAAATTTTATAATTTTTTTGGCTAATACAGTAAGCAGACAAATTTTGAAAATTTCAGCAACTAAAAAAGGCAATACACCTAATTTTAAAATAGGTTTATCCCAACCAATTAATGTACCTAGCCATAGAATACCCAAGATATAAATTGTTGAAACTGAGAACATTAATTTAAAAAAAATTAAAAAATAATTATCATCATTTTTTATAAATGAAGCTAAAAAACACGCTGATAGAAATCCAATTAAATACCCCATTGTTGGACCTGTAAAATAAGTCAAACCAATTCCTCTTTCAGGAGAATTAGAAAATACTGGTAAACCCAATATACCCTCTAATAAGTATAAGCTCACAGTGGCTAGAGCTATTTTATATCCAAAGCTAATACCTAAAAATAAAACTATGAATGTTTGCATAGTCATTGGAACTGGATAAAAAGGTATCTTGATTTTGGCAGAAATCGTAAGAACTATTGAACCTACAAAGATAACCAGTAATGATTTTATAAGCTGGTTTTGAGTATTTTGCTTTATAAGTTCCATAAAAAATAATACTCTTATTTTTATCTTTAATCTATATTAAATTTTAATGAATAAGATTCAAAAAACAGATCATTTTTATCTAATAGATGGATCGGGTTATATATTTAGAGCTTATTATGCTTTACCACCATTAACTCGAAAAAGTGATGGATTACCCACTGGAGCAGTAAGTGGTTTTTGCAGCATGTTGTTCAAACTTCTTGAAGACTCAAAATCAAAAGAAAATCTTCAGAAACCAACTCATTTTGCTGTTATTTTTGACTCAGCGAGAAAGACTTTTAGAAATGAAATCTATAGTGATTACAAAGCTAATCGATCTGAGGCACCAGATGACTTAGCACCGCAATTTGAATATATAAGAAAATCAGTTTTAGCCTTTAATTTACCCTCTGTTGAATTAGTTAATTATGAAGCAGACGATTTAATTGCAACTTATGTTGATCAGATTTTAAAAAAAGGGGCAAAGGTAACAATAGTTTCATCAGATAAAGATTTGATGCAATTGTATAGAAAGGATGTTCGTATTTTTGATCCAATGAAAAATAAGTTCGTTTCGAATGAGGATGTAAAAAACAAATTTGGAGTAGATCCAGATAAAGTTATAGATGTTCAGGCTCTAGCTGGAGATAGCAGTGATAACGTTCCTGGTGTTCCTGGAATTGGTGTAAAAACTGCAGCAGAATTAATTAATAAGTATGGTGATTTAGAGACACTTTTAAAATCAGCAGATGAAATCAAACAAAATAAGAGAAGAGAAACTTTACTCAACAACAAAGATAAAGCTTTAATAAGTAAAAAATTAGTAACATTAAAACACGATGCTCCAATTGAAATGAAACTCAATGATTTTGAATTAAAAAGGATTGATAAAGATAAACTTTATAAATTTCTAAGAGAAATGGAGTTTAATAGGTTACTTAGCTCTGCTATTTCTGCTTATGGGGAACCAGATTTTAATAGTGAAAAAAAGGATGTTCAAATAAAGGAAAAAAAAGTTGAAATCGATAAGAAAAATTATTTTTTAATAACAGATCACAGCAAAATTGATGAATGGATTAAGGAAGCTGAAGAAATAGGAGAAGTTGCAGTTGATACAGAAACAAATTCTTTAGATCCTCATCAAGCTGATTTAGTTGGAGTATCTTTGAGTTCAAAGATTGGAAAAGCTTGTTACATACCAATAGGACATAATTCAAAAAAGTGCATTGATAAAGACATAGTGCTTAAAAAATTAAAACCTTTACTTGAAGATCCAAGTATAAAAAAAATAGGTCAGAACATTAAATTTGATTTTATTGTATTTTTCAATCACGGGATAACACTATCAGCTATGGAGGATACCATGCTCATGTCTTATGTGCTAGATGCTGGAAAAAATAGACACAATATGGATACGTTATCTGAAATTCATCTGAATCATAAAACAATAAAATTCAAAGAATTAGTTGGTTCTGGAAAGAAACAGATAAATTTTAGTGAGGTCGATTTAGAAAAAGCAAAAGATTATGCTGCCGAGGACGCTGACATAACTTTTAGACTATATAAAAAATTTTATAAAAGCTTGAAAGAAGAAAAAATGATTAATATTTATGAAATTTTTGAAAAGCCGTTACTTAGAATTTTGGCTGATATGGAAATACAGGGTATTAAAGTTGATAAAAAGTTTTTAAAAACATTGTCTACTAAATTTGAGAAAAAGATTGAAAAAATTCAGAAAGAAGTTTTTAAACTCTCTAAGAAAGAGTTCAATATTGCTTCTCCAAAACAGCTGGGTGAAATTTTATACAATGATCTTAAGATTGCAGACTTAAAAAAAACTAAAAAGGGAAGTTTTGCAACAAGTGCCTCTGTGCTAGAAGATCTAGCCTTTAAAGGTCATAAATTTCCACAATTAGTCCTGGACTGGCGGCAAGTTTCAAAACTTAAAAATACCTATTCAGACTCATTACCCGAACATATTAATCCTGATACAAAAAAAGTTCATACTTCTTTTTTATTAGCAGCAACGACTACAGGACGATTAGCTTCAAGTGATCCTAACTTGCAAAATATTCCAATTAAATCAGAAGATGGCAGAGATATTCGCAAAGCTTTTGTTGCTGACAAGGATAATATTTTGATTTCCGCAGACTATAATCAAATTGAAATGAGAATTTTAGCTGATTTGGCTGATGTTAAAGAATTAAAAAAAGCTTTTCAAAATAATGAGGATATACACTCTTTAACGGCTAGCCAAATTTTTAATATTGATATTAATAAGGTGAATCAAGACCAAAGAAGAAAGGCAAAAGCCATAAACTTTGGAATAATTTACGGAATTTCTCAGTATGGATTAGCGAAGCAAATAAATGTCTCTAATTTTGAGGCTGAGGAGTTTCTAAATTCATATTTCTCAAAGTTCCCAGAAATAAAAGTTTATATGGATCGAACAATTAAATTTTGTAGAAAAAGTGGTTATGTAAGTAATATTTTTGGAAGAAGATCTCATTTTATAAATATAAATGATAAAAATTATAATGTAAGAAACTTTCAAGAACGTGCAGCAATTAATGCTCCAATACAAGGGTCGGCTGCTGAAATAATGAGATTAGCAATGATAAGAATTGATAAAAAATTAAAGGAGCAAAAACTCAATAAAACAAAGATGTTACTTCAAATCCATGATGAACTAATTTTTGAAAGTCCCAAAAATGAAGTAAAAAAAATATCCAAAGTGATAATTGAAGAAATGTCTAGCGTTGCTGAGAGTGATCAACATTCTTTTTCAATACCTCTTACAGTAGATTTAAACACTGGAGAAAATTGGGGTACATTACATTAATTTATTTGCCCAAATTAGAACAATTTAGTATTTTTATAATTAAGTATGCAAAAACAAACAATTGCCTTAGTAGATGACGATAGAAATATTCTAACTAGCTTAAGTATTGCTCTCGAAAAAGAAGGTTTTAAAGTTCAAACTTACATTGATGGAGAGAGTGCATTAATTGGATTAACTAGAACACCGCCAGATCTAGCTATTGTTGATATAAAAATGCCAAAAATGGACGGTGAGGAATTGCTCAAGAAATTGAGAAAAAAAACCTCATTACCAGTTATTTTTTTGACTTCTAAAGATGATGAGATTGACGAATTACTAGGACTAAAATTAGGTGCTGATGATTTCGTAAAAAAATCAGGTGGTTTTTCAATTAAAGTTTTAATTGAAAGAATTAGAGTTCAACTTAGAAAAAAAGATTCCAAAGAAACTCTTGAGGAAAATAAAAGTATTATATCGCATGGAAAATTAAAACTTGATCCGTCCCAATTAGAGTGCGAATGGAATGGGAAACAATTGCCTGATAAATTGACTACAACAGAATTTTTACTGGTAAAAGAGCTAGCCAAAAGACCAGGAATTATAAAAGAAAGAGCCCAATTAATGGACATAGCCTATAGAGAAGATACAGATATTGAAGATAGAACAATTGATAGTCACGTAAAAAGAATCAGAAAAAAATTCAAAAAAGTTGATCCTGAATTTTCAGCTATAGAAACCAGATATGGAAGCGGATATAGATGGAATGTTAGTTAATGCTCAGCAATTTTCTTAAGAACTTATCAATTTTAAAAAAATTTTTATTCATAAATTCTATTTTTTTTACAATTATAGGACTGTTCACATTCATTTATTTGAAAAATGTTCAACCAAATTTAATTAAAAAAAAATCCTCAAATCATATCGAGGTAATCAACAATACAATTGATAATCTAACAAGATTAAATGTAAAATTTGTTGAAAAAGATATTAGAAAATTTTTGTTTTCAACAAGATTTCTTTTTCAGAACCTGGACAGAGTAATATTTTTTGATAATAAACTTAATCTAATAGGAGATACTGATACATTAGACTTAGATCCAAGATCGTTTTCACAAAGGTTGGATACTATTGAATTAGAGGTGTTGGACTCAACAACAACAAAAAAAATCACTGAAGAAAAAAACATAGATATTGGAAATGAGAATAATGTGTCTTTAAATGATGTCCTTTTAAATTACGCAACGTCTAAAAATTTTGGAATCCCTTTTACATTTACCGAGGAAGAATTTAATAAATTTAAATTGACTACCATCAAAAACGTGATGAAGGATGGAGAAAACATAGGATATTTAGCAATAACAGAAAATGCCAATGATATAAAAGCTGCCATAGATGAGAGAAAAACTTTTGTAATTAGGACTGCAATTGCAGTTGGTATCGTAATATTGATTTTTTCGTTTGTTTTAAATAGATATTTTTTAAAACCAATTAAAAATTTAGTCAGTTATACCAAAATCATAAAAAATAAAAACACAAAAAAAACAAATATAGATACATTAAAATTAAGAAATGATGAACTTGGTTTACTCTCTAATTCTTTGGATGATATGACTTTAGAATTACAAAAAAGAATTTCACATGCAGAAAATTTTTCAACTGATCTTGTACACGAAATTCGTAATCCGTTGGCATCATTAAAAAGTGCATCAGAAATTTTACATGATGCACAAGACGCTGAACAGAGACTTAAATTGATTAACATTTTAAGCCACGATGTACAAAGAATTGAAAGATTGATTACTGATTACTCACAAATGTTAAAAGATGAAGTTGCATTAAGTAAAGAAAAAATAAAAAAAATAGATATTGAGCCAATAATTAAGTCAGTAGTAGATGATTTTAATAATATTTATAAAGTAAAAAGAGGAATTAATATTTCTTATAAAAATGATGGTAAAAATAAATATTTAATTTATGGAATCGAAAACAGAATTGAACAAATCATTGCAAACCTTTTAGATAATGCAATTTCTTTTAGTGATGATAATAAAGATGTAATTGTGCAAGTTTCGAAATCGGAGGATAATAAAGTATACATAAAGATATTAGATGAGGGACAAGGTTTTAAAGAAAAAGACACGAATAAAATATTTAAAAGATTCTATAGTAACAGACCAGATAAATTTGGACAGCATTCTGGTCTAGGGTTAAATATAGTAAAAAATTTAGTTGATTTACATAATGCCACAATCAAAGCAACTAATAGAGAAGATAAAAAAGGAGCGAGTATGGAAATAGAATTTCCAAAAGTTTAAAGAGTTTTATTGATTAATTAATTTTTAATTGTTAGAAGAGCCACGATGGAAGATTATAAAGTAAGAGATTTATCACAAGCAGAATTTGGACGAAAAGAAATTTCAATTGCTGAAAGTGAAATGCCAGGACTTATGGCTTTAAGAGAGGAGTACGCTGGAAAATCTCCATTAAAGGGTGCAAAAATTATAGGTTGTTTGCATATGACAATACAAACAGCAGTATTAATTGAAACCTTAGTAGATTTAGGTGCAGAAGTAAGATGGTCATCTTGTAACATTTTTTCTACTCAAGACCATGCAGCAGCAGCTATAGCAAAAGCTGGTATTCCAGTCTATGCGTGGAAGGGAGAAACAGAGGAGGAATATGTTTGGTGCATAAAACAAACCATTGAAGGTAAGAAAAGTTGGAAACCTAATATGCTTTTAGATGATGGTGGGGATTTAACAGCAATGATGCACAATGAGTATAAAGATTTATTAAAAGATGTTAAAGGAGTTTCGGAAGAGACAACTACAGGGATAAAAGCTTTAAATAAAATGGAAAAAGAAAATTCTTTGTTGGTTCCAGCAATTAATGTGAATGATTCTGTTACCAAATCAAAATTTGATAACTTATATGGGTGTAGAGAAAGTTTAGTTGATGGAATTAGAAGAGCCACTGATGTAATGATGTCAGGAAAAATTGCAATTGTTGCAGGCTTTGGTGATGTTGGAAAAGGAAGTGCTGCATCATTAAGGCAGAGTGGGGCTCGTGTGTTGGTTACCGAAGCAGATCCAATATGCGCATTGCAAGCTGCAATGGAAGGTTACGAAGTTGTTTTAATGGATGAGGCAATTAGTAAAGCAGATATAGTTGTAACTGCGACTGGTAATAAAGATATCGTTACAGCTGACCATATGAGAGATATGAAGGATAGAGCAATCTTATGTAATATCGGACATTTCGATAATGAAATTCAGGTTGAAGCTTTGAAAAATTACAAATGGACTGAAGTAAAACCCCAAGTACATGAAATTGAACTACCTAGCAAAAAAAGAATAATTTTATTGGCAGAGGGTAGATTGGTAAATTTGGGTTGTGCTACAGGACATCCAAGTTTTGTAATGAGCGCTTCTTTCACAAATCAAGTCATTGCTCAAATAGAACTATGGAATAATCATAAAAATTATGAAAACAAAGTTTATGTTTTACCAAAACATTTAGATGAGAAAGTAGCTACACTTCATCTTAAAAAAGTTGGTGCTAAATTAACTAAACTTTCTAAAGATCAAGCAGATTATATCAGTGTAGGGGTAGAGGGACCTTTCAAACCTAATGCCTATCGCTACTAAAAGTGATTTTATCAATTTATCTTCAGAAAAAAAAACAGAGGAATTAGCTGAGAAGATTTCAAAAAAATTGAAATTAGGACATGTAGTTTTTTTTGTGGGCGAGATGGGTGTCGGAAAAACTACTTTTATTAGATATCTAATCAACAATTTTCAAAAACAAAATGGACTTAAAGTAACTGAAGTAACAAGTCCTACATTCAATTTATTAAATGAGTATCAAATTAAACAAATCAAAATTAATCATTATGATTTATTCAGATTAAATAGTTTAGATGAAATTAACAATTTAGGATTATTTGATGATATTACTAATGCTATTACATTAATTGAATGGCCACAAAAAATAAAACCAAAACCAAAAAATTTGATAGAATTAAATTTTGAATATGGAAATGATTACAAAAAACGAATATTAAAAATTAAGGGTTTAAATTTGTAATTAAAGATAAATGCAAAATCTTAAAAAATTAAAAGGAGACGCGTCACATAGAAAGTTTTTTAGAAAAAAATCCAATTATGGTAATTCTATTGTTATTCAAGCAAAAAAGGACAAATTTAAAAATCTTCTTGTTTATGATGCAATTAGCAGGATTTTAAATAAAAACAAAGTTCTAGCTCCAAAATTATATCAAGAGAATTATAAGAATAATTATATTGAAGTTGAGGATTTTGGAAATAAGTCAATTTTTCAAATTTTAAAGAAAAGTAAAAACAAAAAATTATTATATTTTAAAGATGTAATAAAATTGCTTAATCAAATACAGTCAATAAAAGATAAAAAAATAAGAAATTTTAGAAATAAATATTATCGAATACCTTATTATAAAAATGAAATATTAATTCAGGAAGCTAATTTATTTTGTGAGTGGTATGTGAAAAAAAATTTGTCAAAAAATAAGAGACAAGACTTTAATAAAAAGTTTAAAAAAATAATTAAAACTTTATCTTCATGTCTTAAGATGAAAAAAAATGTATTTGTTCATAGGGATTTTCATGTATCAAATTTAATGCTTGTTAATAACAGAATAGGTGTAATTGATAGTCAAGATGCTTTAATAGGAAATAGAGCTTATGATTTAGCTTCTTTAGTAGATGATGTAAGATTAAGAACCTCAAAAGTTCTAAAAAAAAAGATTTTTAATTTTTATATAGGTAATCAAAAAAAAATTGATAAGAAAAAGATAAAAAATGATTTTGAAATTTTATCTATTTTAAGAAACCTGAAAATAATTGGAATATTTACACGTCTAGCAATCCGAGATAAAAAAAAGGATTATCTTAAATTAATACCTTATGCGTGGGAATTGATTTCTTTAAGAATCAATGAAAATGAAATTTTCTTAGATTTAAAAAAATTACTAAATAATAATTTTAAAAAAAATTTATGAAAATTAATAACGCTTTTATTCTCTGCGCTGGATTTGGCAAAAGACTAAATCCTTTAACTCTTGAAAAACCCAAACCATTACTTCAAATCAAAAATCAAACAATTTTAGAGGATTGCATTAATACCGTTATAAAATTGAAAGTCGAAAATATTTTTTTAAATACTTTTTATTTAAGTGAGCAAATTATTGACTTTTTTAAAAATAAAAATTTTTCAGTAAAAATAAATATTATAGAGGACGGTAAAGAAATCTTAGATACTGGTGGAGGAATTTTAAATTTGATCAACCACTCAGATTGTGAAGATTTTTTTGTTTTTAATCCTGACACTATTTGGAATGAAAATCATGTGAGTGAAATTAATGATATGCAAAAATATTATTTTCAAAATAAATTAAATAATATTCTTTTATTAGTTAATAAAAAACTAAGTTTTGATAATAACCTAAAGGGCGATTTTGATTTAGAAGACAATATAATTAAACAAAGTTTTGAAAAAAACTTTATATATACTGGTTGTCAAATTTTGAATAAAAACTTATTTAATGAATATGAAGTAGAAAACTTCTCAATTGCTAAAATTTGGAATAAATTATTAATGAAACAACAGTTAAATGGATTTGAGAGCATCAATAAATTTCACCATTTAACGAACTTAGAAATTTTTAAAAAACTAAAAGGTTCTTAGATCTCTCTTTATCTAGATATTTACATTCACTTATTTTCAAATTTTCTTCGAAATTGATTATTAAGGGATTTCCTGTTGGAATTTCTAAACTTGTGATTTGATTGTTATCTAAATTGAACAGATATTTACATAAAGCTCTAATGGAGTTTCCGTGTGCTGTAATTAGTATATTTTTATTTATTAGTTTAGGCTGTATTTCATTTTTGAAATACTCCAAAACTCTGTTGTATGTATCTTTTAAAGACTCTGTGTCAGGAATGAGCTCTTTAGGGATTTTCTCATATGTTTCAATATTTAGGGGATGATAAGAGTTGTCTCTACTTAGTTTTCCAGGTTTGACATCCCAAGATCTTCGAAATTCAAAAACTTTATCTTCACCAATTTTTTTTGCAGTCTCAACCTTATTCAACCCTGTAAGTTCACCATAGTGTCTTTCGTTTAGCTGCCACGCTCTTTTAAAATCCTTTTTTGATTTTAATACTTTTTGTATTATTTTAAGAGTATGGTTTGCCCTCACTTGAAACGAGGAATAATAAAAATCTATATTTATATTTTGATCTTTGATAAGTAAACCAGCTTTCTCTGCTTCTATTTTTCCTTGATCTGTAAGATCTACATCAACCCAACCAGTGAATCTTTTTTCAAGATTCCAAATACTCTGACCATGTCTTACTAATATCAAAAAACTCATCTTGTCATATCTAAAAATTATTTATAAAAAAATCATTTAACTAAATGTCAAAATTTTTTTCTACATATAAACTAATATTTTATATAATTAATATCCTTTTAATAATTTTATATCTATATCCTGGAAGTCTATTAGGCTGGATAATTTATGAAAATAAAAGTATACAACCTCAAATAACACCAGATTTTGTTATATCATCAAATCATTTTTATGTATTTGTATTAATTTCAATTATTGGTTTTTTAACTTTTGCTAATTCCAAGAAAATTATCTTATTACTATTATATTTAATTTTTCTTTCTATCACGCTTGAAATTTTTCATCTATTTATACCTGAAAGAACTTTTCAATGGTCTGATTTATTTGGAAATTTATTAGGTGTTATTGTTGTAATTCTTTTTAATAATTTTATAAATAAATATGGTAGATTTAAAAAATAAATTATTAATTTTTATTTATTTTTTTACAATCGGCTGCTCATCAATTCCATCAAACACTTCTAACAGTTGTTCAATTTTTAGTGAAAGATATCTTTGGTATAAACATACAAAAAAAGTTGAGCAAAAGTGGGGCACGCCAATCTATATTCAATTAGCAATAATAAAAATGGAGTCCGATTTTGATTGGCTTGCTAAACCGGCAAGACAAAAAATTTTTAAAGTGATACCTTATAAACGACCTTCTACTTCTTTTGGTTATTCACAAGCAGTTAAAGGAACTTGGGAGCAATATAAAAAAGAAACTGGTAATAAATTAGCAACAAGAGCAAGATTTAAAGACAGTGTTGACTTCATTGGATGGTATACAAATAAATCAGAAAACATTTTAAAGATATCAAAGAAAGATGCTTTCAAACAGTATCTTGCATATCACGAAGGATGGGGAAATTATAAAAATTATAAAAAAAATAAAAAAGTAATTGGACTAGCTAAAAAAGTTGAGAGACAATCTAATAAATACAAAAATCAATTATTGAAATGTAAAAGTAAATTAAATAGAAAAAAATATATTATTTTTTAGACAATTCTTTTTTTAGTTCTAAGTCAACTATATCAATCCTTTTAGTATTTTTTGCTAATGCGAGATACATTGAAGGAGTGACATATAAAGTAAAGAAAGTTGAAATAATCATTCCTCCTAATATTGTAGAACCAACTGCTAATCTTGAACCCTCTCCTGCACCTGGGCCAAAATTTCCAATCACTAAAGGCATCATTGCAATCATCGTACTTAGTGATGTCATTATAATTGGTCTAAACCGAACAGCGCACGCTTCTTTAACAGCTAATTCAATAGTTTTTCCACTAGATCTAATTTGGTTTGCGTAATCTACAATTAAAATACTATTCTTAGTTGAGATACCTATTAGTATAATTAATGCAATTTGAGAAAAAATATTTACTGAGCTATTTAAAAATAAAATAAACACTAATCCTCCAAAAATAGCCAAAGGCACAGTTAAGATTATAACAAATGGATGAACAAATGAGTTGAATGTTGCAGCCATAACCAAATAAGCAGTTAGTAAAGCTAAAGCAAAAATTATAAATAATTCATTACTTGTTTCTTTAATTTCCTCTGATTTTCCTTTCCAAGTAATTTGGTTCTCTGGTGCTAAATCAACCATCACATTTTCGAAGTATTTAATCGCTTCTGTTAATGTATACCCCTCACTAATATTTGCAGAAATTGTTACAGCCCGTTGTCTATTATATCTAGCAAGTTCTTTTGCTGAACCTTCTTCCTTAAAACTTACAAGATTTGCTAAAGATATTAATTTTCCATTGGTTTCAGAGCGAACAAATATTTTCGAAACACCCTCTTTATTTCGTCGATCAGATAAATATTGTTGAACAATTATTGGATATTCTTTGCCTAGTTTATTAAAAGTCGTTATTTTTTTACCCCCATAAAGTGTTTCAAGTGTTTCACCAATTGATTTAGTTGAGACACCTAGATCTTTGGCTTTATTTTTATTTATTATTAATTTTACCTCTGGTTTGTTTCGATTGTAATCAGACTCAATTCTTGAGAGATTTTTATTAGATCTGAGTGTTCGTATAACTTTTTTTTGTATCGCCTCAAGTTCCTCATAAGTATTTCCATAAATGACCATTTGAACTGGTTTGTTGTAATTTGATACTCTTATAGATTGAGGAGATATAGGAAAAGCTAGGGCTTGGGGCAAAGTTACTATTTTCCCAATCGCTTCTCTAAGAACAACTTGTTGACCTTTTTTACGATTTTTCCAATCATCAAGGAGAGCGATTATTATAAAACTATTATATGAATTAGCTGAATTTCCAAATCCTGGAACACGCATTATAAATCTTGAATATGGGCTATCCTCAGCTTGTAGCAAAGGAATAAGTCTTGCCTCTACTTTTTGGGCTTGTTCTTGAGTATATTCAAAAGAACTTCCTTCATCAGTTGAGCCAATTATTAGATATGCTCCTCGATCCTCCATAGGCAAAAGTTCTTTTTTTGAGAAACTAAATAAAAGCACTGAAGCAATTATTATAAAAACAATAAAAAAACTTACAGTTTTAGTTTTATTAATAACGTTTACTAAAGTTTCCTCATAAAATTTTGCGAAGTTGGAAAAAATTTTTTCAAATTTTTGAATAAAAATTTTTTTTGATTTTTTTTTGTATAAAAATTTACTTGCAAGCATTGGTGACAAAGTTAATGCAACAAAAGAAGAAACTACAATCGAAAAAGATAATGCAATCGCTGTTTCTCTAAATAATGTTCCAGAAATTCCCTCAATGAATATTAACGGTAAGAAAACTGCTACTAAAATTAGTGTTGTAGCAACGATAGCAAAAGAAATTTGTTTAGAGCCTTTATAAGCTGCAACGAGTGGGGTCTCGCCATTCTCTATTCGTCTGTATATTGCATCTGTCATAATTACTGAGTCGTCTGTGATTATACCAATCGCTAAAATAAAACTTAAAAGGACAAAAATATTAATAGAAAGACCAAATATGTATAAGCCTAGAAAGGATGCAATTAAACTCACGGGTAGTGCAATAGCAGGTACGATGACTGCCTTTAAATTCCCTAAAAATAAATAAATTATCAATACAACTAAGATAAACGCAATGACCAAAGTTTTATATACTTCTTCAATTGCAGCCTCAACATAGTTAGCTCTATTGAACGAAACCCTTAAATCCAATTCTTCTGGTAAAGATTTTTTTACTTCAACAATTTTTTTTTTGATATCATTTGAAAGTTCTACCGTTGAAGCACCACTTCTTGCATAGATACCTATTCCTACGGTTTTCAAATTTATTTGATCTTTAGTTTGAGCTTTAAAAAGAGTTTTCTCTGATACTGGACCGAATTCAACGTTTGCTACGTCTGATAACTGAATTACACGATTACTAGTTTTTTTGATGGGTATTTGCTTTATAGTTTCAATATCGTTGTAAGATTTATCTAGATTTAGTGTTAAGTCGATATTATCTGCTTCTAAAGTTCCTGCAGGCAAACTTACATTTTCCCCACGAATTGCAAATTCAACTTCTTTAATGGTTAAATCATTGGCTGCAAGTTTAATAGGATCAATCCAAACTCTTATGCTTAATTCTCTTAATCCACCAACCCTTATTCTTCCAACATTTTTAACACTTGAAAATTGGTCTACAAGATATCTCTCCGCGTAGTCTCCTAATTCAAGGTCGCTCCATGAAGATGAGGATAATGACAGCCACATTGTTGTTGTAAACCCTGCAGCTCGTTTAAGTATTTGTGGTGGATCTGACTCCGTTGGCAAGTTATCCACAACTCTTGCAACTCTTTCTCTTATATCATTGGCAGCATTATCTAAATCAATACTCGTATCAAACTCGACATTAATTGTACTTCTCCCATTTTCAGATTTGGAGTCTATATTTTTTATACCCTCTGCCCCACCAATAACATCTTCAACAACTTGTGTGACCTCTTGATCTACTATTGAAGCTGATGCAGACTTGTAGTCTACTTGAACTTGAACAACAGGTGGTTGAATTCCATTGGGCAATTCTCTAACTGGCAACTTCCAAAAAACAAATAACCCAAATATGATCAGTATCAGCGACATAACCCAAGATACTGTCGGTCTTTTAATACTTAATTCAGTAATAAACATTATTTATTAATAGGTTTTATTTTTCCACGAGGCCTTACCTTTTTTAGACCCTCAGCTACAATTATATCACCCGCAGCTAAGCCTGAAATTATTTCAATGTTACTATCGCCTCTAAGGCCAGTTTTTACCTCAGTTTTATTTGCAATATTTTCTGCACTAATTTTGTAAACATATGATTTATCACCCTCTATCATCACACTTGTATCAGGTACACTTAAAGAATTTCTCAAATCAAATTTTACTCTTACCTCTAAAAGTGAACCTGAAATTAATTCTAAATTTTCATTTTTCACTTTTATTCTTGATAATAAACTTCTGGTGTCCGCATTTATTCTGCTTGAAACAAAATCTATTTCACCTGAAAAAGTTTTATCTTTAAAACTAGATAAGGTAACTTCGACTGGAAGACCTTTTTCTATAAATGTAGAGTAGCTTTCTGGAATTTTAATATCTGAGTAAATTATTGAGTTATCATCAAGAGTAATGATAAATATGTTATTTGAAATAAGGATGTCCTCAGTTAAACCTGTGTAGCCAAGAACCCCACTAAATGGAGCCAATATATCCCCACTTTTTAATTTAATTAAAACATCTCCTTTTTTAACAAAATTTTTAAGTTTTAAATCCTCAAAAAGATCATCTTTTTTAATCTTAAAAGTTTTTGATTTTTTAGAAATTGCTGTACCGTAAGTTTCTATTTGTTCAGAGAATTCTTTTTCGATAACCTCAGTTACAATTATTCCTGGTGGTGGTCTCTTACTGAATTTTTTTTTAAAATGATTGCCAATCATGGATCTTCCAATAATTACAATTGTAATTATTAAAAAAAATACAAATATTATTGAAATTGTTTTCGTAGATCTTTTCATATTAAATTTAAATTAATCCGTATTCGGCCCAAGAGCCATCATATATACAAGGAAGATATTTATCATTAATTAAAGAATAAGCTAGTGCCAAAACACACGCTGTAACACCTGAACCACATGAAAAAACAATCTTTTTTTGCTCTAAATTTTCAATACTTGTTTTAAAAATTTCTTTAAGTTGATCTTTATTTTTAAAAGTTTTATCGTCATTTAGACAGTCATTAAACGGTATACAAAAAGAGTTTTTTATACATCCGCTTCTAAGACCTTTTCTTGGTTCAGGGATTTTACCTTCAAATCTTTCTTTACTTCGAGCATCAATTAATGTGAATATTTTTTCATTTATATTTTGATCAATTGCTTGTTTACTCTTAACAAGATCTTTTCTCTCGCTACCTTTATAATCTGATTTATCTATATTTGAAATTTCATCAGTTACTTTCTTTTTTTCTTTAAGCCATTTCTTTAAACCACCATTTAAAACATTTATTAATTTTGGATCATGCCCGTAGTAAATAAAATTAAACCAACCACGACATGAGCTTATAACATCTGAATTATCGTAAATGACTATTTCATCATTTTTTTTAATTCCCATATTTGAAATAATTTTATCCCAACTCATTTGGTCAACTAACATATGTGGTAAAGCAGTATCTTTTCTTGAATTTTCATCTATATCAAAAAAAATTGCGCCAGGTATATGAAGAGATTTATATTCCTCGAAACCATTTCTTTGTGTTTGAGGCATATGCCAAGAGCAGTCAATAATTTTCACCTTAGTAAGGTTTTTTTCTAACCAATCAGTTTCAACCAAAGACATGTTATCGCTTTTCCAAGTATTTTTGATGATATTCCTCAGCTGGACAGTAATTTTTTAGTAAAGATATTTTTGTTACAACTTTTCCAGACAAACGTTCATTCACTTCATTTAATACCTTCTCAGCTATCATTTTTTGATTGTCATTAAGATAAAATATTTCACTTCTATACTGGGTTCCAAAATCTGGCCCTTGAGAATTTAAAGTAGTTGGATCATGAATTTGAAAAAATATTTTTAAAATTTTTTCGTATGTGATAATTTTTTCATCAAAATCTAACTTTACCACTTCAGCATGATTTGTATTGCCAGTGCAAACTTCTTTATAAGTGGTGATTGAGCTATTACCTCCACAGTAGCCAACTTCTGTTTTGATTATGCCATCTATTTTACTGAATTTAATTTCAGGTCCCCAAAAACATCCAAGTGCTAAAACAGCTATTTCCATTGAATAAGATTTAATTTAATTTACAAATTATTCATATGCTAAGTAAAAATCAATTGGGATTTTTGTACATGTTTTTGTCCATTTGTGCATTTTCATTAATGGATTTAATTGTAAAGTGGTCTGTAGATTATCCTATTGGGCAGGTTTTGTTTTTTAGAGGTTTTTTTGGAATAATCTTTTATTTTTTTATTATTCCAAAAGAAAGATTTCATAATTTTTACAAAACTAAACGACCAGGTTTACATGCTTTAAGATGTGGCTCAGGATTAATAGCTCTAATTGCAATATTTATTGCTTTAAGGCAGCTGCCATTAGCAACTGTTGTAAGCATTTCTTTTGCTGCTCCAATATTTACAACAATATTATCTATTTTTCTATTAAATGAAAAAGTTGGGATTTTTAGGTGGTTAGCAGTGATCATAGGCTTTGTTGGAATTCTTATAATTACAGAACCTGGGATCACTGAATTAAATATTTATTATATTTTTCCGATTATATTTTGTTTAGGTCTATCCTATGTAGCCATAACTATTAGACAACTGTCAACAACCGAACCAGTGTGGTTAATTTCTTTTTATTTTTCGTTAGCAATTACACTATTAAGTTTTTTAACTATCCCTCAGGGCTGGGTAATGCCTACTTTAAATCATTTTATACTTTTATCTTTGATAGGTATTTTTGGAGGTGTTGCAAACTTGTGGTTAAGTCAATCATATAAATTTTCAGAGGTTTCTCTGGTAACTCCCCTTAAATATTTAGCTTTAGTTTTCGCTATTATATTTGGATATTTCATTTGGAACGAGATACCCACGTTTAAAACGCTAATGGGGGCTTTATTGGTAATTGTTTCAACGCTTATAATTTTTAGAAGGGAGATTTATAAGAAAAAAATTATAACATCTAGGTCAATTAATGAATAAAGTACCTAAATATTGGAACAAGGCAAAAAAATATTTATCTAAAAAAGATCAAACTCTTTCTAAGTTAATCAAAAGTTACGAAAGTCCTTCAGAAACTATTTTAACTTCAAGGCGAGACATTTTTTTTTCTTTATGCAAAAGTATAATTGGACAACAAATAAGTGTTGCAGCAGCAAATTCTGTCTTTTTAAAATTTAAAAAAAAATGTAAAAATAAAATTAACGCAAAAACAGTATCTAAACTGACTTTTACTCAATTGAAAAGCTGTGGATTAAGCAGACAGAAAGTATTAGGCATAAAGAGTTTAGCGAAGCAAACAATAAAAAAAACTTTTAATCCTAAACTGATTAATAAAATGTCAGATGAGGAGGCTATCAATTATTTATCACAATTAAGACAAATAGGAAGATGGTCAGCTGAAATGATTTTATTGTTTACATATAACAGATCAAATATTTGGCCAATTCAGGACATTGGTCTTCTAAGAGCTATATCAAAAAATTATAAAAAAAAATATTTACCACCTGATAAATTTGTATCATTATTAAAAAAAAGGTTTAGTCCTTATTGCTCTGTAGCCACGTGGTATTTATGGAGAAGCATAGATCCTGAGCCTATTCAGTACTAAACCCCTCAACTACTTGCATATGTCTTTTTGTAGTTTTTTTTGCTACTGCCCAACTATCTTGATATTCTTTAGAGGAGTGACACTCTAATGCTTTGGCATAACTTGGAAATTCCCACACAACAGTCCTACTAAAATCATCACCACTAAAAGTGTTATGCTTGCCACCTCTAATTAATGGTACACCGCCATAACTTTTGATAACGGGTGTAGCTAATTCTGAATATTTTTTCAGATTTTCTTGATTTTCTATTTTAAAATATAAACTAACCCAATATCCTTTTTTCATTTCAATCAATCCATTCTTTATAATGATTTAAGTTATCTTGCAAAAACTTTGGTAACTTGTCTGATGGATATTTCTCAAGTTTGCTACCGTCACCAATTTTGTTTACTCTTTTATCAACTTTAAGATCATAAATAGCTTGTTTGTTTTTGATTAAACTATCTATTTCTTCTACTGACAAGGGATTTTCATCAAATTCTCTATGATGGAGATATGATTTAAGTTTAAATTCAATTTCAGAAGCAGTTTTTAAATTAGAAAAGTGCCATCCACCATTAGATATTATTTTGATGTTGACATATTTTGTATCAGAAAAAAAAGTATCTAATCTGTAAAAGGGGTATTTTCTATCTTTTATATTTCTCAACCATTGAGGAGATTTAAGAAATTTTTTTCTACATCCTTTTGTACCAGTCCAATCAAGATTTGGTAATTTAAGATTAAACTTATAATAAAACATGTCCTGTTTAAAAAGAATGATTTTTTCCTGGATTTTTGATAGTTCTAAATTTTCTAAATTTGGAATTTCATCAACATCAGAAATTAAAATCATGTCATCATTGTTTGCTAAATCTAATCCTTTTAAGATATAATTCCTTTGACCATTTTCTCTTAAGATAGCATTCTCAATATATTTAAATGATTTTATATTCTCATCGTCTTTTTCATTGATTAGGTTTTTTCTTATTTCTGACGGTTCTTCATCATAAGTAATATAGATTAATTTATCTTTGAATTTTTTAAATTTTTGATGATTAAATTTTAAGTCTCTTTTATCACCTTTGTGAGTAAAAGAACTCTCTACAATCACAAAATAATCCACATATTTATCTAAAATGTTCAGCCTTAATTCTAAAACTGTTTCTTCATCAAAATACATAAAACAATCAAAAATTTTCATAACAACTTTTTAATCTTTTTTAATTTTTTTTATATGATAAAAAAATCTATGGCAGATAAATTAATAGTTAGTTTTGAAGAATATATCAAAATAGTTGAAAAATTAGCTATTGAAATTCATAAAAATTATAAACCTACAGTTTTAGTTGGAATAATGAGAGGAGCAGCACCTATAATTGATATTCTCTCACGGATACTAAAACTCCCAATAGCTTACATCGTTATTCAAAGTTACACAGGAAAAGGATTAGAAGACCAACAAGGCCAACTAATGTTTGCTAGAGAAATAAGCTCATTAGCTAAAGAAGAAGATTTTGAAAAAATTCTTTTAATCGATGATTTATCAGACACAGGATTAACACTTAATAAAAGTATTGAATGGCTAAAAGGTTACGAACCAACAAAAAAATTTATTAAAGAAATTAAAACCGCTTGTTTATGGAAAAAAAAATCATCTTCTTTTGAGCCAGACTTTTGTCCAATTAAATTAGATTCAGATCCTTGGATCGTTCAGCCCACAGAACATTATGAAGAACTTTCTATTGAGGAAATTATAAAAAGAAACTAGTTAACGGAGCTAGAAAACTAGCCCCGTTAAATCCTATTTAGCTTACAGCAAAACTCACAACACTAAGTACTGCAATAACCCATATTGCTGGAGAAGTGCTTGAGAATTTTCCAGTAAATATTTTTATTAAAGCATATGAAACAAATGCCAAAGCAATTCCATTACTGATACTGTAAGTTAATGGCATAGCAATCATTGCTAAAATTGCAGGAGCTGACTCTGAGATATCATTCCATTCTATGTCTGTTATATTTCTAATAAATAAAACAGAAACAAATAGTAAGGCAGCACCATCAATTTGTTTTGGTAAACTTGTTGCAAGAGGTGCAAAAAATATACACGCTAAAAACAATATACCTATTACAAGGGAAGTCATCCCAGTTTTACCACCAGCTTTTACACCAGCTCCTGACTCCACATAACTGGTAACAGTTGTTGTTCCCATCATAGCACCTGCAACAGTTCCAACGCTGTCAGACAACATTGCCTTATTAATGTCCTGAACTTTTCCTTGTTTATCAACTTTACCTGCAACGTTTGCAACAGAAGTTAATGTTCCAGCTGTATCAAAAAAATCTATAAATAATAAAGTAAATATTACTGTAGACATTCCAGCAGTCATGGCAGCGGACAGGTCAAATTCAAAAAGGTATGTCATTGGTGGTGGCGAACTCGCTAATCCATTAAATTTAGCTAGACCAGTTGCCCAAGCGATAACGCTAAAAAACAAAATACCTATAATGATATTTCCTTTTACATTCATTTTTTCAAGTACAATAATTGCAATAAAAGTTGCACATCCAAGAAGAACTAATGGATCACTTAAATTTCCAAGCTGTACTAGTGTTACAGGATTATCAACTACAACTTCCATAATTTGTAGTCCAATAATTGCAAGAAACAATCCAATACCTGCACCTATTCCTAGTTTTAAACTTTTTGGAATTGAGTTAATTAACCAGGCTCTAATAGGAGTAAGTGATATAATTAAAAACAATACCCCTGCAACCAAAACTGCACCAAGAGCTTGTTGTGGCGTATAACCCATGCCAGCACAAACTCCAAAAGCAACAAATGCATTTATACCCATACCTGGGGCTAGTCCAATTGGCCATGTTTTTCCGTAAAAAGCCATTATAAAACAAGCTAAAGCTGTTGCCAAAATAGTTGCTGTGTACACTGCGCCGAAATCAAAGAAACCTTTTTCAGGACCGGCGAACTCTCCTGATAAGATGAATGGATTTAAAAACATTATGTAAGCCATTGTTAAGAACGTAGTTATTCCAGCAATTACTTCAGTTTTAAAATCTGTTTTATGTTTTTTATATTCAAAATATTTTTCAAGCATTTATCCTCCTATAATCGCAAAATATTTGATTCTTTCCTGTATTACCCGTCAAAACTAATTCTTATTAACAATTTTCAACTCACAAGTTTATATTTATGCCATAATTAGGTTGTTATTATAAAATTATGAAAAAAATTAAGATCTCAATTCTAAGTGTATTTATAATATTTTCTTTATTAGGTTGTCAGACAATTAAGCAAAAAACTGATGCTATTGTTGAGAAGGAAAATAAAAAATTAAGTGCATTTATAGGTAAGTCCGCTCAGGATTTAAAAAACAGCTTAGGTAGTCCAGATGAGGATTTTAAAAATGAAAAAGGAAATTTAGTTTTAGTTTATAACACAAAAAAATACGGAATACCTTGCGAAAGAAGGTTTGAGGTAAACACAAAATTGATTGTTATTGGATTTGTTTCTAACGGTTGCTTTTGATTACCTGCGGAGAATTTATCTCCGCAAGCAAGGTGTACTTATTTAATTTCAATAAGTTTTCTTTTTTTATGCTCAGGAACAATTCTTTCACAAGATATTGTTAAAAGACCATCTTTTAACTCAGCACCATTAACTTTCACATCGTCAGCTATAGTAAATGATCTGGCAAATTGTCTTTGAGAAATACCTTTGTGAATTATTTCTCCATCAGCATTATTATTTTCAGATTTATTAACTTGTTTAGTTCTTACAGTTAATAAATTATCTTCAAACTCAACTTCAACATCATTTTTATTAAAACCAGCTAAAGCAACTTCGATTGCATAATTATCCTTACCAGTTTTTCTGATGTTATAAGGCGGGTAGTTTGACTGCATAGTCAAAGAACCATTACCAAGCATATTTTCAAATTGGTCAAACATATCGTCAAAACCAATTGAAAAAGGTCTCAGTGAGTTGAATATAGATAAATCCTTACTTGTCATAATATCCTCCTTTGTTAAGCAAGTTTATTTATTGTTAGCCCCATTAGGCGACTAACAATATTTATATGGGAATTATTTGTTTTTTTTCAAGATATCAAATTTAAATTTTCTCAGAGATCTTTAAAATAAATGCGTAGTCAAAAGCTATTTCTTCAATTGCACCATCTCTACCTGACTTACCTCCGTGACCTGCGTTCATTTCAGTTTTCAACAAAAGCAATTTATTATCAGTTTTTAAATCTCTAAGTTTAGCTGTAAATTTTGCTGGTTCGTCGAATAGCACTCTATTATCACTTAAGCTTGTAGTAATTAACATGTGAGGGTAATCCATTTTTTTAATATTATTATATGGAGCATAAGAATAAATATAATCAAAATGGTCTTTTTTATCTTTTGCATTTCCGAATTCATCAAATTCTCCAACAGTAAGAGGCAAAGAATGATCCAAGTTAGTTGTTAACGAGTCAACAAACGGTACTGCCATAACAATTCCAAGAAATAATTCTGGAGATTGATTGACTACAGCTCCCATCAACAAACCACCAGCAGATCCACCCATACCAATAATTTTTCCTTTCGATGAATATCCTTTTTCAATCAAAAACTTTGCTACGTGTATATAATCTTCAAATGTATTTTTTTTATTAAGAAGCTTTCCCTCCTTCCACCATTTCATTCCTTTTTCCATTCCCCCTCTAATATGAGCAGTTACCCAAATAATATCTCTGTCAATTAAACTCAATCTAGTTGAGGAAAAATCTGGAGTCATTGAACTTCCATATGACCCATAGCCATATAAAAGTAAATTTGCTGAACCATTAATTTTTGTTTTTTTGTGTCTGGTAATTGTAAGTGGAACTAATCTTCCATCATGAGAAGGGCACTCTAGTCTTTCGACTATATAATCATCTGGATTATGACCAGACGGTATTTCTTGTTCTTTTACTAATTTTTTTTCTTTTGTTTTTAGATTGTATAAATAAGTTTTACCTGGTGTTTTAGGAGACGAATATGACAAGTAAACTGAGTCAGTATTTTTACTTCTTTGTATCAACGAAACACTGGGCACAATCACAGATTCGTCAGTAAATTTTAATTCTTCCTCGATTCCTGTTTGTTTATTTCTTACGAATAATTTTCCTAATGCATTTGATTTTTCTCCTCTGATAATCCAATCATTCAAAAATATTAATCCTCCAATTAAAACCTCCTCTTTAGCAGCTATATAAATTTCCCACTTTTGATTTGATAAATCATCACATCTTTCGATTTTGAAATCCTCTGCATCATCATTAGTATGACAATAAAAATATCCACTCCAAGAATTAACTGAATAAATTACACCCTTTTTCCTTTTTTTAATTAATTTTGGTTTTGGTTTTTTTTCTGTTACCTCAAAGTAATATTGTTCGGAAGTATTATGATCTGATGTTGTTATAAAAAAATATTTTTCGTCTGAACTCAAACTTATGCCCACAGTAAACGCTTCACTTTTCTCTTCAAAAATAAGCTCATCATCTTTGACTGATGATCCAATTTTGTGTCTAAATATTTTTCTTGGCCTATGAAATTCATCAAGCTTTGAATAAAAAAAATATTGGTCGTCTAAACTAAAAGTAATACTTCCACTTGTTTCTTCTATTTTCTCAGTGACTAATTTTTCTGAGGCAATATTTCTTATGTAAATTGTATAATATTCCGATCCTTTTAAGTCTAAAGAATAACCTAAAAGTTTGTCATTATAACTTACCTCTAAATCACCTACCCCGAAGTATTCAGTTTTTAATTTTTCTTTTTCTACATCACCGTTCCAAAATTCTTCAACTGTATTACTTCCAATTTTCTTTCTAAGTTTTATGGAATAATTTCCTACTGCAGTTGTTTTAGTCCAATATTCATATTCTTTGTCTTTAAATTTTAATGATTCATCATCTAACTTTATTCTACCTTTAATTTCATCAAATAAGATTTTCTGACATTTTTTTGTGTCTTTTAAATTATGTTCTGTAAAATTGTTTTCTTCTTCAAGATATTTCCTTACATCTGGAAGTAGCTTGGAACTATCTTTTAAAACCTCGAGAATATTATCCTGGTGGATCCAACTATAATTATCTTCCCACGTGGTATTGTGACAAGATTTAAGCTCTGGTTTTTTTTTAAGTTGTGGTATTTTCATCAGATCAAAAATATATGAATATAATAATTTATACAGTGGTTATATTAACCATTTTTTATTTTCTATTACGTTTAATAACCAACATTTCATCTAGGAAAATTTCAAAAGGCCTAAGATTTTTTATTATATTGGGATTATTTGCTTTAGCAGTCTTGTTTGCAATCGGTGGAAAATTTTTATTAACCTTACCTCTTACTTTAGCAAGTTTAGCTTTGTTAAAATTAAAAGGTTTATCTATTTTCCAATTAATTTCTCTTTTTAGACTTATTCAGACATTAAGAAGATCTGGTCGCTTTTCTTTTAACCAAGCAGGTACCAATAACGTTTCGTCTATATCAGTTTCAGAGGCATACAAAATTTTAAATTTAGATATGAGTAAAAAAGTTACCAAAGAAGATGTCAATAAAGCATATATAAAAATCCAAAAAAAGATTCATCCTGACATATCTCCTGAAACTTCAAGATTATCCTCAATTGTTAATGAGGCTAAAGATATTGTGTTAAACGATATTTCTTAAGAAATAATTTCTAAAAATCTCTCAAAAATTCTTTGTGGATCAATTTTATCTTTACCTAAAGTATTATGTGTGACTGTGCTTTCACCTTCTGGAATTATTGGAAACATTTTTGAGCTATAATTTCCATAAATTAAGGGAGTATCAGCCATTAAAGTAATCGTTTTAATACCTAAAGCTGAGGATAAATGACTAAAGCTCGTGTCATTACAAATGGATACATTACAATTCTTAATTAATGGTAAAATTTCACTGATGGTAAAATTATCTAATCGAGTACAAAAATTCTTAAATTTAGATTGTAAAATTTCGTTTAATACCTCCTGTTCTTCTTTCGCCTTACCTGTTGCAAGAAAAAATCTGCAATTTTTCATATTTGATATTTTATCAATTACGCTTAAGAAAGTTTTTGCAGGAATTCTTTTTGTAGGTCCAGAACCACCTATGCCCAAGAGAATATTTGTAGTTTTTTTATCTATTTGAAATTTTTGTGCTGCTTTCGAAATTGAATCGTTATCGATTTGCACTTCAGGATCTTCGTTAATGTCTAAATCTAAATTTTCTTTTAAAAATTTTTTAGGAGCCTCAATTATGTGCTGTTTATTTTTTGCGAACAATGGATATTGGTAAATTTTTGGAATACCTGATATTTTAGCAATTAAATTAAATCTTAGAGATGAATTAAATATAAAAATTTTATCGAACTTATATTTTTTTAAATCGGTTGCTAATTTGAAAATACCAAAAAAACCACTATGTCTATTATTCATTTTATTATCTCTCTCTAGGATGAGAATTTTATCAATATATTTTGTTTGGTGTAAATATTGATTAGCTTTTGAATTTTCTTTTACCAATATATTTATTGGTGAATTAAATTTTTTGGACAAAGCCTTTATAAATGGTAAGAAAATTATGGTATCTCCAATACCCATTCTGCTCTGAATTGCTAATATTTTCATATAGTATTTATAAACTTTACTGAGTATATTTTTATATAAATATTTATTATGACAAAAATAAGTGGAATTTTTGCTGCTTCGATGTCAGTGCTTAACAATGATTTAAGCCTGAATGTTGAAAAAACAATAATGCATGCTGAGAAACTTATCGATCAAGGCTGTCATGGTACGGTAATATTTGGAAGCACAGGTCAGTCTCAATTAATACCTATTTCAGAAAAAATTGATTTACTTAACAATCTCTCAAAAAGCAAATATCCGAATAAACATATAATTGGCACAGGTCTTAACTCTTTAGGCGAAACAATAAATTTTATGAAGATAGCAATTTCATTGAATCTAAATAAATTTTTAATCATGCCTCCCGCTTATTATAATTATGGTGATACAGAGGTTTTGGATTTTTATTCTAGAATAATTAATTCAGTGCCAGATTGTAAAATTATTCTTTATAATTTTGAAAAACTTAGTGGTTATAAATTTAGTTTAAGGTGTGTGGAGACACTTGTTACTAAATTTCCAGAACAAATAGTTGGAGTAAAAGATAGCTCTTACAATTTATACGAAAATTTAAAACTTAAAAATTTTTCAATTTTACCTGGTTCAGAAATTAAATTGTTAAAAGGTTTGGAAATAGGATGTTCTGGTATAATAACTGCAACATGCAACGTTACAGCAGAATTATCTAGGCAAGTTTATGATGATTTTTTTGCAGGAAAAAAGCAGTTACATAATGATAAGTTATGTGATGTTAGAAGCACTTTTGATAAATATAATCTAATTTCAGGTTTACATACTTATTGTGCTCAAAATGACAAAATATATAAAAATATTTTACCACCACTAAGTCTTTTAAATCGAAATGATGAGGAAGAATTAATGAATAGATTAAAAGATTTGGAATTTTATAACAAATCAACCTTGGCGGCATAAAATGCAATTAGCAAGATTTCTTAATAAAATTTTCAAAAAAGGCGGTTTTGTGTTAACTGATGCTAATTCTAAAGATTATATTATTGGAGAACCAGACAACAACCCTATTAAGTTAAAAATTTTAAATAAAAATCTTCATTATAAGTTGCTATTTCATCCTGATTTATATTTTGGTGAGGCATATACTAATGGTGAAATTGTAATTGAAAATGGAACACTTACAGATTTTTTAGATCTTGCCTTAATGAATTTTGGAAGGGGAGAATTAAACTTTTTTAGTTATTTAATAAATAGATTAAGGGGATCATATAGATATTTGACTAACTTTAATTTTATTAAAAAATCAAAAATGAATGTATCTCACCATTATGATATTAAGGACGACTTATATGACTTATTTTTAGATCCAAAAAGACAATATTCTTGTGCATATTTTAAAAATGAAAATGATAGTTTAGAAACAGCTCAAAATAATAAAATTCAACATATAATTAAAAAATTAAATATAAAACCTAACCAAAAAGTTTTAGATATTGGATGTGGCTGGGGTTCACTTGCAATCGATATAGCTAAAAGTGCTCAATGTGAAGTAACAGGCATTACTTTATCAGAGAACCAACTTAATTATTGTACCCAAAAAGCTAAAGAATTGAATTTAGAAAATCAAGTAAAGTTTAAACTAATGGATTATAGAGAATTAAATGAAAAATTTGATAGAATAGTAAGCGTTGGGATGTTTGAACATGTTGGAAGGAAATTTTATAAAAAATTTTTTAAACAAATCGAAAAAATGTTGAAAGAGGATGGGGTTTCACTGATACACACCATTGGATCTGTAAATCCTCCAAGAGATCCTCATCCATGGATTACGAAGTATATTTTTCCTGGTGGTTATACTCCGAGTTTAAGCGAGGTAACCAACCCTATTGAAAAAGCTGGCTTAATAGTGACAGATATTGAGGTTTTAAGGCTACATTATGCCCACACATTGAGACATTGGAAAGAAAATTGCTTTAAAAATAAAGATAAAATTATCCAAATGTTTGATGAAAAATTTTTTAGAATGTGGGAGTTTTATCTTGCTGGTTGTGAAATGGCATTCAAGTGGGGAGATCAAGTTGTATATCAATTTCAACTTACAAAAAATTATAGATCAACACCTGTGACTAGAGACTATATTTATCAATAAATTATTGATAGGGTCATTTCTTCTTAGAAATGAAAAAAAAACAAAAAAAATCAAAAAAAAAGCCAAAAACTAAAAAGAAAAATAAAGTAAACAGATCTAAAAGAAAAATAAATAAAATTAGAAAAAGCTCTAAAAAACAAAGAAAAAACAAGTTTGTTAAAAAAAAGAAAAAAAATAAGTCTAAAAAACTCAAAAAAATAAATTACCAGCCAAAAATAAAAAAAAAACAGAAAGATAGTCTAGTCTTGAAACTAGTTAAATTTCAATTATCTCTCAAACCTCAATTTAATTTCAAATTTAATTTTGGTTTGGAAAAAAGCATTCAAAGTTTTTTTGATAAGATTTCAGAGACAATTTCTAATTACAAGGTGTTAAAAACCTTTGAAAAAAGAAGAATAAAAATAGAAAAAATCGAAAGAGAAAGAAAAGAAAAAATCGAAGAAGCAGAGAAGAAAAAAGAAGAAGAAAATTTAAGATTAAAGCTGAGGGAGCAAACGCTAAGAGAAGAAGAAAGATTAGAAAAACAGAGAACGAAAGATATAAAATTATTTTTAAGAAAAGAACAAGCGCTTTTAAGAATCGAACAAGCAGAAAAGCAAAAACAATTTTTAAAACAATTAAGATTAGATAAACAAATTGAAAAATTCAGAATAAGAGAAGTAAAAGAACTAGAAAAACTTGAGAAAATTTCCCTAAAAGAAAAAAGAGAAGATTATTCTGGGCTACAAGAGAGAATCGACAAACTTAAAGAAAAATACAGATTACTCAGAGATCAAAAAATCAAAGAAAGAGTTGAGGCGCTAGGTGTTAAACTTCAAGGTGACGAAGACAGAGAAACCTTATTAGAAAAAGAAAAAGAATATACATTAGCAAGACAAAAAGTTGAATTTGCACTTGAGAGCTTTTATAGAAGTGCAAGTAGTTTAGTATTTCAACTCAATAAAAGACATATTACCCGAGATATGTCTATTTTTCGATGCATAGATAGACGATTTGAAACTGGAGAGGTTTTTATTAAATGGGACGAGTCATCAGATGATGAGTGGTTATTATTAATTTATATCAAAAATAATTCTCCAGATGAAGGAATTGTCATTGAGGATAAAACAAACCCTGAAAAAAATCTTTCCCATGAGTTTAGAAATGTGGACATCTTTAAAGCTTCAGACACCATGGTAGACTCTTTAACACAGCTCATTGCAAGGAAAAGAGCTAAAAATAATAATTAAACATTTATATTTAATTAGATATTATCTTATATGATTTTAGGATCTGCCTTTTTAATAATATTATATTTAATTTTCAGATACATTATTGCGTGGATCACATATTATAATAATTTAGACCCAAGACTTGGTGAAAGCACGTGGCGATTTACTTATGATTATCCAGTAGTCGGTGAGAGAGATATTTCTGATTTGGATGATAAGGATTTTGTTAGATTAAGAAGAAAAAAAAATAAAATTATATTACTAATGTATTCAATAGTCTTAGTAATGTTTGTATCCTCCATGTCTTTATTAAGTAAATTTTTATTATTTTTCACAAGTTAGATTTTTTTAGTTGCTTTTTATTTTTTAAGTAAAGAAAAAAGGCTACTATTTCATATGTAGCTGAAAATATATTAAAGATGATTGGTAATTTAAAAAATTTATAGAGAAATTTATATTTGGGCATTTTTTTCCATAATAATAAAAATGCCTCTGCACCTCCTAAAACTTTCTCACCATCTTTGATATGAAGCCTTCTTAAAAGTTGCTTACTGTCTTTAGAAGTTTCCTTTTCAGCCAACTCATTATCTGTAATATCAACCCAATCGATTTCATCTATCTTTTCTTTTTTATAAAGATCAATTTCGGCCTTACAAATTTTACAAGAATTATTAAAATAAACTTTCATAATAAGTGAATTTATTACTAATTTGTCTCAGATATGTACATGTGTAAAATACTCTAGTTGAAAATTTTATGAAACAATCTATTTAATGTCTTATATGAGTAATTTCTTTGAAAAATCTGACGTATCTAGAAAAGAGGCTGAAAGTATTATTTCTGACACTTTGCAAAAATGTGATGATGGAGAATTGTATCTGGAAAATTCAAAATCTGAATCGATATTATTAGATGATAACAAAATTAAAAATTCCAGTTATAATTCAGATTTAGGATTTGGTTTTAGAGCTATATCTGATGAAGTAGTCGCTTATTCTCATTCTAATGAGATTTCTAAGAACTCTTTAAAACAATCTTCAGAAAATTTAAAGTCAACTTTAAAATCTGTCAAAGGTACTTACAATCATGAAATTCCTAAATCGAATAAAAAGTATTATGACAATATTAATCCTATTGAGCAAAAATCTCTTAATGAAAAAATTAAAATATTGAACGATGTAAATGATTATTTACGATCTAAAGGTGATAAGGTTAAACAAGTTACAGCTAATTTTTTGGGAGAGCAAAAGTCTGTAGAAATAATTAGATCTGGTGGAGAGACTTTATCGGATGTCCGTCCTTTAGTAAGATTTAATGTGTCAGTTATGGTGGAGAAAGATGGCAGAAAAGAAACAGGCGTATACGGTGTTGGTGGAAGACAATCTTATGATTCATATTTAAAAGATGAAAATTGGAAAAGTGTTTGTGACGAAGCTTTAAGGATAGCATCAGTAAATTTAGAGAGTAAACCCGCGCCAGCAGGTGAGATGAAGGTTGTACTCGGACCTGGGTGGCCAGCAATATTAATTCACGAGGCTGTTGGTCATGGTTTAGAGGGAGATTTCAATAGAAAGAAAACTTCAGCATTCCATAATCTGATGGGCCAAAAAGTTGCAAGTGAAGGAGTTACAATTATTGACGATGGTACCATTGATAATAGAAGAGGCAGTCTTACAATTGACGATGAGGGAACACCAACAGAAAAAACTGTTTTAATTGAAAATGGAATTTTAAAAAATTTTATGCAAGACAGGCTCAATGCACGTTTGATGAAAACAAGATCTACTGGTAGTGGCAGAAGAGAAAACTATAGACATATAGTTCTACCAAGAATGAGAAATACGATGATGTTAAGTGGTAAGCAAACCCAAGAAGAAATGATTAAGGCAGTCGACAAAGGTATTTTCGCAGTAAGTTTTGGTGGTGGACAAGTTGATATTACCTCTGGAAAATTTGTATTTAATTGCACTGAAGCTTATGAAATTGTTAATGGCAAAATTGGATCACCAATTAAGGGCGCTACATTAATTGGAGATGGTCCTTCAATTTTAAAAGAAGTTTCTATGGTAGGTAATGATATGATGATGGACCCTGGAATTGGAACATGTGGTAAAGCTGGACAGGGTGTCCCCGTAGGTGTAGCGCAGCCATCTATATTAATAAATAAGATGACTGTGGGTGGTACGAAACTTTAAATGGTTAAAGATCAAGAATTTTTAGAAACAAAAGCATCATATTGTTTAAGTTTAGCAAAGAAATTAGGTGCAACAGACTCAAGTGTGATTGTAAAGAATTCGATTTCTGAAACTGTAAATTTTAGAAATAAAAAATTAGATGAGTCAAATAGATCAGATGATCTAGACCTAAGCATCACGACGTACATTGGTAAAAAAAAATCATCAATATCCTCCTCTAATTTGCTTAATGACAATTTAAATATTTTGATTGAAAAATGTATTGAGACAACAAAAAATACACCTGAGGATGAATTTAATTCTTTACCGGACAGAGATTTATTTGCAAAAGAAGTTAAAGACCTAAATCTTTATGATGAAACTCATATAGAAAATAATCAAAAAATAGATTATCTAAAAAAATTAGAGGCTGCAGCTTCCAACGATAAAAAAATTGTTAATACTGAGTCTAGTTTTACTCAAAATAAATCTAATTTTGTTTTAGCTAACAGCGAAGGTTTTTGTGATGGTTACAAAACATCTTCATTTACAGCATCAAGTGTAACAGTTGCAAAAGACGAAAAAAGCATGGAAAGAGATTATGAATATTCTAGTAAATGTTTTCTTAAAGACCTAGATGATGCAGATGAATTAGGCAAATTAGCTGCTAGTCAAACCATTAGAAAATTAAGTCCAAAAAAAATTGGGAGCGAGAAAATTGCTATAATTTTTGATAAAAGAATAGCTAAGGGAGTATTAAGTACTTTTGCAAGCGCTATTTCCTCATCAGCAATATCAAGAGGAACTTCTTTTTTAAAGGATAAAGTTAATCAAAAAATATTCTCAGATAAAATTAATGTATTTGATAAACCAGATATGCTCAAAGGATTAGGCTCAAGAAATTTTGATAGTGAAGGGGTAAAAACCGACACACTTAGATTAGTGGATCAAGGAATTTTGAAACATTATCTGATTGATACTTACAATGGAAAAAAATTAAATCTTAAATCTAATGGAAGATGTGGAGGAACAAGTAATCTTTATTTTGAAAATGGAAATATTAGTTTTAAAGATTTACTTAATTTAAATTCAAAAAGTCTTTATATTACAGAAACCATAGGACATGGAAGTAATATTGTGACTGGAGATTATTCAGTTGGAGCAACCGGGTTTTTAATTGAAAATGGTGAGTTTAAATATCCAATAAATGAAATTACTATAGCAGGTAATTTTAAAGACATGTTTCAAAATATTACCTTAGCAAATGATTTGGAGTTCAAATATGCAACTAACTCACCAACCATGTTAATAGAGGGAATGGTTGTTGCTGGTAAATGAGTGAATTTTGTATAATTGGTTCTGGAATATCTGGATCCACAATTGCAAATCTTCTTAATAAAAAATATTCAGTAATTTTGTTCGATAAAGCAAGAGGTCCTGGGGGTCGTGCATCTTTTAAAAGAATAAAAGGCAAAACAGGTTTTGATCATGGTACTCAGTATATTTCACCAAAAACTAAGGAATTTAAAAAATTTACTAAAGATTTAATAAGAAAAAGAATTTTAAAAGTATGGAGAGGCAAACATGTTTTTCTTAATTCAAAAAAAAAAGAGGATAAAAAACATTTAAAAGTAATTGGTAAAAATGGAAATAATGATATTAGCAAACATTTACTAAAGAAAATTAATTGCAACTATCACAGTGAATTAAAAAAAATCTATTATAAAAATAAACTCTGGTATTTATTATTTGACGATGGAAAATTAAGATCCTTTAAAAACTTAATTTTGACTTGTCCTTTTCCACAATTAAAAAAACTTTCTAAGAAATTTATTAATAACTCTTTTTTAAGAAAGTCAATAAAAATGGATGCAAATATTACTACTATGATTGCAATAAAGAAAAACAACAATTCAAATAGTAGCTATCTTTTTGAAGACTCAATTCTTGGCTGGGCAGGAAATGAAAACTCAAAAAAAAGATTTAAATCAAAATATGATTTATGGACTCTTCAAAGTACATTTAAATGGGCAAATAAAAAGATTAATAAAAACAAGAATAACAAAAATGAAAATTCACAAATTATGATCGATAAATTTTTTAAACTTTCAAATATCAAAAAAACAAAGATTTATTATTCACTCAATCACGGTTGGCGATACTCTTCAAATTCGAGACCATTTAAAATTAAGAGTTTTTGGGATCCTAGAAAAAGATTGGGTGTTTGTGCCGATTGGTTTGTAGGACCTAGATTAGAGTCAGGATGGATAAGTGCACATGATTTATTTAGAAAAATCTCAAGAGAAATTAATTAAAATTCTTTAATTTATACTCCCAGTTACCCATTCTTGAATAGGAAACTTTTAATATCATTAAATTTTCACGATCATACCAAATGTCAAAATCTAATCTTTTATCTTTCGGTATACTCATGTCTTTAGACTTCAATGTAAAATGATCAACATCATAAACTTTTCCATAAAGATCTATTTTTTCTTTACCTAAAAAAGTTACAACTTGATCCTTAATACTCCCTGAGATAGGACTTATTTGAGATCTTGCTTGTAAAATTTTGTGATTCCACCAATTTCCAATCACGTTATCAGCTGGGGCTTCACCATTATATGAAGAGCCTTTGATATCAAATTTTTTATTTTTTTGGTCAAATGTTAAATTAACAAACTTCTTTTTGTCATTTTGTAAAGTTTTAGAATTATAAGAAACTAATTGATCTTTGAAATATTTTTCCTCGCTATAACCCTCAACCTGGAAAACTGTTGCTCCCAAAAGTTTAACTACAAACTTAATTTGATTAGTAACAATAGTTTCTGATCCATTTCTATTGAAAAAATAATGATTATAGCCAATAAGTTCACCATTTAGAAAAATCTCCATCTCAATTTTGTTGTATTTAATGTAATGTCCAATATGAGCGATTGAATTTGCTGGATAAATAAAAAGAAATAAAATGACTATAATTTTTTTCATTTAACAACTAGTTTAATAGACTTTATTAACAATAGAAATAACTTATTAAGATGTTTTTAAAAATTAAGAAAATACCAAGGGTCAATTGGAGTTCAGATAAGCCTTATAATTTTAAACCAAAATTCTCTACATTCTTTTTTTTATGTTTTGGCTTGATGTTATTTGGTCTTGGAGAAGGTCTATTAATTGTATCTTTTACTGGTGCTTCTCCATGGAGTGTTTTAGCTCAAGGTATTTCTTTAAATGTCAATTTGAGTATAGGAACAATAACATTTTTGATAAGTTTTGCGGTTTTAATTTTGTGGATACCGCTTGGTCAAAAACCAGGGATGGGAACAATACTTAATGCAATCATTATTGCGATGATGATTGATCTTTGCATAAAATTTGTTCCAACCCCATCTAATTACTTTTATCAATTAATTCTAGCAATAATTTCAGTAATAACCGTTGGGATTGGTGGAGGTATTTATCTAGTATCTAATCTTGGAGCTGGACCAAGAGATGGTTTAATGATTGGTCTCCAAAAAAAAACAAATTTACCAGTTGCTGCCGTAAGAGCATTCTTAGAAATTTCTGTTGTAAGTATTGGATGGTACTTAGGTGGAACTGTGGGAGTAGGAACTTTATTATTTGCTTTTGGAATTGGTCCTTGTGTTGCTTTAGGCCTGTATTTAGTTGATAAAATTTTCGATTAGGCTGCAGCGCCTGATTTTTCACTTCTCTTTCTCTCATGTGGATCGAGAATGGCTTTTCTTAGTCTGCAAGAGTCCGGAGTGATTTCTAAAGCCTCATCAGTATTTAACATGCTTAATTGCTCTGCGATGGACATTTTTCTTACTGGTGTTAGAACGACATTTTCATCTGTACCTTGTGTTCTCATGTTAGTTAATTTTTTGCCCTTCATAACGTTAATAATCATATCTCCAGGCTTAGGAGATAATCCCACAATCATACCTGGATAAACAGGATCGTTATGAGTTACAAACATCTCTCCTCTAGCCTGTAAATTAAATATTGCAAATGCAACTGCTTTTCCTTGTTCCATTGAAATAAGTGCACCATTTCTTCTACCCTCCATTTCACCCTCAAATGGTCCATACGCGTGAAAAATTCTGTTTATTACGCCATTACCTTTTGTAAGTGTTAGAAACCGGCTTGTGTATCCCATTAAACCTCTTGTTGGTGCATGAAAGATTAATCTTTTTTTATTTTTACCAGTATCTTTTAATTCTATTAATTTGCCTTTTCTTCTATTCATGGAGTCAATAATTTTTGATGAATGTTCTTCATCTAGGTCCATAGTTATTTCTTCTATTGGCTCAAGTTTGCTACCATTTTCATCTTTTTTATAGAGAACTTTCGGGGGACTAACTGTCATTTCAAAACCTTCTCTTCTCATCTGAGTGAGTAAAATTTCTAACATTAATTCACCTCGACCGCTTACAACAAAAGAATCGTTACCTTCATTTTCTGTAAAAGTAATTCCAACATTATTCTGCGCTTCTTGAAGCAACCTATCTCTTATTTGAGTGCTTGTAAGTTTTTTACCCTCAGTTCCTGCAAGAGGAGATGTGTTTACAGTAATGGTAATAGACATTGTTGGTGGATCGATTGGAGTAGCTTTGATAGGATCATTAACCTCAAGATCACAAATTGTGTCAGCAACATTTGCTTTTTCTAAACCAGCGACAACTACAATATCTCCCGCCTCACCGATTTCGATTGGTACTTTTTTTGTGCCCTCATATCTAAAAATTTTAGTAAGTCTTCCTTCATCTACTTTTTCACCCTTTAGATTTATTGCTTTGATCGATTGATTAGCTTTTGCAGTGCCTTGAGCAATTCTTCCAACTAAGCTTCTGCCTAAGAAATTGTCTGCATAAAGAAGAGTAGACAGCATTGCAAAAGGTTTTGATTTATCAAGTTCAGCTGGTTTTACATGATCAATAATTTGATCTAATAAAGGATTTAAATTTTCTCTTGGACCATCAATTTCTTTATCAGCCCAACCGGATCTTCCACTTGCATATAAAACAGGAAAGTCTAGTTGATCTTCATTTGCATCTAAACTTACAAATAAATCAAAAGTCTCATCTAAAACTTCATTAGCTCTTTGATCTGATTTGTCTAATTTATTTATTACAACAATCGGTTTTAAGCCTTGTTTTAAAGCTTTAGATAATACGAATTTTGTTTGAGGCATAACTCCTTCAGCAGAATCTATTAAAAGTAATGCGCCATCTGCCATGCTTAAAACTCTTTCAACCTCTGCTGCAAAATCTCGGTGACCTGGGGTATCAATAATATTTATTCTTGAGTCTTTCCAATTTATAGATGCAGGTTTTGCTAAAATTGTTATTCCTCTTTCTTTCTCAAGCTCACCTGAATCCATTAGTCTTTCGTCAACAACCTCATTTTCTCTAAATGAGCCGCTCTGCTTCATTAAATTGTCAATTAGGGTAGTTTTTCCGTGATCAACGTGTGCGATTATGGTGATGTTTCTAATATCTTTGCTCATAAATCCTGGCTCTTATACCTTAAAAATTTTTTTTGAAAACTTTAAAAAAACCAATAAACATTGGGATTTTGATCAAAAAATGTCGTTATTTCGTTTTTTTTGCCTTTTCTCTTTTTAATCTTCTTTTTTCTTTTAGAGTTAATTTTGGTTTTTTATTAAGACTTGAGTCCTTGAACGATTTCCCACTGTATCTTTTTGACATTGTATTATTTTAATATTTCCAAAAAAAAAGGCCATCAAAAGATGGCCTTTAAAATTACTTATATTTGAGATTGGGTTACATTCCCATTCCACCCATTCCTCCCATACCACCCATGCCGCCCATTCCTCCAGGCATTCCAGCAGGAGCTGCATCTTTTTCTTCAGGTTTATCAGCTATCATAGCTTCAGTTGTTACCAATAATCCTGAGATAGATGCTGCGTCTTGTAAAGCAGTTCTAACAACTTTTACAGGATCAATAATACCTTTAGCAAACATATCACAATACTCTTCGTTTTGTGCATCATATCCGTGTGTCTTTTTATTCTGTTCTAAAAGTTTGCCGACAACTACAGATCCATCCACACCTGCATTTTTTGTAATTTGTCTAATAGGAGCCTCTAATGCTCTTCTTACCAAATCAACACCAGCTTTTTGATCCTCACCCTTAGCTTTTACTTTTTCAAGATCTTGAGCAGCATACAATAATGCGCAACCACCACCTGTTACAATACCTTCTTCAACAGCAGCTCTTGTTGCATTTAAAGCATCCTCAACTCTATCTTTTCTTTCTTTAACTTCAACTTCTGTTGCACCACCAACTTTAATTACCGCAACACCACCAGCTAATTTTGCTAATCTCTCCTGTAGTTTTTCCTTGTCGTAGTCTGAAGTTGTTTCATCAATTTGTTGTTTGATTGAAGAACATCTAGCTTCTATATCTGATTTTTTACCAGAACCATTTACTATAGTGCTGTTATCTTTATCAACTTTAATTTTTTTACAAGAACCAAGATCCTCAAGTTTAACATTTTCAAGTTTAATTCCTAAGTCCTCAGAAATAACTGAACCACCAGTAAGAATTGCAATATCCTCCAGCATAGCTTTTCTTCTGTCACCAAATCCTGGTGCTTTCACAGCTACAACTTTTAAACCACCTCTTAATTTATTTACTACTAAAGTAGCTAATGCTTCACCCTCAACATCTTCAGAAATAATCATTAATGGTCTTCCAGCTTGAACAACTGCCTCTAAAAGAGGAACCATTGGTTGTAGATTTGTTAATTTTTTTTCGTGTAATAGAATAAAAGGATTTTCTAATTCAGTTGTCATCTTATCACTATTAGTAATAAAGTATGGAGACAAATATCCTCTATCAAACTGCATACCTTCAACAACATCTAATTCTGTTTCAATTCCTTTATTTTCTTCAACAGTGATTACACCTTCATTACCAACTTTTTGCATTGCTTTTGAAATCATAGTACCGATTTCTTTATCACCATTTGCAGAAATCGTTCCAACTTGTGCAATCTCATCACTATCTTTAACTTTTTTAGCTGACGACACAAGGTTTTGTTTTACTACATCAACTGCAGCATCAATTCCTCTTTTTACATCCATAGGGTTCATGCCTGCTGTTACATATTTTACACCTTCTTTTACAATAGCTTGTGCAAGTATGGTTGCAGTTGTTGTTCCATCACCAGCCTCATCATTAGTTTTGCTAGCAACCTCTTTAACCATTTGAGCACCCATGTTTTCAAATTTATCCTCCAGATCAATTTCTTTTGCAACAGATACACCATCTTTTGTAATTCTTGGAGCACCGTAAGATTTATCCATAACCACATTTCTTCCTTTTGGTCCTAATGTAACTTTAACCGTATCAGCTAGGATGTTTACTCCTCTGATCATTGCTGCTCTTGCTTCTGCATCAAATTTTACTACTTTTGCCATTTTATTTTCTCCTTTAAATTAAATTACTTGCTTGAGATACCCATAATGTCTGACTCTTTCATTATACTGTATTCTTTGCCATCAATTTTGACTTCGGTTCCTGACCATTTGCCAAATAAAACTTTATCCCCAACTTTTACATCCATTGGTATTATTTTGCCGTCCTCAGTTTTTGCACCACCACCAACTGCTACTACTTTACCTTCTTGAGGCTTTTCCTGCGCTGTATCAGGTATTATTATTCCACCAGCAGTTTTTTCGCTGCTATCTAAAACTTCTATTAAAACTCTATCATGTAACGGTCTAAATTTCATAAATTCTCCTTATTAATATGGTCCTCATATAGAGATTGGCCATACTATTTCAAGATATAGTTAAAAATTAGTTGTTCAAAAAATATAGGAATTTGAGGGTTTTATGGTTTATAGATTAATTTAATGACTAAAAATTTAGATAAAGAAGGTCTAAGTTCTATAGCAGACAATTATCAGCTATTTTATGTTGACTTATGGGGAGTGGTCCATAATGGGGTTACACTTCACCTTGAAGCGATAAAAGCTCTTAAAGAAATTAATAAAAAAAAAAAGGACTATATTTTACTCACAAATGCACCCAGACCTAACCATGCAGTTAAATCTTTTTTAGAAAAACTAGGCATGGAAAAAGAAATTAGAGACCATGTTTTTACCTCTGGTGAGGCAGCTCTCATTTATTTAAAGAAAAATTTAATAGATAAAAATTTTTTTCACGTTGGTCCACCAAGAGATTTTGATTTATTTAAAGATTTTGAAAAAATGAAATTAGATAATGTTGAAAAAAGTGAATATATTTTATGCACTGGATTGTTTGATGATCATAATGATGACTTGAATTATTATAAAGATCTGTTTGAAAAAAATATAAAAAAAAAAATGATTTGCACAAATCCTGATTTAATTGTGGACAGAGGAAACACTAGAGAGTTTTGTGCTGGTTCTGTTGCAATGGTTTTTGAAAAAATGGGTGGAGAAGTTATTTACTTTGGAAAACCTTATCCTGAAGTTTATAATCAATCTACTGACAATAAGAACAAAAAGATTCTATCCATAGGTGATAATTTAAATACTGATATAAAAGGAGCAAATCTTTTAAACTATGATTCTTTAATAATCTCAAATGGAATTCATAAAGATGAGATACAAGAAAAAGGAATTGAAAAAGTTGCAAAATCTTACGAAGCAATTTGTAATTATATTCAATCAGAATTGAAATGGTAAAATCAAAAAAGATATATAAGAATTTTAATGTAAATAATAGACATAAAGACTCAATTATCTTGATTGGTAACTTTGATGGGGTCCACAAAGGACATCAAAAATTATTCTCATTAGCAAAGAGATATAAAAAAAGATATTCCTCAAAAATTGGTGTGTTGACTTTTGAACCAATGCCAAAAATGTTTTTTAATAAGAATTTAGATAATTTTAGAATTTCTAGTTTACAACAAAAAATTGATAATCTTAAAAATCTAAATGTAGACTTTATGATTATAAAAAAATTTGATCGAAAATTTTCAAAAATAAAATCTGTAATTTTTATTAAAGAAATATTAGGTAAAAAGTTAAAACCAAAATTCATTTTTGTAAGTAATAATTTTAGATTTGGGAATAAGAGAGAAGGTAACGTAAGACAGTTGATTAAATTTGAGAGGATTTGTGGTTATAAAGTGGTAAAACCACAACCATTGTTAACCAATAAGAAGATAGCATCTTCATCGTTGGTAAGAAAACTTTTACAAAAAGGAAAATTAGAAAAAGCCAATAAAATTTTGAATAGAAATTGGTCAATTATTGGAAAGGTTCAAAAGGGAAGACAAATAGGAAAAAAAATTGGTTTCCCTACTGCAAACATTGATATCAAAAATTATATTTTAGCCTGCCCTGGAGTATACGCAGTAAAAGTAAAATTGAGTGATAAAAATAATTACTTAAAAGGAATTGCTAATTTAGGCTATCGCCCAACATTTAATGGAAAAAAAATACTATTAGAGGTTCATCTATTTAATTTTTCTGGAAATCTTTATAATAAGTATTTAACAGTAGAGTTTAAAAAATTTATTAGAAAAGAAAAAAAATTTAAAAATGTTGAACAGCTTAGAAGACAAATTAAAACTGATTTATTGATAGCAAAAAAATAAAATGAGCAAATCACAAATTAATCTCCCTAAAACTGCTTTTTCGATGAAAGCAAATTTACCAACACGAGAACCAGAAATTTTGAAATTTTGGCAAAAAATAAATCTTTATGATGAATTAAGAAAATCGAGAAAAGGAGAAGAAAAATTTGTCCTTCACGATGGTCCTCCCTATGCGAATGGCAATATACATATGGGAACAGCTTTAAATAAAATTTTAAAAGATATAATTGTGAGATTTCATCAAATGGATGGAAAAGACTCTGTCTATGTTCCGGGATGGGATTGTCATGGATTGCCAATAGAATGGAAAATTGAAGAACAATACAAAAAAAATAAAAAAAACAAAAATGAAGTACCAATCGTTGAATTTAGAAAAGAGTGCAGAGCCTTTGCAGAAAAATGGATAGATATTCATAAAGACCAATTTAAAAGGTTAGGAGTTGTAGGAGATTGGGATAATTATTATTCTACAATGAGCTTTGATGCTGAAGCTCAAATAGTAAGAGAATTAGGTAAATTTTTAAAAGAAGGAAGTTTATATCGAGGTTTTAAACCTGTTTTGTGGTCAACTGTTGAAAAAACAGCCTTAGCAGATGCAGAGGTTGAATACCAAGATCATAAGTCAGATACTATATATGCATCTTTTCCGGTCAAATCATCAAACATTAAAGAATTAAATGATAGTGAAATAGTAATTTGGACGACTACCCCATGGACTATTCCAGCCAATAAAGCATTAGCTTACAATGAAAGCTTAGAATATTTGCTAATTGAGGTAAATGATGATGGAGATTTTAAAAATAAAAAAATTGTTATTGCAGATGCATTAATAGACTCAGTTGTAAAAGATACCAAAATTCAAAGTTTCAAAAAATTAAAAAATTTCAAAGGTAAAGATTTAAAGGGAACAATATGTAATCACCCTTTTTTAAAACTTGGTTATGATTATGACATACCTATGCTGGAAGCACGGTTTGTTACTACAGAACAAGGTACTGGGATTGTTCATTGTGCGCCAAGCCATGGTCCTGATGATTTTAATTTGTGTATGAATAATGGAATTAAAGCAATTGAAACAGTCGATGGTGATGGAAAATATACAAAAAATGTGGCACTTTTTGAGGGGATACATATTTTTAAATCTAACTCAATTGTCATTGAAAAATTAAAAGACCAAAAAAAATTATTATCGAGCGGTGAACTTGTTCACTCTTATCCGCATTCATGGAGGTCAAAAGCACCATTGGTTCATAGAGCAACTCCTCAATGGTTTATTTCTATGGATAGTCATAAGCTTAGAAACAAAGCTTTAAAAGCAATTGATGACACAACTTTTTATCCTAGCAAAGGAAAAGAAAGATTAAAATCGATGATTGAAACAAGACCTGATTGGTGTGTTTCAAGACAAAGAGTATGGGGTGTTCCATTACCTATTTTTATTAACAAAAAGACAAGTGAAATTTTGGTTGATGATGAGGTTTTTGATAATATTGCAAAAATTTATGAAAAAGAAGGATCTGATTGTTGGTTTTCGGATGATCCACAAAAATTTCTTGGGAAAAAATATAAAGCCGTGGATTTTGAAAAGTTAAGTGATATCGTAGAAGTATGGTTTGATAGTGGATCTACTCATTCATTTGTATTGGAAAAAAGAAAAGATTTAAAATGGCCTGCATCTATGTATCTAGAGGGCTCTGACCAACATAGGGGCTGGTTTCATTCATCTCTTTTAGAGTCTTGTGGAACAAGAGATCGTGCACCTTTTGAGTCTATTCTTTCTCATGGTTTTGTAGTTGATGGCAAAGGTTTAAAAATGTCAAAATCTTTGGGAAATGTAATTGCGCCTGAAGATATCTTAAAAAAGTATGGAGCTGATATACTTAGAATTTGGGTTGCTTCCTCAAATTATGCTGAGGATCTTCGAATAGACTATTCAATACTTGATCAGCATGCTGAGTCTTATAGAAAAATAAGAAACACATTCAGATATTTGCTTGGAAATCTTAATGATAATTTTGAACAAATAAATTTAGAAAAAATTAAAATTGAAGACTTACCAGAATTAGAGCAATTTATGCTTCATAAAATTTACAATTTAAATTCTAAATTTAACAAGTATTTCAAAGATTATGATTTTCATAATTTGTATAAAGAATTATTAAATTTTTGCACTGTGGACTTATCTGCTTTTTATTTTGATATAAGAAAAGATACTTTGTACTGTGATCCAATAAATTCTGAAAAAAGAAAATCTACACTTATTTTGTTAAATGTTATTCTTGATTCTTTAATAAGATGGTTTGCACCAATCCTATCTTTTACAACTGAAGAGATTTATCAACTTATTTCAAAAAACAAAAAAAGTATTCATCTTGAAAAATTTTTAAATTTTCCTAAAAAATTTGATAATTTAAATCTTAATTCTAAATGGGAAAAATTAATAAAAATAAGAGATATCTGCAATCTTAGTATTGAGCAAAAACGAGCAAGTAAAGATATAGGATCTAGTTTAGAGGCTACATTAATTGTGAAATTAAATAATGATAACCAGAAATTTTTAAAAAATATTGACCTTTCGGAACTTTGCATAACTTCTTCAGTCAAAATTGAGAATGGTGATACAAATGAGATAATTGTAGAAACAAGCAAAGCGATAGGTGAAAAATGTCCAATATGTTGGAAAATCAGAAGCACTCCATGTGAAAGACCGAATTGTAAATAAAATGTTTAAAAAACATTTAGTAGACTTTTCAATAATTATTTTTATTTTTTTAACCGATCGAGTAAGTAAACTATTGATCATTAGTTTTCCAGAAACTTATGAACAATATGGAATTAGTGTTACATCTTTTTTAAATTTAAATTTGATTTGGAATGAAGGTATCGCTTTTGGTTTATTTTCTTTTGATGAAAAACTATATTATAATTTACTGACAATTTTTATTAGCCTAATAACGATCGTTATTATTTGGCTTATGTTAAGATCAGAAGGATTCGAGAGATTTAGTTATACAATGATTATTGGAGGTTCTTTTGGAAATATTTTCGATAGAGTTTTTTACTCAGCCGTGCCGGATTTTATAGATTTACATATTAATAATTTTCATTGGTTTATATTTAATGTTGCTGATATATTCATTACAATAGGTATAATTTTTTTAATAGGTTTTGAAATTCTTGGCAAAAAAAATTAAATGAGAATTATTTATAATATTTTTATAATTTTAACAGTATCTTTGTTTTTATTTTCTTGTGAGGGTTTTAAAATGAAAAAAAAGAGTGACTCAGGTCAGGAGTTTTTAATTGAAAAAAAAGATCCTCTAATTTTACCCCCAGATTTTTCAAAATTACCAAAACCAAACGAGCAACCTGAAACAACCGATGAGGAGGCAAATATCAAATCTGTATTTGATGGAGATCAAAGCAGCTCTGAGAAAAATAAAGATCAAAACTTGTCAAAATCTAAAATTAAAAAAAGTATTTCGGATAAAATTCAAAAACAATAATGCTGACAAATAATCTTATTTTTCAAAACTTTATAAATAAAAAAGTAAATTTAAAATTAAAAAATTATTTGAAAGATCTAATTTCTTCAAAAAGCGAAGTTATAAATTCATTATCAAAAGATTACAAATACAGCTACACTAAAAAATCAATAAAAAAATTAAAAAAATACGGACATATTCGAATCTTTGGTATGGGTGGATCTTCTTTAGGAGCACTGGCAATTTATGATTTCTTAAGACACAAAATAAACAAAAATTTTTATTTTCTTACAAATCTTAATCAAAAAATAAAATTTCCAAAAAAAAAATATCTTAATTTAGTAATTTCAAAATCTGGAAATACATTAGAAACTATAGTTAATTCTAATTTATATATAAAGAAAAATGATAAAAATGTTTTAGTTTCAGATAAAAAAGAAAGTATTTTAAGGGAGTTATGTATGAAGCTAAAATCGGATATTATTGATCATAATAACTTTATTGGTGGAAGATATTCAGTTTTATCAGAGGTTGGTATGTTGCCAGTAGAATTAATGGGTTTGGACTCCAGAAAATTTAAAAGATTTGATGACTTAGCGACTAATAAGAAATTTTTAAATTCACTTATAATTAATGTTTCAAATATTTTAGAATTAGTTAAGAGAAAAAAATTTAATTCAGTAATTCTTAATTACGATGAAACTGCTGATAATTTTTTAAAATGGTATCAACAATTGGTGGCGGAGAGTTTAGGAAAAAAGGGAAATGGCATTTTCCCAATAATATCAAATATGCCTAAAGATAATCATAGTTTAATGCAATTATATTTAGATGGTCAAAAAAATAATTTTTATACATTTTTTTATACAAAAGATCGAAATTACCAAAAATTAAATCAGGACATGATTCCTAGTTCTTTAAAATTTTTAAAAAAAAAGGATTTGGGGAATATTCTTCACTCTAAAATTCTAGCAACAAAAAAAGTTTTTCAAAAAAAAAAAATACCATTCAGAAGTTTTTATATAAAATCTAAAAATGAGGAAGTCCTTGGTGAATTATTTACATATTTTATCTTAGAAACAATTCTCTTAGCTAAAGCTTTGAAAATAAACGCTTATGATCAACCAGCTGTTGAACTAATTAAAATAGAAACCAAAAAAATTTTAAAAAGTTCTTAATTTGCAAAATATATTTTAGAGTCTCCATAGGTTCGAGTATCAAGAATATTAATTTTTTTGGTTATTACTATTTTATCTTTTTTAGGTCTGTGAATAATTAAAATACCATCTTTTTTAAGAAGTTTCCTAAAAATAATTTTTTCAATTAAAAAATTAATTTTCATCTCTTTGTAAGGTGGATCAATAAAGATTATATCAAATTTTTTATCAATCTTTTTGTTGGAGTCAAAATATTCAAAACAATTATTTTTAAAAATTTGAAATTTTTTTTCATTTTTAAAAAGAAGAAGATTTTTTTCTAATATCTTAATAGCCTCAAAATAATTTTCAAAGAAACAAACATACTTCGATTCTCTTGACAAACATTCTATTCCAAAAGATCCACAACCGGAAAATAAATCTAAAATTGTAGAACCTTTTAAATTTACTTTCATTTTTTTTGAATGTTCTAAAAGATTGAAAATCGACTCCTTTACCAAATCTTTTAAAGGTCTAGTGTTTTTATCTTTAGGTAATAATAATTTTTTTCCTTTAAATCTCCCAGAAATTATTCTCATCTTGATATAATTTTATAACCAATATCTTTTCTAAAATATCCATTTTGCCAATTTAATTTATTGATTAAACTTATGGCTTGATCTCTACCAATTTTTAAATTGTCTGATTTAATTACAAAATTTAATACTCTTCCACCGTTGGAGTGTATTTTTGAATTATTTATTTTAGTTCCAGCGTGAAAAATGTATTCATTATTCTGGAGCTTAATTTCTTTAAGGCCTTGTATTTCTAAATTATTTTTATATTTATCTGGATATCCTTTTGAAGCTAAAACAATGCAAATGCTTTTTTCTTTAAACCATTCTAAATTTATATTTTTTAAATTTTCATTTACTGTGGCGACTACTATGTCTAAAAAATCGGTTTTTAGTCTTGGGAGTATTGTCTGACACTCAGGATCACCCATTCTTACATTGTACTCAATTAAAAAAGGCTCATCGTCTAGAATCATTAATCCTGCATATAGAAAACCCTTAAATTTTTTATTAATATCTTTTAAGCCTTTTAATGTTGGTTCAATTATTTTCTCTATAATCTTTTTTTCCAGTTTTTCACTTTCTAATCGAGATGGTGAGTAAGCTCCCATTCCTCCCGTGTTTTTACCTTTATCTCCTTCCAAGGCTCGTTTGTGATCTTGGGCAGTCCCAAATATTTTATAATTGATGCCGTCAGAAATTATAAAAAAACTCATTTCTTCACCTTCTAAAAATTCTTCAATTAAAATTTGTTTTGCTTCTCCAAATTTACCTTTAAAAATTTCCTCAACTGCTTTCTTGGATTGACCATTAGTTTCACAAATATAGACACCTTTTCCAGCAGCTAAACCGTCAGCTTTAACAACTACAGGAAATTTACAATTATTTAAGAATGAAATACTTTCCTGAATGCTATTGAAGACTCCAAATTTTGCAGTGGGGATATTATATTTTTTACATAAATTTTTTGTGAAAATTTTTGAACCTTCAAGTTGTGAAGAAATACGATCTGGACCAAATACTTTAATGTTATTTAGTTCCAAGAAGTCTACTATTCCATCTACTAGTGGTTTTTCAGGACCTACTATTACTATGTCTATACCTAGTTCTTTGATAACTCTTTTTAATTCCTCAAAATTATTCAGTTCAATCTCAATATTTTCTGCGATAAAGCTAGTACCTGCATTTCCTGGAAAACAGTAAATTTTGTCTATATTTTTTGATTTTTTTAGAGATATGCATATAGCATGCTCTCTCCCTCCGCTTCCTATTACTCCAACTTTCATATAATTATATATAAACTATAAATCATGAAAAAATTAGCTAAATTAAAATATTTACCAAATAATTTCAAAATAATTGAAAATGGTGACCATGTTTTATGTGCAGTCTCAGGTAAAAAAATTTC
>CACIKE010000007.1 GCA_902587155.1 uncultured Pelagibacteraceae bacterium | reverse complement strand
TCTTCCGAACCTTCTTTTTTTCTATCTTTTTTAGGAATTGCTTTTTGTGGGTTATTCCCATTAGCAGGCATAGGCATCAATTCATTCTCACCTAAAATTCTAGCTACTCTTGTTGTAGGTTGTGCACCTTGACTCAACCAATATTTTATTCTCTCAGCCTCTAATCCAATTCTTTCTTTTTTTTCTTTTGGTAACAATGGATTAAAAAAACCTACTTTCTCTATAAATCTACCATCTCTAGCAAATCGACTGTCGGCTACAACAACCTTATAAACAGGCCTCTTTTTTGTGCCACCTCTAGATAATCTTAATTTTAACATTTACTCTCCTTTTTATTTTAATTGATTAAATAATTCTGGAGGTATTCCTTTATCAGACATACCTTTCAGATTTCCTTTTGACATCTTCTTCATCATTTCAGACATCATTTTAAATTGTTTTAACAATTTATTGATCGTGGCTGGATCAGTTCCTGAGCCATTAGCAATTCTTTTTTTTCTAGAACCATCAATTATTTTTGGGTTCTCTCTTTCTTTTTTAGTCATTGATAAAATTATAGCCTCATTTTTTGTAATAACACTCTCATCAATACCCGCCGCATCCATTTGAGATTTAACCTTTGAAACTCCTGGCATGAAAGACATGATGCCTTCAATCCCTCCCATTTTTTTCATTTGTCTCAGTTGAGTTAAATAATCTTGCATTGAGAATTGTCCTTTTTTTAAATTTTCCTCTGTTTTTTTTATATTTTCTTCCCCAAGATCTTGGGCTGCTTTTTCAACAAGAGAAACAATATCTCCCATCCCAAGAATTCTATTTGCAATTCTATCTGGGTGAAAAACTTCAAGATTTTCGATCTTTTCCCCAATACCTAAAAATTTAATTGGAACCTGTGAAACAAATTTCATACTTACAGCAGCCCCGCCTCTCGCATCACCATCTGCCCTTGTTAAAATAATTCCGGATAAATTTACTGTATTATTAAATTCTTTTGCTACTGATGCGGCTACTTGTCCAGTGAGAGAGTCAGCAACTAAAAACGTCTCCGCAGGTTTAATGACATTTTCAATTTGTTTAATTTCACTCATCATCTGCAAATCTATTTGTGTTCTACCAGCGGTATCAAATAAGATAATATCTGCGCCATTCAAATTTGCTGCACTAATTGCTCTTTGACAAATATCACTGGGTTGTTGACCTTCAATTATTGGAAGAGTTAATATATTATTTTGTTCACCTAAAGATTTTAACTGCTCTTGAGCGGCTGGTCTGTAAATATCTAAACTGACCATCATTACTTTCTTTTTTTTTGTATTCTCTAGATATCTCGCAAGTTTTGCAGTTGTTGTTGTTTTACCAGAACCTTGTAGCCCGACCAGCATCATTGGCACTGGTGGAACTGCATTTAAATTTACATCATTATTTTTTTCACCTAAAAGATTAACTAATTCATCATAAACAATTTTTACCACCATATCGCCAGGTGATGTTGATCTTATAATTTCTTGACCTAATGCTTTTGGTTTAACCTTTTCAATAAAATCTTTGGCAACTTCAAGAGACACATCAGCTTCTAATAAAGCTTGTCTTATTCCTCTCAATCCCTCATCAACCTGATTTTCATCAAGTGATGGGGTTTTTTTTAGTGAGGAAAAAACTTCCTCAAATTTATTTGTTAAATTTTCAAACATATTTATTACACACAGCAGTAATCGCACTAGTGGGCGAACCCTCGCTGACTAGTGTCGATCTCTTTGTTTCCAAAGACACCGCAAATTTAATGTTTTTGCGGAAACTGCCACAAACTATAATAGAGGTTCAAAAAGTCAATAAATAAGTTAAATAACTATATATGGACATCAAAGCTTTTAAAATGGACGGATTGGGTAATGATTTTGTGATAATCGATAATAGAGAAAAAATTACCAATCTGACTAAAGATCAGATAGTAAAAATTTGTGACAGAAATTTTATTGGCTGTGATCAACTAATATTTATTGAGCCAGATAGTTCTGCAGATGCAAATTTAAAATTTTTTAATTCAGATGGAGGAGAGTCTGGAGCATGTGGAAATGGAACTAGATGTGTTGCAAATTTGATTTCAAATGAAAAAAATAACAAGTCAATAATTCTAAATACGCTATCAGGAAAATTAAAATCTGAAATTTTAGAAAAAAAAATTGTTACAACAGAAATTGGGAAAGCAAAGTTAAAATGGAATGAAATACCTTTATCAAAAGAAATGGATACAAAAAACTTAAATATCAAAATTATTGATACAAATAATAATGAGCACTCAGGTGGCACTGCAATTAATGTGGGTAATCCACATATTGTTTTTTTTGTTAAAAAGATTGAGGATTTCAATATAGAGAAAATTGGCCCTGAGATAGAAAATCACGAAATCTTCCCAGAAAAATGTAACGTAACGATTGCGCAAATTTTTAATAAAAATTTGATCAAAGTAAAAGTTTGGGAAAGAGGAGCTGGTCTTACTAAAGCTTGCGGAACTGCAGCGTGTGCTACAGCATATGCAGGTAAATTAAATAATCTTACAGAAAATAAAACTGATATAGAGTTTGCAACTGGAAAATTATCAATTTCTATAGATGAAAATGATTCTATTCACATGAAAGGACCTGTTTCAAATATTAAAGAAATAAATATAAAATTGTAATGGGAATCTTTGATAAATTTAAAATCGGATTTAAGAAAAGTGCATCAGCGTTTACATCGGGACTTAAAGAAATAATTGTCAAAAAAGAAATTAATGACGAAAATTTAAATAAAATTGAGGAATTTTTAATTCAATCAGATGTGGGGGTTGAAGCTGCCTCTGAAATAAAAGAAATAATTTCTAGAAAAAAAATTGATCCAAATAAAGATCTATCTAAAGAGATAAACTCTATTTTAAAAGAATACATAATTTCTTTGATGAAACCTTTAGAAAATAAATCCTTTTTCGAGAAAAAAGAAAAGCTTAATGCAACATTAATTTCTGGGGTAAACGGCGTTGGGAAAACAACAACTATTGGTAAAATAGGAAAGATATTAAGGAACAACGGCAGTAAAGTCATATTTGCAGCTTCAGATACATTTCGTGCCGCTGCGATTGAACAACTAGAAAATTGGGCAAGTAAAGTAGATGTTCAAATAGTAAAATCGTCTCAAGGAGCTGATCCCGCCTCAGTTGCTTTTAAAGCAGTAGATGAAGCTATTAAAAATAATTTTGATCAAGTTTTAATAGATACTGCGGGAAGACTCCAAAATAAAAAAAATTTAATGCAAGAATATAAAAAGATAGCGAATGTCACAAAAAAAATAGATCCCAACGCGCCTCATAATGTTATCCTAATTTTAGATGCAACTTCAGGACAAAATGTATTAAATCAAGTCGAAGAATTTAATAAAATCATCCCAATAACCGGTATCGTGATGACAAAATTAGATGGCACAGCCAAGGGAGGAATTTTGTTAGCGCTAGCAAAAAAATATAAAATTCCAATTATTGCACTAGGTTTGGGTGAAAAAGAAGACGACTTACAGTTGTTCGAAGCAGAAAAATTTGCCAAGGCTTTTACTCAAATTAATTGATTAAATTGCTAGAGATCAAAGGTTTGTAGATATTACATTTATAATTATCCTCAAATTTATAATGACCACAATCTTTAGAAAATGAGGAGATTATAAAGTCGAATTTACCAGTGGTTGGGTAAAGCTCTAGTTTTTTACTGGCAATGTCATATTTAAAATTAGCATTTAGACTTTTCACGGCGCTAATCAATACTAATGTTTTATCGTCTTTTAATAAATAATATGCAAAATCATCTGGAAACACTGGAAAATCATATTCTTGTAAAAGATATTTAGCTTGCGAAGGAAACCACTCATAAGAAATTAGAGGTGAAGAGGACTTTGTTAAATGATTATAAATATAAAGATCCTTTGGATAATCATTTATATAATTTTCATTTTCGCCTCTTGCTAAAATAGATTTTTCTCTACCTTTAAAATATAAGCTAAATTCTTTGTTATGTGAATCCATGTGATCTATGTGAAATAAATCGTCTGGTTGAAAAAATTCGTCTTGTGAATAAAGGTTGGTGATAAAAACACAGAACACAATAAAAAAAACAAATAATCTTTTCATTATCTTTTTATTAAATTAAATTCTTGGAGTATATTTGTTAAGATTGTGGCTTAATTTAAACTTTTTAAAAATGAGTTTAGAGCTTTAACAAGGTTTTCATCGTACTCCATCATATGATTGTCATGTTTTGTAAAATAAGAATATTTCGGTTCATTAGCTTTTTCATACATTTTTTTTCCCATAAAAAATGGAACTATTTGATCAGCCTCACCATGCATTATTAAAATTGGAGCATTTATATTCTTAATTTTGCTTTTATTATCAAATTTATCTTTCAATAATAAACTTACAGGTACATACGGATAAAAGGTTTTGGCTGCATCAATCATAGAAGTAAAAGGAGTTTCCAATATAACGCCAGCAAAATTTTTATTTTGTGACAAATGAGTTGCAACACCAGTTCCTAATGACTCGCCATAAATAACAATATTTTCTTCCTTTACACCTTTTTTAACCAGCCAATTTATTCCACTTCTTCCATCTTTATAAAGGCCCTCCTCAGATGGTTTACCTTTATTTCCACTAAATCCTCTCCAAGCAATTATTAAAAAATTTACATTCATTTTATGGAAATGGTTTAATTTATGAATTCTATTTTCAAGGGAGCCAGCATTTCCGTGAAAGAATAAAACCGTTTTATATTTTTCTAAGTCTTTTTCATGAAACCAGCCCAATAAATCAATATCATCATCCGTCTTGATTTTTACTTTTTCAATAGGAACTGATATTTGATCACCAGAATAATTATTTTCGTTTGGATGATATAATAAATTTCTCTGATAAAAATATAAAAAAACTAAAATTAAAAAATAGACAAAAATAATTACTTGAAAAAATAACAACAAAATATTCCTAGACTTTTTTAACATTTTTTTTCTTTGCTAAGTATATGCCAAAAAATACCAGGATTGTTCCGATGAAATGATAATTTTCAAATTTTTCATCAAATAAAAAATAACCATAAATTGCTCCATAAACTGTAAAAACGTAAAGAGTGAAGCCTGTTAAAGACGCGCCTAATTTTTTTTGGGCAACAGTGTAAAGTGTAAAAGCAATTATCCCTGGCGAAATAGCAGCAAAGATTACCCAAAAATAAAATTTAGGCATAAAAACTGTCTGTTTATAAAATATTTCCTCACCTATATAGAATGGTAATAAACTTAAAGCTCCGAAAAATGATATTAAGGTAAATCTCTCAAAAATTTTTAGTTCTGAATTCCAGTAAAACAAATAAATTGAATATAATGCCCATCCAATAGCGGCAGCTAACATCCATAAATCACCAATTGTGAATTGTAAATTTATTAATAAATTTAAATCTCCTTTTATAATGATTATAAAGACTCCTATCAAACATGCGATTAATCCAATTATTTTTGTAAAATTTATTTTTTCATGAAAAAAAAAGTATGAAATCAAAATTATGAACACGGGTGAAGATGTGTAAATAATTCCCATATTAGTCACAGTTGTAGTCTCACCTGCTAAAAATGGAAAGGCTCCACATACTCCACATCCCATTGAGCCTAAAAAAAATAATTTTTTATATTCTTTTTTAATAATCTTAAAATTTTTTTTCAATGTTATATGTGTGAACGGTAATAATATTAAAAAAACTAGTGTCCATCTCCAAAAAGCTAATGATATTGGCGGTACAAACTCGACACCACCTCTAGCTACAACAAGATTACTAGCCATAAAAATTGGCTGAATAAATAATAAAGAAAATGAAAAAAAATTTTTTTTCGAATTATTCAATTTACGACAAATTAACTTTTATCAAAGAAGGCTTCGTAAATCATCATTATGATGGCAGCGCCCATCAACAAATAAACTGGAATTACATCTAAAAAACCAATCATCATTGATCTAGTAAGAGTAGTCGCTAAACCAATTAAAAAGAAAACAGCAAATGACAAACCTATTATTGTTGTTATTTTATTCATATAATTAATCCTGACACTCCTTTTCAAGCCAATTGGCAACACCTAAAAATCTATGGTCATCATATTTGCTACCAATTAATTGAACTCCTAATGGTAGATTATTTTCACCCTCAAGTAAAGGCAGTGATATACAAGGGGTACCTAGATAAGACCAAACTTTGTTAAATTCTGCTGTTCCAGTACTCTTTAATCCTTTAGGTGCAACACCTGGACTAGATGGCGATAATACTCCATGATAGTCTTCAAATACTTCTTCATAAGACTCATAACTTCTTTTCATAAAATCAATTGCCTCGGCGTATTCTTTTGCGGTGTATTTATTTCCATTTAAAATAGCATCCTGCATATACTTTGAAAGTTTCTTTTTAAATTTTTGAAAATAAACAGAAAAATTGTTTGCTAAGTCTGTTTCATGAATAATTTGGTGATATTTGTGTATATCCTTAAAATATGAGGGAGTATCAAATATCTCAATATTTTTTTTAAAGGATTTAATAAAATATTCAAAAGACTCTCGTGATTTTTTATCAATAATTTTCCAATGATCAGTTTTATAAAAAATAAACTTAGGCTCAAAAATTGGACCTTTCTTAGTTTCAGTTAAAATATTTTCTGTAGAGTAATGAATCGTAGCTGGATCATATTTATCTTTCTTTATCAATACCTTTGCTAACATAGCTACATCTTCAACTTTACGACCAAACATTCCAATTTGATCTAAGCTGTATGAGGTTCTTAGAACTCCATTTCTTGAAATTAGTCCATAGCTTGGTTTATAACCAACTACACCACAATAAGACGCTGGTCTTATTACAGATCCTCCTGTTTGAGAACCAATAGAAGCTGGTGCCATAAAGGAAGCAACCGAAGCTGCTGATCCACTAGATGAACCACCCGGTGTTCTATCTTTGTCGTGAGGATTAGTTGTAGCTGGAGGTCCTAGGTAAGCAAGTTCTGAGGTTGCTGTCTTGCCCATGACAATTGCTCCTGATGCATGAAGCAAATCAATTATTTCAGCATTTTGAGAATATGATTTTCCTTTCCTGATTACAGTTCCACACTCAGTAGGCATATCAACAGTTCCAATAATATCTTTTACTGCTATCGGCACTCCATGCAGTGGTCCTACTGGTTTTCCTGATCTTCTATGATCATCAGCCTCAGTTGCTTTTTCTAACAGAACTTTTTTATCAAAATGTGCCCAGGCTTTTACATCTTTTTCAAACTTATCTATTCGTTCAATATATTTTTCACAAACTTCGACTGATGTAAGTTGGGCATCTTTTATCTTTTTTGCTAGTTCCTCAAGACTTAAAGAAAATATATCTGTCATTTAAAATTAATTTGCAAATAATGTCTCTGGTAACCAAAGTGCTATTCCTGGGAATAAATACATCAGAACCATCGCTAAAATTACAATTCCTAAGAAAGGCATTATACCTCCAAAAATTTCCATAAGTTCAACATTCTTTGATTGAACTCCTTTCAAATAATAAGCTGACATTGCCATGGGGGGTGTCAGAAATGAGGTTTGTAAATTTAATGCGATTAACATTGCAAAAAAATATGGATTAACTCCAAAAAATTCAACTAATGGTAAAAATATCGGCACAAATATGATTAATATCTCGGTCCATTCTAGGGGCCATCCCAATAAAAATATAATTAATTGGGTAATAACTAAAAACTGCCAAGGCTGTAAATTTAAAGATTTGAAAAAATGCTCAAAAACTTCGTGACCACCCAAGTATGAAAATACTGAGGCAAATGTCCAAGAACCAATGAACAACCACATAATCATGGCTGTTGTTTTTGCTGTAAGAAAAACTGACTCTTTAAAATTTTTCCATTTAAGTGTTTTATAAAAATATGAAAGCACTAATGAGCCAAATGCACCAACAGCGGCTGCCTCTGCTGGGGTTGCTATACCTGCAAGTATTGTTCCTAAAACTAGGATTATTAAAGAAAATAATGGTAAGAAAGAAACTAAAACTTCTTTCATAATTACTGCAGTAGGAGGAATTTCTTCTGCTGCAGGTTTTGGAGCTATCGAAGGATTCATCCAAGCCCTAAATACCGCATAACCGATATAAAGTCCTGCTAACATTAATCCTGGGAAAATTGCAGCTGCAAATAATCGTAAAGGCGACAATTGGGCAATTACAGAATAAACGATCAACATAATGCTAGGTGGAATTAAAATTCCTAGACAACCTCCTGAACAAATAATTCCAGATGCAAATTTTTTATCATAACCAGCTTTAATCATTGCTGGCCAAGCGAGAAGACCCATTAACGTTACTACTGCTCCTATGATACCTGTTGCGGTTGAAAATAGTGCACAGGTAATCAATGCAGCAACTGCCATTGAAGCTGGAAGTTTGTGAGATGCTAATCTTATTGCAAAAAATAACTTTGCAACAATCCCAGCTCTCTCAACTAAATACCCCATAAATAAAAAGAGGGGGACTGCGGTTAACACATTGTTATCCATTACAGTATAAGTATTTTGGACAAAAAGTTGAAATATCCTGTTATCAAACAGATGCTCCATCTTAGTCGGATCAAAATATGCGTAGTATCCAAAACCTAAACCCATTGCCATTAACGTGAAAGCAATAGGAAAACCTAATAAGACGGCAAATAGAAATATTCCCATCATCATAATTGCTACTTCTGGATTTGTAAGACTAAATAACATCTTCTTTGTTTCCTTCTTGTGAAGTTCTCATTAATACTTTTTCAGTTTCCTCAGCATCACGCTCTGTTCCTCTTTCAGGCCAACTACCTGTTTGAATACAAATGATACATCTAAATACCTCACCAATTCCTTGAAGTGTTAAAAGTGCTCCAGATAATGGTATTAAAGATTTTGCCATATAAATTTGAATTTGTGCAGGACTATTCCAACTTGTTTCTTTAATTTTCCATGCCAATGCTGCATATTCAAAACCATAAAAAGCTAAAGCAATAACGCCTGGGAAGAAGAAAATAAAATATAAAACAACATCTATCCAAGCTTGCGTTCTCTGAGAAAATAATCTGTATATAACATCTCCTCTAACATGCGCTTCGGTGCATAAAGTATAAGCTCCTGCCATCATAAAAATTGCACCATACATCTGAAGACTAAAATCGAAATTCCACAAGGTTGGGGCATTCAAAGCATACGCCATAAAAACTTCATAGCATGTTCCGCCCATCAAAATTACTATACACCACGAGAATGCTTTACCCATGGAGACACTCAAACGATCAGCGAATTTTATGTAAGATCTCATCATAGATATAGACTCTTATTGAATTGTCTTGAATTAATCAAATAAAAAAGGGGGCCGAAGCCCCCTCATTAAAATTTATAAAAGTTAATTATATCTTAACTTTTCCAATTGGACCAAACTCATTTTCATATGCAAGTTTGTAATTAGGCTGATTCATCAGCAAGTACTTCATTACTCTCTTCGCATAAGCTTTTTGAGAATCAACAACTTTCTTAAAGAAAGGATCTTTCTTATTAAAGTCACCAATTACTTTATCCCAACCTTTTAATTGTTGAGCCAAAATCTCATCTGAAGTTTGGTAAACATTTACTTTATGCTCATTCATCAACTTAGCTAAGTCAGCTGAGTATCTTACTAAAGCTTTAAAGTAGTTATCACTGTTTGCAGCATAAGCAGCATTTTTCAATATCGCTTGGTGCGCAGGTGATAAACTATTGTATGTTTTTTTGTTAACTGGAATCTCAAACATCTCTTGAGATTGGTGGAAGCTTCCTAAGTGATAGTGCTTAGAAACGTCTTGCATACCAAATTGAGAGTCTGAAGTTGGGTTGTTAAACTCAGCAGCTTCAATCAAACCAGTTTTCATAGCTGGCTGAATTTCACCACCTGGTAATTGTCTAACTACCATTCCCATCGCAGTCAAAACGTTAGTCGCTAGACCAACTGTTCTGTACTTCATACCTTTAACATCAGATACTTTTGTTACGTTCTTTTTGAACCAACCAAAAGGCTGTGCTGGCATAGGCATATGGAAAAAACCAATGTAATCGAAACCTACTTTTGCAAGAGTTTCGTCATACAGTTTTCTTCCTCCACCATACTCCATCCATCCCATAACCTCTTGAGATGACATACCGTATGAAGGACCAGTTCCAAATAATGATGCAGCTGGATTTTTACCATACCAATATGCAGTCACCCAGTGACCCATATCTACTACACCAGAACTTACTGCTTGTCCGATTTCTGAAGTCTTTACGACTGCTCCAACTGGTTGAAGATCAATCTTAAGTGTACCTCCAGACATCTCATCTACCATTTTGCAGTAGTCACCGGCCATTTCAAAAAAGATGTTTGCTCCACTTGGCCATGCAGCTTGCATCTTTAAAGTTTTATGACCGCCAGCAGTTGCTATGTTTGGCATTGCAACCGCGGCTGCAGCTACAGCACCAGCTTTAGCAGCAGTTTTAAAGAACTTACGTCTTGAAGATGTTTTCACCTTCAATGATTTATTTTCTTTTGTCATTATTACTCCTATTAAAGTTAATTAACTCTATCAATTTAAGCACAGATTCAATTTAGAGTCTTTCCAAAAAATGGGGTAGATGTCGCAGAATTTAAATTAATTTCAATCTGTAGTAGAATTAATTTACTTTATTGATGCAATTTCCTGTCTTGAAGAACTCGTCAATATTATCTATCGCAAGGTTTGCCATCGCAATTCTGGTGTCTTTAGTTGCACTGCCTAAGTGGGGTAAAATAAAGGCTGACTTGATCTTTAAGTAACCTGGATTTAAATTTGGCTCATTCTTGTAAACATCAAGTCCTGCGGCATAAATTTTTCTTCTATTAAGTGCATCTATCAATGCATCATCATCAACAATATCACCTCTTGCAACATTAGTGATTACTGCTCCTTTAGGGAAATACTCAACTGTCTCTTTATTAATCATATTTTCAGTCTCTTTAGTTGCTGGACAACAAATAGATAAAACATCTGACACTGAAAAAAGACTTTTCAAATTATCATGATAAATGGCACCTTGCTCTTTTTCCTCGCTCAGTTTTGACCGGTTATGATAGTGAATAATCATTCCCAATGATTTTGCAATCCTCGCAATTTTCTGTCCAATTCTACCCATTCCTAAAACTCCAAGCCTTGTACCGGTTAATTGCTTACCAATCAGATAATCTGCAGACCATTTCCATCCACCTTCTCTGGCAGACTCGATTCCTTCTGCAGCCCTTCTACAAGCTCCTAATATTAAAAGAATACCAATCTCAGCTGTTGCGTCTGATAAAACTTCAGGTGTATTAGTAACTGCAATTCCTCTTTTTTTTGCTGCTTCCAAATCTATATTTCCGAAACCAACAGCAAAATTTGAAATAATTTTTATTGTATCTGGCAACTTATCAATAGTCTCTTTATCCATCTTATCGGTTAAAGAGGATAGTATACCGTCACAACCTTGACTCATCTCTATAACTTTTGATTGTGAGTATAACTCATCATTAGAATTGAATATTGGGTCAAATGTTTTTGAAGCTTTATCTTCACTTTCTTTGATTAATTTTCTTGTAATCAAAATTTTTTTCATAAATTATTTTTGTTAATTAAGATCAAATATCTTGCCTGGATTCATTATATTGTTTTGATCAATGCTTCTTTTAATTAATTTCATAACAGGGATGTTGTCTCCATGCTCCTTTAAAAGATATTCTTTTTTATGAAGGCCTACACCATGTTCTCCTGTAATTGTTCCTTTAAGATCTAAGGCCTTTTTTATTAATAAGTCGTTAAATTCTCTTATTTTTTTATACATTTCTTTTTTTTCAGGATCAAAAGGTAATAATACATGAAAATTTCCATCTCCTAGGTGGCCCACCATTGGAGCTCTAAGTCCAAACTTTTTAGCTTGTTCCTCTGCATAATTTACACATTCTGTTATATTTGAGATAGGTAAACACACATCTGTTGAATATACTCTTCCATTATTTATCAAAGCTTTTACAGAATAGTAAACGTCCCATCTTGCTTGCCAGAGTTTATTTCTTTCCTCTAAATCTTTTGCCCACTTAAAAGAGCTTCCATTATTATCTTTAGATATTTCCTCTACTATTTTGATATTTTCATTATTAGATAATTCTGATCCATGAAATTCAAAAAATAATGTCGGCGTTTCCTCAATATCTTTTAATTTTGAATAATTTATACTTATTCCCATTTGGTCTTTATTTAACATTTCAATTCTTGCGATTGGGACCCCGTATTGAATAACTTGTTGCGCAGTTTGAACTGCTTTTTCTAAAGTTGGGAAGTGACAGACAGCTGACATTATACTCTCTGGTATGGGAGAAAGTCTTAATTGAACTTCCGTTATTACTCCTAGAGTTCCTTCAGAACCAATAAATAAATTAGTTAGATTATAACCCGCCGACGTTTTTTTAGTTCTTCCTCCTGTATTAATAATATCTCCATTAGGCAAAACAACAGTCAGACCAGTAATTACCGTTTTCATAGTGCCGTATTTAACTGCCATTGTTCCTGAAGCCGATGTGGAAGCCATACCTCCGATTGCTGCATTAGCACCTGGATCAATTGGAAAAAATACACCATCCTCTCTAAGATATTCATTCAATTGTTCTTTTGTGACACATGCTTGCACTCGACAATCAAAATCCTCAGCATTAACACTTAAAATTTTATTCATTTTTTCAAGGCTTATGGTTATCCCTTTTTCATTTCCAACCACATTACCTTCTAAAGAGGTACCTGTACCAAATGGCACCACAGGAATTTTATGTTCATTACATAGTCTTAATATTTGAGAAACTTCCTGATTAGTTTCTGGGAATACTACAGCTTTTGATAAAATTGGATCATAAGTATCTTCACCTCTTGCATAATTTGTTCTTGTAGATACAGAAGTTGAAAATCTTCCATTAAAAATTTTTTTTAACTCAGCTTGTACATGATCGTTCATAAGAAGTGATATTAATAAATAATGCTAAAAAAATATACCTTATTTAGATAGCATTTTCTTTATATTTTCCAATGCTTGTGAAATATTATCTCTTGATGCAGCAAAACTAAATCTAACATAATTTTGGCAAGTTTCACCAAAAGCTGATCCTGGAACTATTGCAACTCCTGCTTCATGCATAGCCTTTCTTGCAAACTCTGCACCATTCATGCCTGTACCGATTACTTTAGGAAATGCATAAAAAGCTCCTCCGGGTAAACTACATTCTACACCTGGTAAATCATTTAAACCTTTATAAATTAGGTCTCTTCTTTGAGTAAATTTTTCCATCATTGCATCAATTGAATCATCTGGTCCGTCCAATGCTGCGATACCAGCAAATTGAGCTGCAGCATTAACACATGAAACACTATTAATTAATAATTTATTAACATGTTCAACTAAATGCTCTGGCCAAAAACTCCAACCAAGTCTCCACCCAGTCATTGAGTAAGCTTTGCTCCATCCCTCTAATACAATTAATCTTTCTCTCAACTCAGGATAATTAAAAAATGTTGGCATTTCTTTTCCATCAAAAATTTGTCTACTATAAATTTCATCACTTAAAATTGTTACATGAGGGTGTTTTTTCAGACCATCAGCTAAAACATCTACGTCTTTTTTCTCAACAAAGCTCCCTGTTGGATTATTAGGATTTATCAAAATTAACAAACGAGTTTTATCTGTTATCATAGATAATATTTTGTCTGGATCGAATTTCAAATCTTTATTTTCTGTTAAGTCATATGGGACTGAAGTTGAGCCTGTATAATTAATCATTGACTCATAAATTGGAAAAGCAGGTGTTGGGTGTATAATCTCTGCTCCAGGTTCACCAAAGCATTGAATAGCATAACTCATTGTTGGCTTACCGCCTGGCATGATTAAAATTCTCTCAAAATTGATGTCAACATTGTAACGTTTTTTTATCCACCTTGTAACAGCTTGTCGACATTCAGGAATTCCATTCGACATTACATATCCATGATGTCCATCATCAAGTGCTTTCTTGGCTGCCTCAACAACATGTTTTGGAGTTTTAAAGTCTGGTTGCCCCAATCCTAAATGGATCATTGGTTTACCTTGAGCTTCCAATTTTTTCGCTTCTGCAAGGACTGTAAATGCAGACTCTGTTCCTAATCTCTCTAAACTTTTAGCTAGTTTCATAATTTTTATTTTTAAGCCTAATTTCTATAAATTAATTTTGAACTATTCAACTCTTTTAAATTTTTACAACCCATTAATACCATATTTCTATTTATCTCATCGTGCATGTTTCTCAATAAATGCTCAACTCCTTGCTGTCCACCTGCGGCTAAAGAGAACAAGAATATTTTTCCAAAACTACAGGCTTTTGCTCCAGCTGCTAAGGCTTTTAGGACGTGTGTCCCTCTCCTTACTCCACCGTCTAGGATTATTTCCAGCTTATCTCCAACTGCATCTGAAATTGCTTTAATTTGATCAAAGGGTGATCGAGATCCATCCAGCTGACGACCTCCATGATTTGAAATCATAATTGCAGTGCAACCAATATCAATTGCTCTTTTTGCGTCATCAACACTCATGACTCCTTTTAATGCAAAAGGACCATTCCATTTTTTAACGCAGTACTCTGCATCTTTCCAATTCATTGAGGGATCATATTGCTCATTAATATATTCTATAACAGATTTAGCGATGTTAGTCCCTTTATCAGTCTTTGATGCCACATTAGCTAATTTAAATTTTCCATGTGTTAAATAATTAAAAACCCAACTAGGATGTGATGCAAAACTCATTAAACTTTGCAAAGTCAATTTAGGTGGTGTTGTAAATCCGGTTCTATGATCTCTTTCTCTATTTCCTGCAACTAATGTATCAACAGTTAAACACATTCCATTAAATCCTGATCTTTTACATCTATCTATTAAATCATCTGTTATTGATTGATCCTTGTGCACATACAATTGGAACAATTTTGGCCCACCAGAAATATTTGAAATCTCTTCTATAGTATTGTTTGCCATTGTTGACATACTATAAAAAGTTCCAAATTTTTCAGCTGCTCTAGCTGAAGCTTTGTCTCCGTCATGGTGGTATAATCTTTGCATTGCACAAGGAGATAAAAAAATTGGCATATCAATTTTTTTGCCGAATATGGTGGTTGATAAATCTGGCTTGCCAACATTTGCCAGGATATTTGGAACTAAATCACATTGGTTAAAAGCTTCAGTGTTTCTTTTTAAGGTTGTCTCATCATCGGCACCGCCGTCAATATAATGAAAAATCGGTGAAGGAAGTTTTTTTTTTGCTAGATTTCTAAAATCATTAAAATTATAGCAATCTTTTAAAGCCACTATTTTCTGAATCTTAAATTACTTCTATTTAGATCACTAATCTTGGTGCACCCCATAAGTTTCATATCACGCACTAGTTCAGCTTTATATTTTTCTAAAGCTCTTTCGACACCTGCTTGACCTCCAGCTGCTAAAGCATAAAGATATAATCTTCCACCTGAACAAGCTTTAGCACCTAATGATAATGCTTTTAGCATATGAGTACCTCTATGAATTCCACCTTCACAAATGACATCTAATTTATCACCAACTGCATCAACAATTTCTGCAAGTTGATCAAAAGGCGCTCTAGATCCATCTAACTGTCTTCCGCCGTGATTTGATACCATTATACCTGTACATCCTATGTCTACTGCTCTTTTTGCATCTTCAACACTCATAATTCCTTTGAGAGCGAAATGACCTCCCCATTTAGAGCAAAGATTTTCAGCATCTTTCCAATTCATAGATTGATCCAGCATAGTTGAAAAATAATTTCCAATTGATGAGTTAACATCGGTACCCTCTTTCACAAAATCTTGTAAGTGAGGTAATTCAAACTTACCTTTTGTTAGATAATTAATTCCCCACATCGGTTTAGTAGCAAAACTATATAAACTTGCTAAAGTTAACTTTGGTGGAGAGGTAAATCCTGTTCTTAAGTCTCTCTCTCTATTTCCTCCAGTAATAGTATCAACTGTTAATGCCATCACATCAAAATTTGCTGCTTTAGCTCTTTCTAAACAAGAGTCGTTTAGACCTCTATCTTTATGAAAATAAAACTGAAACATTTTAGGTGTATCAATCATTGAAGAAATTTCCTCAACGCTTACTGTAGCTAAAGCAGAAACACCAAACATTGTATTAAATTTTTTTGCAGCTTTTCCAACCGCTCTTTCTCCATCATAATGAAAAAGTCTCTGTAAAGCTGTTGGTGATAAATAAAAAGGTAAATCTAATTTTTTTCCAAATATCGTAGTAGACAGGTCGACTTCTTCAACTCCTCTTAAAACATTAGGAACTAAATCCACATCGTCGAATGCACTAGTATTCCTAGCATATGTAACTTCATCATCTGCTGCACCATCAATATAATGAAAGATTGGTGATGGTAGTCTTTTTTGAGCTAATTTTCTAAAGTCACTAAAATTATGGCAATCTTTTAAATTCATAAATTTTATTTAGAACTTTTTGAGGAAGTTAAACATATAACTATTTGCCCCAGGATTTTTATCCCCTAAACTAGCATTAGATACATGATTATATGATACAGCAAAATTTGTCGTATCTGTAGTTTTATAAGAAAGCTGTAATTCAGACTTAAATTCAAGAACATGTCCAAGATCCTTTCCATCGCCTTCATGGTAAAGTCCAGGAGTAAAGCTTGGAGTGAAGAAAAATGGGCCCATGTCCATATTCCATTCTACACCTGTGTAAATATATGCTGCAGAATTTTCAGTTATAAAACCTCCTGTTACAGGAGAAATATTCCCTAAAAATGTATTTCTATTTAAATTTTCATTTTGGTGCTGGAAACCAAGCAATGTTGCTTTTTGTTTGTCATCACTAAAATCAAAATTCCCAAAGTATAGATTAAATTGATGGTTGTTATCATCAATATCAGTATCTCCAATTAACTTTGAAGGTAAAGTCAAAATCAATAAAACTAAAAAAATTCTTTTTAAACTCATGGTACTTAATTAAGATTATTTTTTATTATAAAACCTTTTAATGATTATTGCACCACCCGCTAAGAATATCAAGATAGGCAATAACCATAAAAAATAAGTATTTCTGTTGAAAATAGGATCATACAATATCCATTCTCCATATTTCATTTTTAAAAAATTATATATTTGATCCTCACTTAGACCTTCTTGGATTTTATTTTTGATAACTAACTTTAGACTTATCGCGAATTCTGAATCTGAGTCATACACTGACTGGCCTTGACAAATTAAGCATCTTAAATTTTTTGCTATTTCATTTTCAGTTTTAATTTCATCTGCCTTTAAGAAATTAAAATTTAAAATTATAGCTACAATCAAAAATATATTATTAAATTTCATCTAATTATTTTTTGAATTTCTAATAAATCCTCATTGTTTATTGGTCCAATAAATCTTTTTATAATTTTATTTTGATATACCAAAAAACTTTCTGGCACCCCATAAGCACCCCATTCAATTGAGGCTGTACCATCTTTATCTGATACAATTATATCGTAAGGATTCCCCAAATCTTTTAAAAAACTTGAGGCATTTGTAAAGTTATCTTTATAATTAAATCCTATTAATTCGATTTTGTCGTCTTTTTTTAACTCCATTAAAAATTTATGTTCCTCCTTGCAGGGGATACACCATGATGCCCAAATGTTCATAAAATAATAATCGTTATCTTTAAAAATTTTTTCTGAGATAACAACAGAATTATCCTCAAAAGATTTTAACTTGAATGATGGAACTTCTTTTTTTAAATTGGTGTCCGGAGTATAAATATTTGAATTTTTTAAACCTTTGAAAAAAATTACAAAAGTAATTAAAAAAATTAAGATTAAAATTAATGGAATAAATTTAGATTTCATATCTTTTTTTAAAAAAACTTAAAAAACCACCTAAACTTATTAATATTACTGAAATCCATATCCAAATCATAAAAGGTTTAACTTGATATCTAACATTAAAATATTCCTGGTTCTGAACATAATTCATCGTCATAAATTTATCTGTGAGTAAGTTAGTTTTAATATCAGCCTCACTCGTAATTATATTTGGTTGATTATATATTCTTAACTCAGGATTGAGGATATCTGATGACCCATCCAAATTTTGTACATTAAATTTTCCTATAATTGCTTTGAAGTTTTTTTCATCTTCTTGCTCAATATTCTCAAAGTTAATCGTGAATTTTTCAGCCGTGAATGTTTCACCAATTTTTAGGTTAGTAATTACCTCATTAGAAAAAATATTATTAAATAAAATACTCAGAATTAATAAGCTAAAACCAAAATGAGCAATGTTCTGAGATAAATTTCTAAATCTTTTGACAAAAAATTCTCTAGAAGTAGAAAAAAATAAGAAGAAAGCAGAAGTAACCAAAATTGTGTTTATCAAAAAATTTATATCAAATTGTTTAATTATTACTGCTGATAACAAAAAAGATATTATTAAAAATATAGTCATATAAAACTTATCTTTAAAATCTGATTTAACCCAATTCAGATTGGGTCCAATTGCCATAGCTATTAAAAATGGAATTAAGAAAGGTAATATGAGTTTGTTATAAAAAGGTGGTCCGACGGATATTTTATTTGCAGTTATAACTTCTAGAAATATTGGATAAATTGTTCCTATTAAAACTACTGATAAAAAATACATCATAAACCAATTATTAATTAAAATAGATGTCTCCTTGCTTAACCAAAAAAAATTATTTTCTAATTTTTCTTTTTCTGAATGAAAAAAAATGAAAATAAAAATAGATAAAAAAATAAGTGTAAAAAGAAAAATTAATATAAATAAACCTCTCTCTGGATCATTGGCAAATGTATGAACTGAATTTAAAATTCCAGATCTTACTAAAAAAGTACCACTCATACTCAAAGCAAAAGTTGCAATTGACAATATCATGGCCCATGAAGTTAATATTTTCTTCTTCTCCAAAACTAAAATACAGTGAAGTAAAGTTGTTAGCGCAAACCATGGCATTAAAGATACATTTTCAACTGGATCCCAAAACCAAAAACCTCCCCAACCTAATTCATAATATGCCCAAATAGATCCAAGTAAAATTCCTAGTGTGAGAAAAACCCAAGATGCTAAAACCCATTGTTTAATATGCTTTGCCCATTCTTTTGAAACATATGATGTAACCATGGCAGCAAGAGCTGACGAGAAAATTATTGAAGAACCTACATAACCTAAATATAGAATTGGTGGATGTATTGCTAAAGCAGGGTCTTGTAAAATTGGGTTCAAGCCTAAACCCTCATTTGGTGCTGGAAAAATATAATTAAATGGGCTTGAAGTCTTAATCAAAAAAATAAAAAAACCTACAATTATTATTTGTTGAAATAATAAGGTAAAAATTCTGTACTTTTTTGGTTGTTGATTAGATTTAATTAAAAAAATTGAAATAAACAAAGTTAATACTAGCAACCATAACAATAGGCTACCCTCATGATTACCCCAAGTTCCTGAAATTTTATAAAATAATGGTTTGGTTGTATGAGAGTGATTAAAAACAGTTTCGTTGCTAAAATCTGAGTTAATAAAAGAGATAATTAATCCAAAAAAACTTATGACTACTAAGAAAAATTGAATAAATGTAAAAGTTATTATCTTTTTGTCTAAGATTTCAGCATCTTTTAAATTTTTAACTGAAAAAAAAATAATTAAAATTGAAAAAAGAAGTCCAAAACTTAATGAATAAGAACCTATTAAACTCGCCAAATTTATTTCTCCTCTAATGCCGCCTTAACCTCTGGCGGCATATAATTTTCATCATGTTTAGCCAAAATTTTTGTAGCTAAAAAAAAATTTTTATCTTTTAAATATCCCTCAGCAACAACGCCCTTCTCCTCAGCAAAAAGGTTCGGTACGACCCCAGAATAAACAACATTTATCTCGTTTTTAAAATCTGTAACAATAAATTTAATTTCTTTCGAAATCATAGTTATAGAGTCTTTTTTAACCATTCCACCTATTCTAATTTTCTTTTTATCAATTTCACTTAAAGTTTTAATTTCTGTTGGAGACTTAAAAAAAATAACGTTTTCTTCTAAAGACTTAACTAATAAAAAGACTGATAACGTTAAGGTTGTTATTATTAATAATATAAAAAAAAATCTTAATTTAACTTTTCGCCCATACATGTTTCAAAAGTTAAATGTTTGAAGTATTTGACAAAATTTCTTTATTTATACTTTGAGATTTTGCAAAAGCTGCTCTCTCAGAATCTAAAGATCCAAATTTTGCTAAAAATTTATTTCTTTCTTTTTTGTATTGAATTTTGATAACCAAAAAAAGTGTCAAAAAACTTATTAAAGTAAACGAAAATGCTGACCAAACATACAGCCCATATCCATTCATAAAAAATAAATTTTCAATCATAATCTATCTAACCCTTTATTCTTAATTTTTATCAGTTCTGTATTATATTTCATTAAAAAAATCAGTAGAGAAAATAGGGCAAATGCCGCAGTCATTGTCATTAATGGAAACAGCATTGATATGTGAATTGAAGACTTCGAGAGTATGTTGATTGAAGCTGGTTGATGCAATGTATTCCACCAATCTACTGAATACTTAATTATAGGAACATTAATAATTCCCAAAATTGTTATAATTGATGTGACTTTAAATGCTTTGTCATTATCTTCAAAAATTCTCCATGCAACAAGATACATTATGTAAAACAGTGCTAGTATTAACATTGAAGTTATTCTTGCATCCCAAGCCCACCAAGTTCCCCATGTGGGTTTGCCCCATATGGAACCAGTAACAAGAGCTATTATATTAAATACCAACCCAGAGGGAGCCAAACTTTTTGCGATTAAAAAAAAATTTCTTATTTTAAAAATATATCCAACTATAGATAAAAAAGTAATAACTGAAAAAATTCCAAGCGAAATCCAAGCTGCTGGAACATGAACATACATAATTCTGACAGAGTGACTTTGCTTATAATCCTCAGGAGATAATATTAACGCTTCTGTTAATCCTATTGAAAGAATGATAATAAATAAAAATAACACATACTTAGGAGCTTTTGAAGTTATCGAAAAAATTTTATTCGGTTCAAAATATTTAAACATATATGAGATTATATTTATTATGAAAAAACTGCCTGATCAAGAATGCCAGAGGGAGATAATAACGAAGGGTAAATAAGTAGCACCCTTGATCAGAATTAACCTCATAAAAACAAATTGCTGTGTCAAAGGTTTGAGCTAAATGTGTTAAAAAAGTGATTTATTTAATTAGATAGCTTGAAATAGCTAGATCCCTTTTTCCCAGAGAAAATTTCTTCAATTAAAGGATGTTTAATTGGTTCATCTGAGTCATCAACAAGAAGATTTTGCTCGGAAACGTATGCCTCGTATGTGATTTCATCATTTTCAGCTAACAGATGATAAAAAGGCTGATCTTTTCTTGGCCTTACATTTTTTGGGATCGATTGATACCATTCTTCTGAATTATTAAATTCAAAATCAACATCATAAATTACACCTCGAAAGTCGAAGTGTTTATGTTTCACTATATCACCAATTGAAAATTTAGCTTTTTGAATTGCCATCATATTTAGTATGGGTATTTAAAAACAAAAATCAATAAGAAAAATTAAAAGTTTTTATGAAAATATTATTTATGTTAATATCTTGCCTGTGAACAAATCTTTTTTAAAGTTTCTAACAGATTTTGGACCCCTAATAATTTTTTTTTACTACTACTACGATAGTGGAAAAGACTTAAAAATTGCAATTCCCCCTTTTATTATTGCGACAATAATTGCATTAGCTATCGTTTGGTTTTTAGAAAAAAAAATACCAAAGATTCCTTTATTAAGTGGAATTTTAATCACTTTATTTGGGGGCTTAACAATTTACTTTGATAATCCAATTTTTATTTATATCAAACCAACAATTATAAATATTCTATTTGCATTCGCTCTGATATTTGGGAGGTACTTCACAAATGAGCCTGTTTTAAAAAAATTAATGGGTAACTCTGTCTCACTCACTAATGAAGGATGGGAAATATTAAACAAAAGATGGATATATTTCTTTTTTGGTCTTGCAATACTCAATGAGATAGTTTGGCGAACTCAAACTGAGGAATTTTGGGTAAACTTTAAAGTGTGGGGACTATTACCAATTACATTTATATTTACTGCTTTTCAAATAGGTTTAATAAATAAGTATAAAACAAATGAATAACAATCTACGTCTAATAATCAATAATGTTAATAAAAAGAATATTGAAGAAAAACATTTTTTTGAAAAGGATGAATTAAAGATTATTTTAGACTTATACGCTAAAATGGTCTCTGAAGGATCATGGAAAGACTATGGACTTAATATTTCAAGCAAACAAGTTGGTTTTAGTGTTTTTAAAAATACTACAGAAAATGCTCTGTACAAGATCTGCAAAAATTTTAAGCCAAAAAATAAAAATCTTAAATACTTAATTACCGATGCAAATGGAAAAATATTTAGAAATTCGTCCGATTTAAATAATCTGTTGAAAAATATTAATTGGAAAAAACTTTAAATTATCTTCTTTGACCAAAAAGTCTAAGCAGCATGATAAATAAATTAATAAAGTCCAAATAAAGCGTTAATGCACCCATTACAGCTTTTTTGCCCATTAATTCACCCGTGTCACTAGCCGCATACATGTTTTTGATTTTTTGTGTATCGTAAGCAGTAAGTCCTACAAAAATTAAAACACCTAAAATAGAAATTACGAAATACATCATTGAGGATTTCATAAATATATTGACTATTGATGCGATAATAATACCAATTAATCCCATCATTAAAAAAGATCCTAATTTCGTTAAGTCTCTTTTAGTTGTATATCCATATATACTCATTGCTCCAAATGTTGCGGAACAAATAAAAAATACTCTTGTGATACTCATGCCAGTATAGACTAATAAAATTGACGAAAGAGAAAGACCCATTAATGCGGCAAAAATCCAAAATGTTGTTTGTGCTTTAGCTGCACTCATTTTATTTATACCAAAGCTCATATAAAACACGATTCCAAGCGGAGCTAACATCACCAACCATTTTAACCCAGACATATAAATTGCGTTACCCACTTGAGTTAGTCCAACTATAGATCCTGAGCTATCAGTCACAACAGACATTTTGAAAGTTATAAGGGCAACTATCCCTGTCATCAGGATTCCTGTTGCCATGTAGTTATATACTTTTAACATGTAGGCTCTTAAGCCTTCATCTGTTACTGCTGTTGATTGTTGTGCAGCCTCTTTTGCTCTTCCAAGAATACCTTTTTTATTAAATTCCATACTGTAACATATATAATCTTTTATTAATTATTCAAGATATCAAAAAAACAATAAATGACTAATATTGTAAAATACTAATGAATTACAAAAAATTAGGAAATACTGATCTAGATGTAAGCACAATTTGTCTCGGCACAATGACCTGGGGGGAACAAAATTCAGAGAGGGAAGGTTTTGAACAAATGGATTTTGCTTTGAGCCAAGGAGTAAATTTTTGGGATACAGCTGAAATATATTCAATTCCCATGAGAGAAGAAACCTATGGAGAAACTGAGAAAATAATTGGTAATTGGTTTCAAAAAACAAAAAAAAGGAATGATGTTGTTCTTGCTACTAAAGTTTGTGGAAATACATCGAACAAATATATTAGAGGTGGTGGAAATAGTTTTGGTAAAAAGAAAATTACAGAAGCTTTAGATGAAAGTTTAAGAAGATTAAAAACAGACTATATTGATTTATATCAACTTCACTGGCCCGAAAGGAATACAAATTTTTTTGGTGATTATGGTTATGAACATGACGAAAATGATAAAGATTGGACACCTTTTGAAGAAATTTTAGAAAGTTTAAAAAAATTTATTGAACAAGGCAAAATAAGATATGTAGGTTTGTCCAATGAAACTGCTTGGGGTTTATCAAAATTTCTTGAAATCTCAAAGGTGAAAGGACTTCCAAGAATGATGTCTGTCCAAAATCCTTATAACTTACTGAATCGAACGTATGAGGTTGGTTTAGCGGAAATTTCCATTAGGGAGCAAAGTGGATTATTAGCTTACTCTCCATTGGCGTTTGGATATTTAACAGGAAAATATAGAAATAATAAATTACCAGCAAAATCGAGAATGCAATTATTTAAAAATTTTAACAGGTATAAAAATGAAAATGGTCAAAAAGCCATTGATGAATACTACAAAATTTCAAAAAAATATAATTTAGATTTTACTCAAATGTCTTTAAAATTCTGTGAAATTCAACATTTCACAACTAGTGTTATTATTGGAGCAACGACAATGGAACAGTTGAAAACAAATATAGAAAGTGTAAATGTAAATTTAAACAGCGATATAATAAATGATATTAATAAAATTCAAAAGAAATACCCTAATCCATGTCCATAATTAAAAAATTTATCTTTACATTTTTATTTTTAATCATTCCAATTACATTTAGTTTAGCTGATATAAAAAAAGTTGGTAAGTTCAAGGATTGGGAAACATTAGTAGTCCAAGAAAGTTCTGGTAAAGTTTGTTTTGCTCAATCTACCCCTGTTTTACAAGCACCAAAAACAAATAAAAGAGATGCTAGATTATTTGTTACTTTCAGACCGAATGAAAAAATTTCTAATGAGATAAGTGCAACTGCTGGATATGAATTTAACAAAAATAATACTGTTTTAGCAACTTCAGGGAATAATAAATTTAAGTTTGACATTAAACAGCAGGGTTTTGCTTGGATGACGAGTAATAAAAAAGAAAACATCATGGTTAAAGTTATGAAAAAAGGATCAAGAATTATGGTTACTGGTTACAATGAAAAAGGTTCGCAAACCATAGATCATTATTCATTATTAGGATTCACAAAGGCCTATAATTCTGCAAAAAAAGCTTGCAGTTAATTAATGAAATCAAAAAAAAGAATTGTCTTAGCTTATTCAGGCGGCTTAGATACATCTATAATTCTAAAATGGCTTCAAGAAAATTATAATGCAGAAGTCATTTGTTACACTGCTGATATAGGCCAAGAGATTAATCGAAAAAAAATAATCAATAATGCTAAAAAATTTGGTGTTAAAAAGATTATAATTAAAGATTTAAAAAATCTTTTTGTAAAAGATTATGTTTTTCCTATGATACGAGGTAATGCGATTTATGAGGGAGTTTATTTATTAGGAACTTCCATAGCAAGACCATTAATCGCAAAAGACCAAATAAGAATAGCAAAAAAATTTAAAGCATACGCAGTATCTCATGGAGCGACTGGAAAAGGTAATGATCAGGTTAGATTTGAGTTAGGCTACCACTATTTTGGCCCAAAGATAAAAGTTGTTGCACCTTGGAGAATTTGGAAATTAAAATCTAGAAGTGATTTAATAAATTATGCAAAAAAACATAAGATACCCATCCCAAAAGATAAAAAAGGTGCACCCCCTTTTTCTGTAGACGATAATTTATTTCATACCTCAACTGAGGGTAAAATTTTAGAAAACCCAAAAAATTCACCTCCAGAGTTTATTTTCCAAAGAACAGCCTCTCCTGAAAAAGCACCAAATAAACCAACTTTTATTTCAATTAATTTTAAAAATGGAGACCCTGTTGGAATAAATGGAAAAAAATTAAATCCTAAAAACATTCTTACCAAATTAAATTTTATTGCTGGAAAAAATGGCATAGGCAGAGTTGACCTAGTTGAAAATAGATTTCTTGGAATTAAATCAAGAGGAGTTTATGAAACACCGGGGGGGACACTTTTGATTCATGCTCATAGAGCTATTGAGTCAGTGACATTGGATAAAGAAACAATGCACAAAAAAGATTCAATTATGCCAAGATATGCCGAATTAATTTACAATGGTTATTGGTACTCAAAAGAAAGATTTAAGTTACAAAAAATTATTGATCAAAAAAGAAATAAGGTGAATGGTTCCGTAAAACTTAAACTATACAAAGGGAATATTACTATCCAATCTAGGATTACAAAGAGTGATGCATACTCAATGAAAAAAGTTTCTTTTGAGGAAAATAAAACATTTAATAAATCTAATGTTGAAAGATTTATCAATTATCACAAGAAAAAACTGAGATATTTATAAGTTTTAGGACAATTTATAGTTTGTTAAATTTATTTTTAGCTATATCTTAAAATCATGGAATCACTTAAAAATTGGATGAGAGATACAGCAAACATTTTGTTTGATGATAGTAAAAATGATCTCCGTTCTCTTCCTAAAACTGTTAGGTTGCAAATTTTATTAGTTTTAAGCTTTATATGGACCACAGTTTTTAGTTTATATGTTTTTTCATACACAACTTTTGTTTTTGGTTGGACTGGACTTTTTTTAGCTCACATTGGTTTAATCTTTGCCGTGTATATGACCTTTAAACATTTCCATAGAGCAGAAGAAAATTCAGCTAGTGTTTTTAAAACAAAAAATTTTGACCCTTTTAAAATAATGGTGCTTGTTTTTGTGATTGTATTTATATTTGTTTTTTCAAAAGGCATTGAAGTATTAACAAGTCCGAATCCATATTCTTACTCAATTCCTTATGAAGGCTCTTCAAAATCAGTGTTTGAAAAATGGTTGCCTTTTAGTAAAGATAAATAATGGAAAAAATAGCAAAAAATTTACAGCTCATTTTAATGGTTATCATTTTAATAAGCACAGTTATTGCAGTTGGTATAGAAATGTACAAAATGTTTGAAAATAGATCAGTAACTTTAGCTGATTTATTATTGATGTTCCTTTACCTAGAAGTGCTAGCAATGGTAAGAGTTTTTTGGAACCAACAATCAATTAGTATTACGCTTCCTCTATTAATAGCAATAACTGCTTTAGCACGATTTATTATTCTTCAAGGTAAGGAAATGGATCCAACAGCATTAGTTTATGAAGCAATTGCCATTGTTCTAATTGCTGGTGCAATTGTTATTTTAAGATTAAGACATAGCGACAAGCTTGGTTTAAAGAAAAAAAAATCAAAATAAATCAAAATGAAATTTGAAGCCTCAAAAACTGCGGCCTTAAATAGATTAAATAATTTTGTAGAAAAAAATCTTTCTGAATATTCTAAACTAAGAAATTTTGATTTTGGTCCAGAAAACAGAACAAATATATCTGGTTTATCTCCGTATATTACTCATGGAGTTATCAACGAGAAAGAAGTTATTGAAAAATCACTTACTAAGTTTTCTTTTTCAAAAAATGAAAAATTTATTCAAGAGGTTTTATGGAGAACATATTGGAAGGGTTGGCTAGAATTACGACCAAACGTTTGGACAGATTACTTAGTAGAGTTAAATAAAATTCGAGAGGAATATAAAGATAACCAAAGTTACAAAGATGCAATAGATGGGAAAACCAATATTGAATGTTTTAATTACTGGGTAACAGAACTTAAAGAAAATAATTATTTACATAATCATACTAGAATGTGGTTTGCTAGTATTTGGATTTTTACATTAGAATTACCTTGGCAATTAGGAGCAGAATTTTTTATGCAACATCTTTACGATGGTGACTCTGCATCTAATACTCTTGGTTGGAGATGGGTAGCTGGAATTCAAACACAAGGAAAACACTATTTAGCGAGCGAGTGGAATATTAAAAAATTCACCAATAATAGATTTGATAATATTAAATTAAACGAAAACGCTCCTCCAAAAGTTTCTGAAAAAACTTACTCAATAGTTAAACAAGATTTTAGCAATAAAAATATAGATGATGAAAATCTTTTTATTTTTGAAAATAGTTTATCATTTGAAACCACAGATTTTCAAAACCATAAATTTAAAAAAATTTACATAATTTCAAATAAAAATGAAAATAGATCTATCAAACTAAGTGAAAAAGTTATTAAATTTAAAGCTCTTTTAGTAGATGATCAAAAACAAAGATTAGAAAATAATTCTATCACTTGTGAAGCGGTAGACATAAGTAAGATTAAAAATATAAACGAAAAAATTATAGCGTTATATCCAACAGTCGGTGAAAACCTGGATTATTTAAATTCAAATAATTTAAAAATAGATTTTTTATATAGAAAACTCGATCAATATTCATGGCAGTATTGTAATAAAGGGTTTTTTAATTTTAAAAATTATATTCCTAAAATAATTACAACTTTTAATTAAAACCACCTAAACATCCCGATGAGTCCTGCTGTAGCATAAAAAAATTGTAAAAATAGTATTCCTCTGTGACCACCCCTATAGGCCCAAATTCCAATTAAAATTGCGGAAATAAGTAACAAACAAAAACCAAAAAATTCTATGCCAATATTCATTGCTACAAATAATGAATATAGTATTGCAGTTATAACTCCTGCCCATTCAAAAATTTTATTATTCATACTTTTTACTCGTTTTCCAACTTGAATTTTTTCCTATTATAAATTTTTTTTTTATTTTTTACTATTTTATTTCTGAGCATTGGTGAGCTTAATAATTTAGCCATTGGATTTTTCTTCTTTAATTTTTTTCTTTTTTTGCTCATATGAGTTTTTAAAATTACTATATAAAATTTATCTTGCCAATTTTATGAAAATATCACCCATGCCAGCATCTAAATTTTCTAAAGGTGTATTGTTTCTTAAATTACAATACCTACCAGTAACTTGGTGGCTTTTAACAAAATCTATTTCGTCTTTTTCACAACTTTTTCCATTATGCAACAAACCTATAACTATTCGATCATCAAGACTATAAACCTCTGATTTATTAATTTTTTTACCATTGCAAAAATAATCTTTATTTACTCTGTTTGGAAAATCCTGTTTATCACAAGGATTTTTGATTGTTAAAACATAAAATTCCTTCAAGCCATCTTTAAATTCATGTTTCATTTTTTGAGTTTCAGAGTACTTCATAAGATCACATGAACATGGAACACAACATCTATAATAATTTCCACAAATTTTTTTTTTAGTTTTAGTTTCTTCAACAAATAAAAATTCTGAGTCGCTATTTGGATCAATCAAAGATCCAGAAACTGCACAGTATAATTTATTAAATTCGATAAAATCCTTATAAGTAATTTTTTTATCTATAATATATTTAAAAAACTTAGGTCCTGCCGCATTTCTATTTTTATCAGGAAATATTCTTGACCAATCAGTAATAAGCTCCTTGTGATAGTTTTTTTCTTCAGCAAACGATTTAAGCTGAAATAATATTAAAAATATAATCAAAGAAAGATTTAAAAATTTTTTCATTTTTGCTTTATGGTAATTGTTTGATTTAACTTACTTACATTGAATAATTTTTTTGTTCCATTGGTCCATTTAACCTCTACTTTAAAATTTTTTTCATTTTTTCTAATTCCATAATGTGCCACAGGCTCCATTTGGCATAAGTAACCAGATCCTGCATCAATAGTTTTGGAATGCTTTCTTTTATTGGTTATTAATGTTACCGTAGCTCCTCTCGCCGGGGCACCATATTTATTTAATGGTTTAATTCTTAGGTATTTGTTTTCTTTGTTAACTTTTGCTTTATACAAAGTTAATGGTTGTTCTTTACTTTCACCACGAGCAACTAACAATTCTAAAACTCCGTCATTATCAATATCTGCGACTGCTGCCCCAGTTCCATACCCATTAGCTTCGAGACCAACTTGAAAATTTATCTGTTCAAATTTTCCATCATCTTTAATACGAAATAATTTATTTGGTTCTGCTATATTGTTCATAAAAACTTCATCAAAACCATCGTTATCAAAATCTGCAGAAATAATTGTTCTAATTCTAGAAGGTTTGTCAAAATCTTTATTTCCTATGTCTTTAAATTGATTATTTTCTAAAACCCAAGCTCTATGGTATCCAAGCCAATTACCACTCAAAATATCTAATCTGCCTCGATAATATATGTCTGATAAAGCTGTACCTCTCCCATTTTGGATTTCATCATCTATTCTGTAATCAAATGCTACATCTTGAAAAATTCCATTGTTATTCTCATAAAGAAAATTTGCTCCTCTCTCATTAGCGGCAAACACATCAATCTTATCAGAAACAATATGTCCAGCTACGACTGCTCGACCACCAGTAATCTTTGCAAGATTTAATTGCGCAGATTTATCTACTATTATGTCATTATCATATTCGTAAAATCTTGTTGGTCCTCCATAATTAGCAACATAAACTCCATAGTTTCCATCGCCTTTTCTGTCGACACAAACAACTGATCTGCCTGCTGTTAAATTAAGGTCTCTCTGGTTTTTTTCGATTTCAAATAAATCTATATAATTATTATTTTCTAAATCTATAAGTCTATCTGAATATTTTTTTGTACCACTATAAGTATCAGTGTTAAGAAAATATATTTCTTCGTATCCATCTTTATCTATATCGCATGCAGCCACACCAATTGTTCTTCTAAACTCATCTGTAAATTTTTTTTGTTTTAAAATATTAATTAATTTTCCATCTTCGTAGGATAAAGCTAGATTAAGATAACCAAAGCCTGTGACTACAAAATCAAAATTTCCGTCTTGATTTACGTCCGTTACAGAAACTCCGTAACTAAGTCTTTTGGGATTATCGACAATTTGGTTTGTAATATCCTCAAAAAAATCAGCATGCAGACTATTTGGAGTTAATAGAAGAAATAAAACCATTACTTTTTTGAGATTGTTAATTATTTTAATTTTCATTTTTTTTAATTCATATTTTTTTGCTAGAACATCTCTTTGAGCAATATTTGACTCTTTCCCAATTTAACTTCCATTTTCTTCGCCAGACAAAAAGTCTTTTACAGACAGGGCAAATTTTTGAAGGGAGGTTTTTTTTTGTCAATTTGATAAGATTTTAAATACTTTATATGGGACTCTATATCCTGGAAAAGAAGCCACATCACCTGTAATTACTGTTTTAGGATTCCATCCAAAACAAAATATAACAAAAAAAAATATAAAGAATTTTCCTTTTATTTTGTAAAAAAAAGATTTATTCAATTTTTCAAAATTTAATAAAAAATGATTATCAATTAATAATCTAAAATAGATTAATGCTAGAATTACATAAGTTATGTTAACCCATCGGCCCCAATCATATGCCATAGCAAAAAGGACGGGTACTGGTGATAAGCAAATTAAAAAAAGGGTAAGTGGATTTTTAAAATATTTTACAAATAATAAATTATTATTTTTTAAATAAGAATTTTTAATCAATGTAAATAGAGGAAAAAAACCAATTAATATGATTAAAAAATATCTAAGAAATACCTCAAATGAATATTTTCCAAAGTTACCTTCAAATTGTTGTAAAATCGTAGATTTTGAACCAAGTAAAGCGCAAGACATGTAACACTTTTCTCCAAACTCATTTAACAATGTCGATCTCATTATCAAATGTTCTTCTTTTGCCAAAGGATCTAAAATAAAGATAATTGCAATAATTACGCTTGGAAGAAAAGAAAATAGTATCTTCACAAAATTAAAATCAATTTTTTCAATTTTGTTATCAATAATTTCAAAAACTAGAATTATTGGAAAAAAAAATATGATTGGTTCCCAAACTAGAATACTAAAAACAGTAAAGATAATAAAAGCGATTGTTTTAAATTGGTTTACTCTTGGCACAAATGAGTAAATTATAAAGAATGAAAATACAATAATTTCTTTACGAGCTAATACCTCAATTTCTGCTATTGGGTACAAAATGAATATTGGGGTAAAAATAGATAAAATAATAACTCTCTCATATTTTAAATTTTTTAGAAAATTATATAAAAGGAAAAAATACAATGAATATGTAAAGCACTGCATTAAAAATATTGTCCATCTCAATTCTGAATTAAAAAATCTTGAAAATTCTATTGCTAACTGACCTATAATACCTCTTTTAGTGAAACCCCCTTCATAATTTATTAGCCACTCAGAAATTGTTGAGTCATTTCCAACTTGATACTTTGTAGATAAAAAAAAATATGAAAAGCCTAACAATACAGTCAGATAAAAAAACAAATATTTGTTAAGTCTTTTTTCCATTTATTTATATCCTAATCTTAAATACACTGTCGACCCAATAACAAATGATTGATGAAAAAGAAATATTAATTTTTACAGCATGCTATAATGAGGCTGAAAATATTGAGAAACTCATCAAGGGTATAAAAAAGTGCCTACCAACATCCTCAATATTAATTATTGATGACAATTCACCCGACAAAACACAACAAAAAATAATAGAATTAAAAAAGGAGATTAACCAACTTAACTTAATTGTTAGAGAAAAAAAAATGGGATTAGATACAGCTCATAAATTAGCCTATGAATTTGCTGTCAAACAAAAATTTAAATATTTAATTACTATGGATGCAGATCTATCTCATGATCCAAATGAATTAATAAATTTTATTCGAAATCTTGAAAAAAATTCATTTGTAATCGGATCAAGATATATTAGAGGTGGAAAATGTTTAATGAAAGGCTCAAGACTATTAATGAGCAAGTTAGGAAATATAGTTATAAAGTTTTTTTCAAAAATTGACTGTAATGAATTTACCACATCCTATAGAGGTTTTAATATTAATAAACTAAAAGGATTTCATCTTAATCATGTAAAAGAGAGTGGGTATAGTTTTTTTATGGGTACTATATTTGAAATTAATAAGAGGAATTTCAATATTAAAGAAATTCCTATCACTTTTGCAGATAGGGAAAAAGGCATTTCAAAAATTCCCAAACTAGAAATATTAAGAACTCTAGTAAATCTTTTAATTCATGTCCTTAAAAAATAATTTTATTAAAATGTATTCTGTAAAATAAACTTATCCGCTTCAGCCAATATAATTTTTTTTCTCTCTTTTTTCATTTTATCAAAAATTCTTACCATCATTGAAAGCCTAGGATTTTTCAAAAAGAATTTTCTATTTCGATCAATGAATCTCCAATATAATCCATCCATTATGTTGCACCAATCACCTTTTTTAAAATCCATCATTTTCATAAAATAACTTGATCCACAAATATATGGTTTGGTTGCAAAAATTCCCCCATCACTAAATAACCCCATACCATAAACATTAGGTACCATTACCCAATCTGAGGAGTCTACAAACATCTCCATGAACCATTTGTAAACAATATTAGGTTTTATTTCACAAAGGTTCATTATGTTTGATAAAATCATTAATCTTTCAATGTGATGAGACCATCCAAAATTTAATGCGTTTTTAATTGCGTAATCTAATGGAGGTAAACCTGTCGTTCCATCATACCATGACTTTTTCATTTTACGATTTTGTTTGAAAAAATTTCCAGTTTCCATTTCGTTTGAGTAACTTTGATAAATTCCTCTCATAAATTCTCTCCATCCTATAACCTGACGAACATAACCTTCTAAAGAATTTAATCTGATTTTTTTACTTTTATGGAAATCTAAAACTTTTTTGATAATAAATTCAGGTGTGATTAAACCAAGGTTAATATAAGGACTTAAAGCGCTGTGAAATAAGATATTATCTTTTTGATCCACTGCGTCCTCATAATCACCAAATAAATCAGATTTTTCTTTAATGAAAAAATTCAACAATTTAATCACATCATTATGCTCTGTAGCAAACCAAAAATTTTTGGTTGTTCCTGGATGATCTTTAAATAGTTTTTCAATAATAGGTTTTAATTTTTTTGTATGATTTGTTTCATTAATTTTAGGAAACTTTGGAATAGAAATATTTTTTGGTAACTTATTTCTGTTATCTTCATCAAAACTCCATTTGCCTCCAATAGGATTTCCATCGGAACCCATTAATATTCCAGATTTCTTTCTCACTTCCTTATAAAAAGTTGCCATGAAAGGTTTTTTTGATTTAGATAGATATTGTTTAAATTCATCTCTTGAGTTCAAAAACATTGGAGTTTGAATAATATTCCATTTGATCTTTTCTTTTTTTACGAATTGATTAATTTTTTTTTCAAAAAATTTATCCTCAACTTCAAAACTTGAAATCTCTTTTATCTTTTTTGAACTAATTATTTTTTTTAATTTTTTTAAATAATCATCTTTAAATTCTTTATCCTCAATTTTAGAATATTCTAATTTAAAATTATCTTTTCTGAGGTTTTCTGCATGTGAACGCATTGAAGACAAAAAGAGAAGTATCTTGTTTTTATGATGTTTTTCATAAGTACATAATTGATAATCCTCTGCCATAAAAATTAGGTGGTCTTTTTTGAAGCGATCCAAGTATTTTAATGGAAATAATTGGTTGCCCAGTATAAAAAATAACTTCATAATTAAATATAACTAATAAAATTTTTTATGTCAGAAAAATATCTAATTCTTGGTGCGACAGGTTCAATCGGATCTAGTTTAGCTGAACAATTAGTAAATTCGGGAAATTCAGTTCATTTAGTTGGCAGAAATGAAAATGAAACAAAAAAAATTTCTGAGAAATTAGGTTGTAGTTTTACAACAGCTGATGTTTTACAGGACGGATTTGTGGAAAAGATTAAAAATGATATTTCTGATGTAAAAGGAATTGCCTACTGTGTAGGGTCAATTGATTTAAAACCTTTGAGAATGGTCAATGAGCAAGATTTTAATAAGTGTATGAAATTAAATTTATATTCAGCAGTGGAAGTTATAAAAGGATACCAAGATAGTTTAAAAAAAAACAAAGGTTCAGTAATTTTATTTTCTACAGTTGCAGCTCAAAGAGGTTTTACAAATCACGCTATAATTGCTTCTACTAAGGCTGCTGTTGAAGGTTTAACTGTTTCTTTAGCAGCGGAATTTGCTCCTAATATCAGAGTGAACTGTATTGCACCTAGTTTGACAAACTCAAAAATTGCTGAGCCAATGTTAAAAAATAAAGTATTAGCAGATGGTATAGCTAAAGCCCATCCTTTAAAAAGATTAGGTGAAGGTAGGGACTCTGCCTCTCTTGCAAAATTTCTTATTACTGACGACAGTTCTTGGGTTACAGGACAAATCATTGCTGTTGATGGTGGTAGATCAAAACTTTCTTAAAGTGAAAAGAACGCTTGTTACAATTTTTTTCTTTTCACTTTTTATAAATTATTCATTTGCTGATGATTTTAAATTTAAGAAGATTGTAAATTTAAAAGGTCCATGGGGATCTACTTTTATTAATGATACAGAATTATTAATTACCGAAAAAAGTGGAGAAATTAAATTAATAGACCTTAATACTAAAAAAATTTCTTCATTAAATCACAATCTTGACTATTTAGAGCATGGACAGGGTGGTTTATTAGATATTCTTTATAAAGATGATTATGTCTATATTTCTTATGCCGAAAATAGAGGAAATTGGAAAACTAGTACTTCAATAGCAAAATCGAAATTTAATGAAAAAGAGTTAATCTTTAAAAATATTTTTCAAGCTTATCCGCCTATTGATTCTGGATATCACTTTGGATCAAGGTTGGCGATCAAAGATGGTTATCTTTTCGCGTCTGCTGGTGAAAGAGGTCAAGGTATGATTGCACAAGATCCCACAAAGCATCCTGGTAGTATCATTAGAATAAATATTGATGGAAGTATCCCAAAAGATAATCCAAAATTTCAGGGTAAATCCGATTGGTTACCTGAAATTTATCAAATAGGTATTAGAAATCCTCAAGGCCTAACTTTATCACAATTTGATGAAAAAATTTATATGAGTAATCATGGTGCAAGAGGTGGTGATTGGTTTGGTGAAGCAAAAAAAGGTGAAAATTACGGATGGAAAATTTTAGGTTGGGGAGGGACAAACTATTCAGGCATTCCTATTGGCCCTAAATGGAAACCAGGTTTTACAAAAGCGATAAAATATTGGGTTCCATCCATAGCAACAAGTGCAATCACAATTTATAAAGGAAAAGAGTTTAGTGAATGGAATGGACATGCTTTAATTACATCACTTAAAGACAAATCTTTGAGAAAATTAATATTTGACGACTTATCTAATGTAAAAGAGGAAATCATATTTAAAAATAAAATTGGAAGAATAAGAGATATACAAGTACATCCTAATAACGGAAAAATTTACTTTTTAGGAGAAGATGCTCTCTGGCTGATGGAGAAAATCTAATTTTTTAGATATAAGTAAACACTTAATTCCATTAAAAGATTATATCTTAATAAATTTATGAATTGGGTAGTTTTTACAATCTTAGCAGCTTTTTTTCAAAATCTAAGAACTTCATTACAGAAAAAATTAAATAAAGATTTATCATTGGTTGCTTCTGCATATGTAAGATTTGCCTTTGCATTACCATTTGCTTTTGTATTATTTTTTTTTTTTCACGATTTTGATATCATTTCAGATATTCTAGATCAAACTAACTTCATTTTTTTTACTTTTTTAGGATCTATTTTACAAGTTACTTTTACAATAACACTATTATACCTTTTTAGATTTTCAAATTTTGTTGTCGGTACTTCACTAAGTAAAACAGAAGTTATTCAAATTGCGATTTTTGAATATATCATATTAAGAGATAAACTAAATTTGTTTGGTGTTTTTGGAATAATAATTGCAACACTTGGGGTTATTATTATTTCGATCAAAAATTATAAATTGTTTTTTAAAAATTTTTTTTCAAAAGTAACACTTATTGGATTGGGAGCAGGACTTTTACTGGGTCTCAGTGTTGTCTATTTTAGGGCAGCAGCACTAACACTGGAAAATTTTTCGTCTAATTTTGATAGAGCGCTTACTACAGTTTTTTTTGCTTTAATAATTCAAACTATAATCATTAGTGCATATCTAATAATTTTTGAAAAATCAGAATTCAAAAAATTTTTTGATAATAAATTTGAAATATGCTTGACTGGGTTAGCTGGTTTTTTAGCGACACTGTCCTGGTTTTTTGCTTTCACTTTAATTCAAGCATCTTTTGTAAGAGCTGTTGGTCAAATTGAAATATTTTTTAGTTACATCTCATCAAAATATCTTTTTAAAGAAAAAATAACTTTTATTGAAATTTTAGGTATTTTGATATTTATAGCTGGCGCAACTTTATTGCTTTTAACAAGAACAACTTAATCTTTAATTATTTAATAATTTATTTTTTGCCTTCTCAAACTCTTCTTGAGTTAGTACACCGCTTTCCCTTAGTTCATTCAATTTTTCTAATTCATTACTCAAAGATTTATCAGTGTTTGAATCCTCATTATTTTCGTCTATTTCGTTTTCACCTTTGTTAGCTTGGTTAGCTTGTCTCGCACTAACACCGCTCATGATAGCTCTCGTCCCTAAGTATAATACAAAGAATAAAATAGGAATTACCAGTCCAAAAAAAATTAATTTTTCCATTACCTAATCATCATCCTCTTCTCTCCAATTTTTTTCATACATGAGCCAAGCTGCATATATAACTGAAAATGTTCCAACAATCATACCATAATCAAAACCTGTTTGTTGATCATATAAGTACCAGCCCAATTGGGTAGCTCCAATGGTAGGAACTGTTAAAATTAAGAATACAATTGCAATTCTATAAGGATATTTAGGTTTCTTCACACCTCAAAATATCAAAAAATTTAATTGGTTGTAACTTTAAAGTTGCGATCTTTTGAAACACTCTACAGTATTTTTTAATAAACAAGCGATTGTCATTGGCCCAACTCCACCTGGAACTGGTGTTAATGCTTTAGCATTTTTTGAAACTTCATCAAATGCAACATCGCCAACAATACCTTTGTCGGTTTTGTTAATTCCAACGTCAATTACGATTGTGTCTTTTTTAACCCAATCTCCTTTAACAAGTTCAGGAATACCGACAGCAGCTATAATAATATCTGCTTCTAAACATTCAGCCTTGAGATCTTTTGTTTTTGAGTGAGTAATTGTTACTGTGCAATTTTCTTTTAAAAGAAGTTGTGTCATCGGTTTTCCATTTAGATTAGATCTTCCAACTACAACTGCTTTTTTTCCACTTAAGTTCGGCTCAATTTTTTTAATTAATAAATAACAGCCTAGTGGAGTACAGGGCACAGAACTCTCGTAACCTGAAGAAAGATTACCAACATTCATAGGATGAAATCCATCAACATCTTTAGATGGATGAATAGCCTCAATAATTTTTTGTTTATCGATATGTTTTGGCAAAGGTAACTGAACTAAAATACCTGAAACGCTCTTATCTTTATTTAGATCATTAATCTTATCCAAAATAACTTTTTCTTCCACAGAGTTTGGGTATTTAATTACATCAGACTTTAAACCAACCTCTTTTGCTGATTTCTCTTTGTTTCTTACATATATTTGACTAGGGGTAAGATCTCCAATCAAAATCACTGTTAAACCTGGCACTTTATTATACTTATTTTTTAATTCAGCTACTTCTTGTTTAAGTTCTTCTCTTAATTCAGCTGCTGCTTTTTTTCCATCAATTAGAATCATAAGTTTTAAAAAATTAAAGGTGCGATGTAGAGCTTCATACACATTTCTATAAACCAAATCAATAGAAGTAATATAATGGGTGAGATATCTAAGGATCCTAAATTAGGTAAAAAACGTCTAATTTTATTAAGTATAGGATCTGTTAAACGATATGTTAATTCTAAAATTGAATAAACAAATCTATTTTGTGTATTTAAAACATTAAAAGCAACCAACCAGCTTATAATTACATTAGCTATTACTACGTAGGAATAAAGCTTTAATATTTGTAAAGCTAAATAAAAAATGGCTATCATTTTTTTTCTATATAAATAGATGAACTTGGGAATGCAAAAGACGCTTTGTTTTTTTCAACAATCTTTTTTATTTCAATTGCTAGTTTCTCTTTTACCGATAACCACTCATTCCAACTGTTTGATTTAGTAAAACAACGAACATACATATCAATTGAACTATCAGAAAATTTGTCAACCCTCACCGCAATGCCTATGCTTGTGTTAAAGTCCTTACTTTTTTGAATGTGATCTTCAATTTCATTTCTTATAGTTTTTAATTGATCAACAGTTGTGTCATATTGAAGAGTTATAATCCAACTTATTAACCAATTTGAAGTTTCACTAACATTTACAACTGCATTTTCAGCAAATTGAAAGTTAGGAATAATTGCAAGGGATTTATCAAACTTTCTTATTGTTGTTGATCTAAACCCAATTTTTTCAACTATACCTTCTATAATTCCCTCGACTAATATCCAATCACCTATTTTAAATCTTTTTTCAACTAGAACTAAAATACCTGAAATCAAATTTTTAAATAAATCCTGGGCACCCAAAGCCACTGCAACACCAAATAAACCAAGACCAGCAATAATTGGTCCTATCTTTATTCCCCAAAGTTCTAATACAGCAGCTAGACCTAAAATAAAAATTAGTATTTTTAAGGATTTAATGATCCATCCAATTAACTCTTTTGTTAAAAGTTTATCAAGTCCACTTAAGATATAAGACACAGGTTCAATAATTTGATGTATCACCCAAAAGATTAAAATTGTTATTAATGTTCTATTTATTGTGTCAACAACTTCTCTTCCTTCAATTGAAAAAGTCATGTAATAACTTGCTATAAAAAACCCCAAAACAATTGGTAAAAATCTTGCTGGTCCAATCAATGCAGACACAAAAGTATCATCTAATTTATTAGTAGTTCTTTTAGAAATTATCTCTAATTTTTTAATAATAAGTTTACTTATTAATCCTCTAAATATTAAAAAAATTAAAAATATTCCAATACCAATTAATATTTGAAAAATATCTACTCCTAATATTCCTCTATTCCAGACTGATAAAAAGACTTCAGAAAAATTATTTATTATTTCCATAGTTAAATTTTATATAACAAAAATTCCTCTTCTCCAGGATTAAAAAGAAATATCTTTTTCCACTTAATTTCATTTAATTTAGCTGATGTTTTTTCACCTATACACATCAAATTAGTACTCATCCAAAGACTCTCTAGCTGATTAAATTTTATAAACTTTAAAAAACTTGATGCGCTATTTTGTGAATAAACATAAACCATATCAGGCATATCAAGTTTTAACTTATTGATAAAATCATTATCAAATTTTTCATTATGTACAGTTTCGTAATTTATCAATCTTTTAACTTCGTATCCCTCATTTTGCAGTTGATTATGAAGATCCACTGAAATGTTTTCTCCACTTACATAAATTAATTTACCCTCGGTTTTATCAAAATTCTGCAATATCAATTCTTTCAAATTTAGAACGTTTCCCTCTGCACCAATTGTATTTGAAAAACCATGACCTCTTGCCTCTTTTTCGGTTGCATTTCCTACGCAAAAACATTTTATATTTTTATCTAGTCCGTTTAAATTTAAAAATCTTACAGCATTAGAACTTGTAAAAATAATACCCTTAAACTTAGAAAGATCTATTTCCTCATGTAGAATCTTTTTGATTGATAATAAAGGTAAATGTGAAACCTTATGACCAAGAGACTGAAATTTAATGATCATTTCAGAACAATCTTCTAAGGGTCTGGTTAATAGAATATGCATTTTATTTTTTATAAGTATTATTCGACTTTATTTTTAAAATTTGTCCAATCTCATTTCCAAGTTCTCTAAAATTTTCTAATTTGTCAGATTTTTTTTCATAAAATCTTTGTGAACCATCTAATGAGAAGAGCTCTGCTTCTACTGTAATTTTGTTTTCATCTATTTTAGAATGAATTCCAACTGCTGTTTCACAATCCCCCTCTAAAATTTTTAGAATATTTCTTTCAGCATGTGCTCTTTTATAAGTCTCTTTATGATTAATCTTTTTTAATATTGAAATCATGTCTTCATCATTTACTCTACACTGTATAGCAATTATTCCTTGCCCTGCACTTGGAATTATTTCCTCAATAGAAAAAATTTCTGAAATTTTATCCTCTAATTTTAAGTACTTTATACCAGCATAAGATAAAATTATCGCATCATACTCACCATCCATTAATTTTTTTATCCTAGTGTCAACATTGCCTCTTATAAGTTTACAATTAAAATCTGGTCTAATTTTTTTAATTTGAAATTGTCGTCTGTAAGAAGATGTTCCAATAACAGCATTCTTTTTTAAATCTTTAAATTTTTTATTCCCATTAATTATTACGATTTCTCTCGCATCAGTTCTCTCAAGAAATGTATCTGTTAAAAGACCATTGGTCTCAATTGCTGGCATGTCTTTTAGTGCATGAACTGCTATGTCTATATTATTTTTTTGGAGCTCTTGTTCAATACTACTTGAAAATAAACCTTTGCCACCAACATCAGATAATCTGGTGTCTTGTATCTCATCCCCTTTGGTAGAAATTTTTTCAATATTTATATCCTGGTCAGTAAAGTTGGTTGCTTCAATAATTTTCTCTTTTACTTTTTGTGCATATAATAATGCTAACTTACTTCCTCGAGATCCAATTGTTATTTTTTTTTTCATAAAAAAATCATTTCTTACTTGTATTGGGATTGTACAATTATTAAAAACTATTTGTATGAATAAAAAACCCTTAATTCTCGGAATAGAAACTAGTTGTGATGAAACTGCAGCATCTTTAATTTCAGAAAATGAGCGAGGAATACCAATAATTCTCTCTAATATTATTTCTAGCCAAACAGAAGTGCATAAAGAATTTGGTGGAGTTGTTCCTGAACTTGCTGCCCGATCCCATTTAGAAAAAATTGATTGGATTGTTCAAAAGGCTTTGGATGAAAGTGGAAAAAAAATAGACGAAATAGATGCAGTTGCTGCAACAGCCGGACCAGGATTGGTTGTTTGCTTATCAGTTGGTTTAAGTTTTGGTAAAACTTTTGCTAATTTGATTAAAAAACCATTTATTGCAGTTAATCATTTAGAAGGCCATGCTTTAAGTCCAAGAATTAACTCAAGAATAGATTACCCATATTTATTTTTATTGATCTCAGGTGGACACTCACAGTTTTTAAATGTTAAAGGACTTGGAAATTATAAAAGATTGGGCACTACTATAGATGATGCTTTAGGTGAAGCATTTGATAAAACTGCAAAATTATTAGGAATAGAATTTCCAGGTGGACCCAAAATTGAAGTTTTTGCTGAAAAGGGAAATCCTGAAAGATATAAGTTACCAAAGCCAATTATTAACAGAGGGGGTTGTAACTTATCATTTGCAGGCTTGAAGACAGCAGTTTTAAAAATATCAAAGAAGATAATAACAGAACAAGATAAATTTGATTTAGCAGCGTCTTTTCAAAAAACAATAATAGAAATCCTGTATAAGAAAACAAAGATTGCTTTTTTAGAGTTTGAGAAACAAAGTAATCTAAATAAAAAAATTTTTGTTGTTGCCGGTGGTGTTGCTGCTAACAAAAAAATTAGATCAATGTTAATTAATTTATGTAAAGAAAAAAATTATGAAAGTATATTTCCACCAATAGAACTATGTGGTGATAATGCTGCAATGATAGGGATGGCAGGCTTAGAAAAATTTAAATTAAATCAATTCAATGATTTGGATTATCCAGCAAAACCCAGATGGCCGCTAGATGAAAAAGCTAATTTCTTAAAAGGAGCAGGTTTAAAATTATAATGCAATACTGGTTACTTAAACCAACACTTGTGATACATCGTTAAGACTCTACCGACTCCCACTAACCTTTACCTTATCTTTACAATTAAAAATGTTGATTGAAGCTAATTGTAATCAGCAAATGCATAGTACGTTGCATAGTACGAAACTTACTCAAATTTTCGCCATTATTAATTGTTATATTAATAATTGTTAAAGTTTGTATTCAGAATTTTAATAACTCGAAACATATGCAATTAGAACTATTCGATTATAGAAGGGATCGCCTTTTCGAATCTGAAAATCAAATTGCTCATTATTATGATGAGTTGAGCGAAACTCATGACTCAATTAGTTATTCAGAGCATATTGATCCCAAAAAAGGATATGCAATTTGTGGAATGGAATATGAAGAATATGTAGACGTAAAAAAGGATAAATTGGGTGGATTAACCTATGACCAGATACTCAGTTATTTAAAAGATGCTAAAAAAGAATATAGACTAGAAAAATACAAGGCACTTTTAAAATTTAGAAATATACCTTTTGAAGCAGACCTCTTTACATGGAACAATGACGACTTGTAATAAGCTAATATTTTTAGCTGCAAATTTTTTTGTTTAGTGTAATAAACACTTTATGTTTCGATTCAAACTTGCAGAATTTTTTAGTGGGCCTGGTGGTATGGGCTACGGTGCAGGATTAAGTAAAGTAAAGGGTAGCTTAATAGAACATGCTTGGGCATCAGATTATGACCGGGACTCCTGTAATACCTATAAAAGAAACATTAAAACTAAAGCTGTTTTTTGTGAAAAAGTAGAAAATTTTTTTAATCTGGTTGATAAAAAAAAAATTATTCTTCCAAAATTCGATTGCTTTGCCTACGGATTTCCTTGCAACGATTTTAGTAATGTTGGGGAACACTTGGGTTTTAAAGGTAAGTTTGGTCCTCTATACTCTTATGGTGTTGAATTAATTAATCGATATCATCCAAAGTGGTTTGTTGCAGAAAATGTAGGAGGAATAAGTAGTTCCAATGAAGGAAAGGCATTTAAGAAAATTCTTGCTGATTTAGAAAAAGGTGGAAAAGGTTACAATTTAACTGTTCACAAATATAAATTCGAAGAATACGGAATTCCTCAAGCTCGTCATAGAATTATTATTGTTGGTATTAAAAAAGAATTAAATCTCAAATTTAAAGTTCCAAAACCAAATTACAAAACAATGACTGCTAAAGAAGCTTTAAGCAACATACCTGCAAATGCTCATAACAATGAATTAACTAAAAACTCAAAGCAAGTAATTGAGAGATTAAAGTATATTAAACCTGGTAAAAGTGCTTTTAATTCTAATATACCAAAGAAATTAAGACTAAATGTAAAAGGAGCAAAGATAAGTCAAATCTATAGAAGATTAGATCCTAATAAACCTTCCTACACAGTCACTGGAAGTGGTGGTGGTGGAACTCATGTTTATCATTGGAAGGAAAATAGAGCTCTAACTAATCGAGAAAGAGCGAGATTGCAAACTTTCCCAGATAATTTTATTTTTGAAGGCTCAAAAGAAAGCGTTCGTAAACAAATTGGAATGGCTGTACCAGTAAAAGGTGCCAAAATCTTATTTGATTCAATACTTAAAACTTTCGAAGGAATAGACTATCCTTCGATTGATGGTAAATTTTAAAAAAACACATAACATCACAAATGAACAGAACTTCAGAAGTCTTATAGGCTACGCTGGCCAGGAATTGGCAATTAGTAGATTGATGATGTGCGGGTTTAACGTTCTTCGTTCACTTTGGAGAGACTCTAAATATGATGGAATGTTTGAAGCTAATAATGCATCAATAAAAATTGAGATTAAACAAACTACAAAAGAAAAATTTACAGTAACATCTGGATCAAGATCAGGTCAACAAATTAGTAGATCTGCTGAAAATAGAGAAGCGATATTAAAAAAAGAAGATGCTGATTTTTTCTTTGGGGTTTCAACAGTTGACGCAACATGCTGGATGATGCCAGTAGAATTAATAGAGATATGTAAAAGAAAATCTTTTGATTTTAAGCATATAGAGATTTTTAAAGAAAAATTTAAAATATTTTTAGGTTTTCCAAACCTAGATTTAACATCTAAAGATATTCAAGAGGGCTTTATGAATTGGAATTTAAATGAATTGGAGACATTTTGCCAAAAAAATAAAATCAAAATTTCAAACCAGAATAAGGAAGGAAGATTTAATTATCCGAAAAGAAAATTGCTAGGAGCAAATAGTGATAGATTAGAAAATATAATTGTTAATTACAAAAATTCATTAATACTTGATATTTGGATTTTTTTATTCAACAAAGTTAAAAACTAAATGCATAGTACGTTGCATAGTACGAGTTAGAAAAAAACCAAGGAAAATGAAACACCGATGATTCAAAAAATAAGCAAATACTGGAGAAACAATTAGATGAAGTACTGGTTACTTAAATCAGAGCCTGACGTTTGGTCAATTGATCAACAAAAAAAAGCTGGTGAAAAAGGAGCGCCCTGGGACGGTGTAAGAAACTATCAAGCAGCTAAGAATTTAAAAAATATGAAAAAGGGTGATCAATGTTTTTTTTATCACTCAAATATTGGAAAAGAAATTGTTGGAATAGTAGAAGTTGTCAAAGAACATTACGTTGATAAAACAGACAAATCAGGGAGATTTGTTGCAGTGACTGTTAAGTTTTTGAAAAGACTTGATAATCCTGTGTCTTTAGAGCAAATTAAAAAAAACAAGGATTTAAGCCATTTATCTTTAATTAAACAAAGTAGATTATCTGTAATGCCTATTGACTCTAAAAGCTGGAAGATTTTAAATAAAATGAGTAAATAATAAAAAAAATGCCAAAAAAAAAGAAATCAAAAAAGAAAAAAACCAAAAAGACAAGGAAAAAAAAATCTTCAAAAAAAAGAAGTAAAATAAAAAGAGCCTCAAAAACTAAAAGACCTACGGCCAAAAGATCTAAAAAGAAAAATGACGATAAAACATCATCTAACGATCAAGTTATTAAAACAAAACCTGAATGGATAAAAAGAAGTTTAGCAAATAAAGCTCAATATCAAAAAAAATATTCTGATTCTATTAAAAATAATAATTCATTTTGGAAAAAAGAAGGAAAGAGAATTACTTGGATAAAACCTTACAAAAAAATTAAAGATGTCAAATATAGTAAGGACGAAGTAAGAATTAAATGGTTTGAAGATGGTACTTTAAATGCATCTGCAAACTGTATTGATCGTCATTTAAGAGACAAAAAAGATAAAACTGCAATTATATGGGTAGGTGATGATCCTAAAGATACTCAAAAAATTTCTTATAAACAATTACATCAAAAAGTTTCAAAAGCTGCTAATGGTCTAAAAAAACTAGGGATACAAAAAGGCGACCGTGTCACTATTTATTTGACGATGATCCCTGAATTAGCAATACTGATGTTAGCTTGTGCAAGAATAGGCGCCATCCACTCAATAATTTTTGGTGGCTTCTCTGCAGAGTCAATTTCAGGAAGAGTGAATGATTGTAAATCAGAATATATAATTACTGCTGATGAGGGAGTAAGAGGAGGTAAAACTATTCCTTTAAAAGCAACGACAGATGAAGCTTTATCTAATTGTCCAGATGTAAAAAAATGTATTGTAGTTAAAAGAACTGGTAATTATGTTTATTGGGAACAAGGTCGAGATGTTTGGTATCACGATTTAATTAAAGATGTACCAAATTATTGTGAGCCTGAGGAAATGAGTGCAGAGGATCCTTTATTTATTCTCTATACATCAGGATCAACCGGTAAACCTAAAGGAGTATTACATACCACTGGAGGATATATGGTTTATGCTTCTATGACTCATCAATATGTTTTCAATTATAAACCGAATGACATTTATTGGTGTACAGCAGATATTGGATGGGTAACTGGTCATAGCTATATAATTTATGGACCATTGGCTAATGGCGCAACAACCATTATGTTTGAAGGTGTTCCTAATTACCCTGATAGTTCAAGGTGGTGGCAGATTGTAGACAAATATAAAGTAAATACTTTTTATACAGCGCCAACAGCTATAAGAGCCTTGATGAGAGAAGGTGATGGCCCAGTTAATAAAACTACTAGAAAATCTCTAAAATTATTAGGAACTGTTGGAGAACCTATAAATCCAGAAGCATGGATGTGGTATTACAAAACTGTTGGTAATTCAAAATGTCCAATAGTCGATACATGGTGGCAAACAGAGACGGGTGGAATTCTTATAGCGCCACAAACTGGAGCTATTCCACTTAAACCTGGTTCAGCAACAAAACCTTTTTATGGAATAAAGCCGGTGCTTGTAGATAAACACGGTAAAGAAATAAAAGGTGAAGGTGAAGGAAGACTTTGTATAGCGCAATCTTGGCCTGGTCAAATGAGAACAGTTTATGGTGATCATCAAAGATTTATTGATACATATTTTTCACAGTTTGATGGAAAATATTTCACTGGAGATGGATGTAAAAGAGATAAAGATGGCTATTATTGGATAACTGGTAGAGTTGATGATGTAATTATTGTCTCTGGTCATAACCTTGGTACTGCTGAAATTGAAAGTGCCTTTGTTGCCCATCCCAAAGTAGCTGAGGCTGCTGTGGTTGGATATCCTCATGATATCAAAGGAAATGGGTTGTACTGTTATGTTACTTTAAACGCTGGAGAGAGTGAGACGGGCGATTTGGACAGAGAACTAAAACTTTGGGTGAGAAAACAAATAGGACCATTGGCAACACCAGATCTAATTCATTTTACCCCAGGGCTTCCAAAAACAAGATCTGGAAAAATTATGAGAAGAATTTTACGAAAGATTGCAGCAAATGAGCATGGACAACTAGGTGATACAACTACTCTTGCTGATCCAGGTGTAGTCGATAGCTTAGTTGAAAATAGAAAAAATATCTAAAATTTTATTCTTTCATTAAATTCTTTTTTTACAACATCCCATTTTAAAATCACTGAATTGAGAACAATTTTACGATCTAAAGTTTTTAAATCTTCTGCAATTGGTGCCCACTTATACAAAGATAACGCACTTGGATTAAATGGTAAATCATTATGATAATCATCCCAATTAATATTTTGTATTCTTTCATCAAAACTTTTTTTTGCATTTTCTACAATATCAATCGGCATCTTATTTGATGTTTCGTCATCTAAAATTTTTAAAAAAATTTCTTTTGCTTTTTCTGTATCTTGATAATTAAAATTTGCTTTCAGTTTTGAAAATGTAAACAATGTAAGATCTTGAAGAGCAACTGCATAAATATTCCACTTAGCCAAGTTTACTGAGTCCATAAAAGTATCATTCTCAAAATGAAGAACGTACCTAGTTCCCATCCTCGTTTTAAGATAGCCGTAAAGAGTGACCTGGCTCACCCAGGCAGATTTTGTTTGAATAAACGTTTCAAGCTCATCCAAATTGCTAATTTTCCCCTTTGGGATGAAAGCTTTGAACATGGCGAAAAGATAAGTCTTAAAATCATGCCAAGTTAAGTCTCTCCACGTTAATTTGTATTTTCCCATAAAAAGCCCTATTTTTGACACTTATAAATTGAAAAGGCTAGTAAATTTACCAATTTTAACACTTTAAATCTATTTCATAATGGTTATGGTTTTCGCCAGTTATAACTAAAAAGAGAGAGGTATAAATGTCAAAACAAGAACAACACTGGGAAAAATCCAAGGGTTTGCTAATGATGACGTTAGCAATTTGGTTTGTTTTCTCAATTGGCATCTTCCTATTCGGGGCTGAAATGAACGAAGTTACGGGACCATTTGGTTATCCGTTAACTTATTGGTTCACATGTCAAGGTTCTCTTGGAATTTTCGTAATACTGATTTTCTGGTTTGCGAACAGGCAAGAAAAAATTGATGAAGAGTTTGGCTTTAGTGAAAGAGGAGATGACTAATGATTAAAGGTAATTTTATAGACAATTTACCTAAGGTTTATGGAATCTATACAGGTGGTTTTTTAGCTTTCATAATCATTATGTCAATTGCCGAGCAGATGGGTATGACAGCGAAAACAATTGGTATTTGTTTCGTTGCCTTCACGGTAGCCATCTATGCTATAATTGGTTATCTATCACGTACAGCTCAAGCTGATGCGTATTACGTAGCTGGAAGACAAGTACCAACTGTGTTCAACGGAATGGCGACAGCAGCAGACTGGATGTCTGGTGCATCATTCGTTGCAATGGCAGGTGGTATTTACTTCAAAGGTTACGGTTATATGGCACTACTTGTAGGTTGGACTGGTGGATATGTATTAGTTGCATCACTTTTAGCACCTTACCTAAGAAAATTTGGCTGTTACACAGTTCCAGATTTTATTGGTACAAGATACGGTGGTAATTTAAGTAGATTTATGGCGGTAGTAGTTTTAACTGTTGCCTCATTTACTTACGTGACTGCACAAATTAACGCCACAGGTACAATTGCATCTGTTGCACTTGATATCCCATTCCAATACGCTGTATACGTTGGACTAATAAGTATCTTACTTTGTTCAATGCTCGGCGGTATGAGAGGGGTAACTTGGACACAGGTAGCTCAATATATCGTACTAATCATAGCTTACTTATTACCAGTATTCTGGATCAGTAACAAAATGGGTGCAGGTTTCTTCCCTCACTTCATGTTAGCTGATGAAGTTTCTAGAATAGCTGAATTAGAGGCTCAGTTTGGATTTGTTAAAAACTCAGCTGAAAATCTAAAAGAAGTACCAAAAGGTTTGGCTGGAATAACTAAAGCTCACTCAGCGGTGAACGCAACACCTTGGGCATTTATTTCATTAGCGTTAGCGATGATGATGGGAACAGCTTCATTGCCTCACGTTATGATGAGATATTTCACTACACCAAGTGTAAAAGCAGCTAGAAAATCGGTAGGTTGGTCATTATTCTTTATCTTCTTGCTTTATTCTTCTGCTCCAATGTTAGCGACACTATCTAAGTTGTCATTGATTGATCCGTCACTACCAACAGGTATTATCGGTAAATCAATAGCTGAAGTTCAATCGATAGATTGGTATCAAAACTGGAATCAAGCAAACTTAATGTTTGTAAGCGACTTTAACGGAAATGGAACTCTTGAGTTAAATGAGTTTTTCATGGGTGGTAAAGCTGTTGTGTTAGCAACTCCAGAAATAGCTGGATTACCATATGTAATCTCAGGTCTGGTTGCTGCTGGAGGTATGGCTGCTGCCATGTCAACAGCCGATGGTTTGATTTTAGCAATTGCAAACGCAATCTCACACGATGTTTACTATAAGATCATCGATCCAAAAGCTGAGACTGCGAAGAGACTAGTTGTTGCAAGGGTATTACTTGTAGTAATTGGTTTTGCAGGAGCAACAATCGCAGCTCTTGAGATCCAAGGTATTTTAGGTTCAGTAATCTGGGCTTTTGACTTTGCGATGTCAGGACTATTCTTCCCACTTGTACTTGGTGTATGGTGGAAGAGAGCTAACAAAGAAGGTGCTATAGCTGGTATGTTCTTAGGATTAGTTTCTGGTGCTGCTTACCTAGTTTGGGTAAGAACAGGCGGAAGTGGATTCTTAGGAATTACGCAGTTAACGTTTGGTATCTTTGGTTCAGCTGTCAGCTTAGTAGCAATGGTTGTAGTGAGTTTAATGACTCAAGCACCAAACGCTGCAACGCAGAAAATGGTTGATGAGGTTCGTGTACCAGCTGGTAAATCGATCCTTGGCAAACAACACTAAATAATCTTTTTAAGGGGCGATTAATTTCGCCCCTTTTAATTTCCATCGTTTTCAAATATAAATTTCTCAATGTCGGCTAACTTTCATCCTTTAGTATATATAATTGACTATATTCTTGGGGTAATCATGTGGACTTTGATTGGAAGAGTTGCAATGAATATTTTTCAAAGAGAAGATTCTCAATTTTTTTTTATGAGAGTCTTTGTTAAATTTACTAATCCTTTGATCAACTTATTTAAACCTATCACTCCATCTTTTATCATACAACCAATCGTGCCTCTTTACGTTGCATGGTTTTTTTTCATGATAAGGTTTTACTTTATGCCTTGGGTTCTAGGATACTCGGTGATGGGTATGTTATCATTTCCATTAGAAAGTGAGATTTCAAGACAAATTTATCAATTTTTTAATTAAATTAGATTTTAAAATTTGGTACTAGTAAATTTAGTAATCTATGAAAAAAATACAAATTTCCCCCTCAATATTATCTGCTGACTTTAGTCAACTAGGAAATGAGATTAAGAGACTCGAGGATGCAGGTGCAGATATGATACATGTTGATGTAATGGATGGTCATTTCGTTCCCAATTTAACTATTGGACCTCCAGTCATTAAGACTCTTAGAAAACATTCAGAATTAACTTTTGATGTGCATTTGATGATTTCACCTGTCCATAAATACATAAAAGATTTTGCAGATGCAGGAGCTGATATAATCACTATACATCCAGAAGCAACTGATAATTTAGCAGAATCAATTAATCATATTAAAAGTTTTAAAAAAAAGGTTGGTATATCTCTTAATCCAAATACAAAGATCGACGTAATTGAAGATGAATTAAAGAAGGTAGATTTAGTTTTAGTCATGAGTGTATATCCAGGTTTTGGAGGGCAGAAATTTATTCCTGATGTTATTAAAAAAATTGAATTATTAAAAAAACTTAAAGATGAAAAAAATTATAAGTACGATATTGAAGTAGATGGTGGAATAAACTTTTCAAATTCAAAAGATGTAATAACCGCAGGCGCAAATATTCTTGTATCAGGAACAACAATATTTAAAGAAAATAACGGAAACATTAAAAAAAATATAGAAACACTTAAAGAAGTGTAGAATGCTGTTAGATGGATTTTTTGAAACCTTAAATGAGTTTGCAGAAATAATTAAAAAAAAATTCAGAGGTATTTATCAAAATTCAAGTTTATATGAAAAAAAAATTTCTAAAACTTTTAACAATGAGTTCGTATACAAACCAAGTCCTCATTTACTTTCATCGATAATTAAATATCAAAAAAAGAAATATAAAATTGAAGATTTTGAACTAGAGACAGTTTGGAATAACCAAATTAAACCTAAAGATTTTGAAAAATTAAATAATTTTTTTTGGTTGTTCAGTCTTGACCTAAAATCCTCAAAAAATTCTGTGAAAAAAGTTATAATTAATTGGATTACCAATAATAGTCACTTTAAAAAAGACAGTTGGGAATTTGATATAACTGCCAAACGTATCATTTCCTGCCTATCTAATCACCCACTCACTTATGATGACAATGATAAAGAATATAAATTAATGTTTGATCACATGATTCAAAAGCAAACAAATCATTTATTAAATGAGATAAAAAACTCTAAAGATTTAGAAAACAAAATAATTGGCTGCTCAGCAATAATTTTGACTGGATTATGTTACAAAATTGAAAAAAACTTTTTAGATATTGGATTAAGTTTTCTAAAAAAAATTACTAATTCATCAATAGATAACCAAGGTTTTACAAACTCACGGAATATAAAACAGTTAATATTTTTTTTAAAATATTTTATAATTATTAGAGAATGGTTCAGAGAGTCTCAGGTTGAGGTTCCAGAACACATAGAGGAAAATATTTATTATTTTGGACAAAGTTATGCTTTCATAAGACAAAATATAGACGTAGATCTATTATTCAACGGTAATAATAAGTCTAATAATCAAGATTTCGATCATTACTTAAGAAGACTTGGTTATAAATTTAAAAATGAAAATAAAGATTATGGTGGATATATAATTTTAAGGAATAAAAAAATTTGCATAGCAATGGATGTAGGATCCTCACCAAATTCTAAGTATACTCAGGATTATCAGTCGGGCGCTCTTTCATTTGAAATTATTTCAAATGGAAAGAAACTTATAACCAATTGTGGTTATTACAAAAAAAATAATCTGAGCCTTAATGAGATATCAAAATCTTCAGCTGCACACAGCACTTTAATAATTGATGATAATTCCTCGTGCAAATTTACAAAAAAGAAAGATAAGTTAATTTTAAAAACAGGGTTAAAGATTACACAAAAAAATTCTGTTTGTGAGAAAAATTATTGGAAAATCAGTGCAGCTCATGATGGATATTTTAAAAAATTTAAATCAATTCACGAGAGAAATATTGAATTTTTTCCTGAACAAATGAAATTTGTTGGAAATGATAAAATTATAAGAAAAAAAAATAATCATAATTTCAAGTTTGATATTCGATTTCATTTGGAACCAAATATTAAATTAATGAAAACCCAAGATAATAAATCCATTTTAATTGAATTAGAGGATGAAGGTTGGAAGTTTACTTGTGATAATTACGATATTAATATTGATAATGGATTATATTTCGGTAATAAAAATTCATATATTGAGAACCAAAATATTTTTGTATCTGGAACAATAAATAATAATGAAGAGAATATTAAATGGGAAATTAAAAAGATATAATGAGAAAAATTAGATCAGCTTTAATATCATTATCTGATAAATCTAATCTTAAGCCTTTATTAAAAGAATTGAGAAAAAATAATATCAAAATAATTAGTTCTGGTGGAACATTTGATGTAATAAAAAAATTTAAATTCAAATGTTTAGATGTTACAGATTTTACAGGATTTAAAGAAATACTTAATGGAAGAGTCAAGACTTTACATCCAAAAATACATGCTGGAATTTTAAACAAAAGGAGTAACAAATCACACTCTAGTGATATTAAAAAAAATAATTTTGAGAATATTGATTTAGTAATAGTAAATTTCTATCCATTTGAAAAATCGATAGAACAAACTAAAAACCATTCAAAAATAATAGAAAATATTGATGTAGGTGGACCAACTATGGTCAGAGCTGCTGCCAAAAATTATAATGATGTAACTGTAATAACTTCTACCGATCAATATTCAGAACTTATAAATGAGTTAAAGAAAAATAAAGGTAGTACTTCTCTAAAATTTAGAGAAAAAATGTCTAGGTTAGCTTTTAGCGAGACCGCCTATTATGATGGTGTAATTTCAAATTATTTCAATAAGTTTAATAATATCAATTTCCCTAAAAGAAAAATTCTTTACACTAATTTAATAGAAAATCTTAGGTATGGAGAAAATCCTCACCAAATGGGTGCTATCTATTCTCAAAACAAAAGAAATAAATTAGAGCAAATACATGGAAAAACTTTGAGTTATAATAATTACAATGACATTTTTTCTGCACTAACTATTTCAAAATCCCTACCAAAAAATACGGGCACAGTTATTGTTAAACATGGAAATCCTTGTGGTGTCTCAGCTGTAAAAAATAATTTGGATAGCTATAAATTAGCACTAGAGACTGATCCTATAAGTGCCTTTGGTGGTATTGTTTCGTGTAACTATAAGATTACCCAAAAACTTGCATCAATGTTAAATAAAATTTTTCTTGAAGTAATCGTTGCTAATGGTTTTGATAAAAAAGCTCTTAAAATATTGAAATCCAAAAAGAATCTAAGACTAATAGATTCATCAAAAATTACTTTCAATGAAGTATGGAAGTTCAACTCTTTAGATAATTTTACACTTATACAAACAGAAGATAAAAAGAAAATTTCAAAGAAGGATTTTAAAATTGTTTCAAAAAAGAAACCTAGTAAAACACAGCTTGATAACTTAATGTTTGCATTTAACATTTGTCGTTACGCAAAATCAAATGCTATCGTTCTTGCTAGTAATAAATCTACCATCGGTATAGGTTCGGGACAACCTAGTAGATTGGACAGTTGTGAGATTGCAATAAATAAGATGAACAAGTTTTCAAAAATCAAAAATGATATTGTAGCTGCATCAGATGCTTTTTTTCCATTTGTTGATGGGGTAGAAAAATTAGTTCAATCAGGAGCAAGTGCTATAGTTCAACCTGCTGGATCAATAAGAGATAAGGAAATTATAAAATTTGCTAACGAAACAGATACAGTTTTGATTTTTTCAAAAACTCGTCATTTTAGACATTGATAATTTTATCAATTTTGGCAGCTAATATAAAATCATTTTCAGATAGACCCTCGATGGCATGAGTTGTAATATTAATCTTAGCATATCCCCATCCAAACATAATATCTGGATGATGACTCTCGTCCTCTGAGACTCTTCCTACCTCATTAACAAATTTTTGACTTTCTAAAAAATTTTTAAACTCAAATTTTTTTTCTAAAAGATAAACTTTTTTATCATTCTGAACAATTTCCCAGCCATCAACTTTTTTTTGATATTTATGAATTTCAGAAATATCAAAAGCCTTTACACCACCTTCACAAGGAACACATTTTTTGTTTAATAAATCACTCATGGATAAAATTATACTTTTTTTAAAATCATTATTCCATTCCAAAAACTTGGGTGACAATGGTTATTGGCAGTCTTTATCTCTTTTACAATTCTAAATTTAGATTTAGTTTTATTAATAAAGTCTAAAGTACCTTCATACACTTCATCAAAATTTATGTCATCAATTAATACTAAAGATCCAACATTTAAGAAATTGTCAGCTATTTCTAAATTCTTAAATTGATTATCATAAGAATGTTCTCCGTCATAAAAATAAAAATCAAATTTATCTTTGTTATGATCTAAAGATTCAAAATATTTCTCATAATCTTGCTCGAAAAAGAAATGATTATTTTTTTTTGAATTTTCAAAATTTTTAAGGAAATCATTTTTTGGTCCTGTAAATTGAGAAAAATTATCAACACCAATTACTTTACACTCAGTATTTATCATCCCTGCAACTAAAGAAAAGCCTTTCCAGCATCCAATATTTAGGTAAACCTGATTTTTAGATAAATTTTTACAAATTCTATTTATTAAGTATCCAATAGCATATGTTGACATGCTATCTATCTTAATCAATTCTTTTCTTAAATCTAAATCAATCTTTTCTTTGTTTATAATACAATTGTCAAAAGTGTAATTTTTTTCATTTTTAAAAATTTTATAAAAAGATTTTATAAATCTAAATTTATAAGAAGATCTGTAGTCATCTTTTGGACTAACTTTAAATCTTATGTCATCAAATATATTTTCAATATTCATTAATAGACAAATTTAATTTTGGAGCGGGCAAAGGGGGTCGAACCCTCGACCTTCTCGTTGGCAACGAGACGCTCTACCACTGAGCTATGCCCGCAAGATGACTTAATATAGAGAAAGTAAATTATTATTTCAAGAAATTTAGTTATTTATAACCTAATTCAATTAAATTCATTTTAAAAATATTATTTAATTTCTCAACAAATTCTTTGTCAAAGTTTTTTTGCCAATTATTTTTTGGTCCTAAATGGAAAAAAGGTATTTTTTTTTTTTCTTCTCGAGAAATAATGGATTCACGAAACCCGTTTGTTTCTTCTATTTTTTTTAAGTTTTCAAAAGAAGTAGAGTTAACAGCGTTTTTAGCTTTTTCTCTACTAAATCCACTTTTATTATTTGTTAGTTTATTTATAAATTCTATAATCTCTTTAAATACAAAAAAAGTTTCTGACAATAAATCCTCATATTTTAAAAATTTTATTGGTAATAAATTGTTATTTTTCCAAGATTGATAATTTAATTCCCAGGAACTAATAAATTGATAATCACTATAATCCTTTTTCTTCTTGAAATCGTAAGTAAAGTTTTTTTTATCTTGCATTACTTCTAAAGCTTTATCATGATCAATTTGAAAATGTCTGGACATGGAGTCTAAAACATTTCTAGGGTCTCTTACTATATAAATTCCACCAAGTGAATTAGCTCGATTTGTAAAATCATTTTTTCCCAATTTCACTAAAGCATTATGTGTCTTGAAAAACTTTATCTTTCGGTCTTCATTAATTTTTTGTTGAGCTAAGACCCATAATCTCGAAGTGTCTCCTGGTATTGCTAAATCATAATCAAAACTTTCTAAATATTTTTTTACAGGAAACTGTTGAACGTTCTTTAAATGATTATCACCAAGGAAAATGCCATCTTTTGTATAATAATAAGCACTTATCAACGATCTTAACCATGTGTTACCATTTTTAGGATAAGAAGCGAGCCAAATTATCATATTTTTATTTTAAATTATTTTTATATTATTTATATATATTTGATAAATTATGAAACTTCCAAAAACTATACCTGTTTTTCCACTCAGTAATTTTATAATTTTTCCTAAAACTGCAGTGCCCTTAAACATTTTTGAACCAAGATATATAGATATGATCAATGATAGTATGAAAGCAGATAAGTTTATAGGCATGGTTCAACCAAAAATCGCAAAGAATTTTGATAATAATAAATTACCTTCACTTCATAAAGTTGGTTGTTTAGGTAAAATTACAACTTTCAAAGAAGCTGATGATGGAAGATATTTAATTGACTTAAAAGGTGTGATTAGATTTGAAATCGAAAAAGAAATAGACTCAAATAAAAAGTATAGAGAGTTTGAAATAAATTTTGAGAATTTTTTAGATGATTTAGAGGAAAAAAAAGAAAACTTAAAATTTTCTGATTTGGAACTTATTTTTAAAGATTTAAAAACTTTATTTGAGAGAAGAGGATTTATCATTAATTGGAAAGCTCTAGAAAAACAAAGTTTAGACGAAACAATTAATGCCCTAGCAATGACATCACCGTTTAGTTTAGAGGAAAAACAAGTTTTACTAGAGGCTAAAAATCTAGAAATTAGAAAAACAAGAATTTCTGAAATTTTAAATACTTATACTTACGATCAATTTGATAATACTACTCTTCAATAAATTAATTTTTTAGACCCACATCAGCGATATTTTTAAAATATTTATTTAATATTTTATTCCGTCCTATTAATCTAGCTGTTGAGTCAATTAAAGAATTTCCAATTTTATTTTCATAATTAAAATATTCATAAATAAAATTGATTCCTTCTGAAAAAACAAAATTCTTACTTCTTACATTATTCTGAAATTCAACACATACACTTTGGTCTATAGGCAAACCAAGTTTTATTTTGTTATCAATTATTTTTAAAAATTCTTTTATATCCCTAATTGACATATTAAAACCCTGACCAGCTAAAGGGTGAAGTTTGTGCAACAAATCGCCAAAAGCTAAAATGTTATCTCTATAATAATCTCTTAAATTTATTGATTTTAAATCAAATTTTGAAATCTTATGAATTTTCTTAATTTCATATTTAGGATTGAACTTATTAATAATTTTGTTGATCTCTAATTCGGTTTTATTTTTTTTCGTTCTTGCAGAATAAACGATCGAAGTTTTTTCTTTTGATATTGGCAAAAATGCTATCGGACCATCATTTGTAAAAATTTGTATTGCTTGGTTATTAAACGATAATTTTGAGTGATCTATAATTGTTGTGAACGCAATGCTATTATACTTCTTTTCAAATTTTTTTGAAAAATATTTTTTTGTTATTTCATTTCGAATGTCACAATTAATTATCAAGTCATGACTTAAATTATCAAATCTTCTATATTTTTGAAATTTAAAAAATTTACTTTTTTTAAGTTCAATATTTAATTGATTAAATATTTTTTGATTCTGCAAGATTGAAAAAAGATTATCCTTTTGATCCTCAAATTTTAAAATTTCTTCATCCTTAGAGTTTTCTGTAAAAATTTTTATTTTTTTGATTGGCCATAGCATTTTTTTAATATTTGATATTTCCCTATTAAAATAATCAATATTTGATTTTGAAATTCCGATTGTGCGAGTAGTATCTACTTTAGTGTTTTTTTTCTCATAAAATAAATCAACAAATATCTCTTTTTTAACTAATGCTTTTGCCAAAGCTAAGCTTGTAAGGTTATCACCCAATATACATACTTTCATAATAAATTTAATTTTAACAAGAAAAATTAGATGATACAAAGTGATAAATTTGATTCACTTAACTTAATATGAACATAAAAAAAATCGTTAATATAACTCTTCTTTTTATTGCTAAAAGGTTAACAGAAGTATTTGGTTTTCTAATGTTATCTGCAGGTATCTTTTTGTTTGTCTCATTGGTTTCATATTCTCCGGAGGATCCAAATTTTATATTTCCTGAGAATGCAGAAATAAAAAATCTTTTGGGCTTTAGGGGAAGTTATATTTCTGATATTTTTTTTCAATCAATCGGATTAGTCTCTTACTTAGCCTCATTAACTCTAATTTTTACTGGTATAAATATCATTTTAAGAAAAGATTTTTTTTTATTAATTGAAAATATTTTTTATTTAATTTTATATTCAATTTTTGGATCACTATTTTTAAATCATTTTTATAATACCACTTTTGCGCTT
>CACIKE010000006.1 GCA_902587155.1 uncultured Pelagibacteraceae bacterium | reverse complement strand
GGACTAAGAAAATTTTTAGAAAGCAATGGTCATGAGTTAGTAGTAACTAATAGTAAAGATGGAGATGGATGTGAAGCTGACAAACATATTGTTGATGCTGACATTGTAATTTCTCAACCTTTCTTTCCATATTATTTGACAAAAGAGAGAATTGCTAAAGCTAAAAATTTGAAAATGGCAATCACAGCAGGAATTGGTTCAGACCATGTCGATTTACAAGCTGCAATGGATAACAAAATTGATGTTGTAGAGGTAACTTATTGTAATTCAAGATCTGTAGCTGAACACATTGTTATGATGATTGTTTCAATGGTGAGGGATTACCATAATCAACATAGAATTGTTAATGAAGGTGGTTGGAATATTGCTGACGCCGTCCAAAGATCATATGATGTTGAGGGTATGCATATTGGAACAGTTGCTGCCGGACGTATTGGTTTAGACGCATTAAGAAAAATGAAACCTTTTGATGTTCATTTGCACTATTTTGATAGACATAAACTACCTGATTCTGTTGAAAAAGAATTAAACCTTACATTTCATGAGTCTGTAGAATCAATGGTGAAGGTTTGCGATGTAGTAACAATTAATTGTCCTCTGCACCCTGAGACTGAGAACTTATTTGATGAAGCAATGATAAGTAAAATGAAAAAAGGTGCTTATATTGTTAATACTGCAAGAGGTAAAATCTGTAATCGAGATGCTATTGCAAAAGCATTAAAAAGTGGTCAATTAAGTGGTTACGCAGGAGACGTATGGTTTCCTCAACCAGCACCCAATGATCACGTGTGGAGAAGCATGCCACATCATGGTATGACACCTCACACTTCTGGAACATCTTTGACTGCACAATCAAGATATGCTGATGGTGTAAGAGAAATATTAGAATGTTTCTTTGAAGGTAAAGAAATTAGAAATCAATATCTGATTGTAAAAGATGGTCAGTTAGCTGGTATGGGTGCTCACTCATACAGTAAAGGTTCTGCTACTGGTGGATCCGAAGAAGCAGCAAAATACAAAAAAAAATAATTTCAAATATAATTAATAAAGGTGGCTACTTATAAGTAGCTACCTTTAAAATCTGGACTTATCATAACGAATTTGTTTATGATAATTAATGAAGTATTTTTTCATAATTTTCTTTTTTTTAATTAATATAAATTTTTCACATTCTGCTCAAAAAGATAAGGCATATTTCGCTGGGGGATGTTTTTGGTGTGTTGAGGAGTCATTTGAAAAATTAAAAGGTGTGGAAGAGGTAATTTCTGGTTATTCTGGGGGTATTACTGAAAACCCTACTTACAAAGAAGTTACGTATGGAAATACTGGTCACTTTGAAGTTGTAGAAATAATCTATGATAAAAAAGTTATTTCATTTGAGGAGTTGCTAAAAAATTTTTGGGTTAATATTGATCCATTTGATGCTTACGGTCAATTTTGTGACAAAGGATATAGTTATAGATCAGTTGCATTTTATCAAAATGAAGAAGAAAAAAAATTAATAGAAAAAGACATAAAAGATTTACAAAATAAATTTAACAAAAAAGTTGTTACATACATTAGGAATTTTGATAAATTTTATAAGGCAGAGGAATACCATCAAGATTTTTATAAGATTAAATTAGAAAGATATCTTAGATATAAAAAAGCGTGTGGAAGAGAAGAATTGTTAAAAAGAATCTGGAGTCAATAAACTTTATGAAGAATAATATGAATTGGAATTTCGATAACTCTTATTCAAGACTGTCTGATGCGTTTAAAGAACATATTGAACCTATTGCTGTAAAAAACCCTGAGTTAGTTTTAATGAATAAAGATTTAGTTGAAGAATTAAACTTAGACTTTTCCAAAATCGACAAAAATGAATTAGCAGCTTTATTCACCGGTAATATTCTTCCAGAGGGGAGTAATGCTATTGCCCAAGCTTATGCTGGTCACCAATTTGGACATTTCACAATGTTGGGAGATGGAAGAGCAGTTTTAATAGGAGAGCATTTAACGAAAAATAATGAGAGATACGATATTCAATTTAAAGGATCAGGTAAAACAGCATTTTCAAGAAATGGTGACGGCAGAGCTGCTCTGGGTCCAATGTTAAGGGAATATATAATTAGTGAAGCGATGCATCACCTAAATATTCCATCAACAAGAAGTTTAGCGGTAGCTAAAACAGGTGAGGAAATAATGCGAGAGACTTCATTGCAAGGTGCTATTTTAACGAGAGTGGCATCAAGTCATATTAGAGTTGGAACTTTTCAATATGTTGCAGCACGTAATAAAAAAGATGAGTTAGAAATTTTACTAAATTATGTGATTAAAAGACATTATCCGGAATTAATAAATTCAAAAAATAAAGCTTTAGACCTGTTGAACGTACTTATAGATAAACAAATTGATCTTGTAGTTAATTGGATGCGCGTTGGTTTTATTCATGGTGTTATGAATACTGATAACATGACAATTTCAGGTGAGACAATAGACTATGGTCCGTGTGCATTTATGGATACCTATGACCCGAAAACTGTTTTTAGCTCGATTGATAAGATGGGAAGATATGCTTATTGTAATCAACCAGCTATTACAAAATGGAATCTTTCAAGATTTGCTGAATGTTTAATACCTTTAATTGATGAAAATGAAGATAAGGCGATTAAAAGTGCAACAGAGTTGATTGAAACTTTCAGCAAAAAATATGAGGAAAAATGGTTGAAGATGATGAGAAAAAAACTTGGATTATTAGGTGAAGATAATAAAGATAAATTTTTGATTGTTGATTTGCTCACTTGGATGCATCAAAACAAAGTAGACTATACAAATACTTTTTGTCATTTAATGAATCTTAAAGACTATGATGATGGCTTATATAAAGATGATAATTTTCAAAAATGGAAAAAAAATTGGCTAGAGAGATTAAAACTAAATAATGATACTCAAGAAAATTATACAAAATTAATGAGAAGTGTTAATCCTCTTGTGATTCCTAGAAATCACATAATTGAAAATGCATTAGAAAAAGCCAACGATAGTAATCTCGAGCCATTCAATGAACTTTTAGAAATTTTAAAAGAACCATATAACTTGCAAGAAAATATTTCGCATTATCTAAAAATGGACACCTCTTTTAAAGATTATAAAACTTTTTGTGGCACTTAACTTTATTAATTAATTAGAAAATTTTTTCCAATTTTCGACTGGGGGAACTAAATGTTCAAGTGTTGATGAGTCTTTTGCTAAAAATACTATATCTGCTGAAATTGATATCCTTTCAGAATTAGACTTTCCTTGTTCTGTACCATGAATTGTTTTAGAAGGAAATATCAACAGATCATCTTCTTTAGTATCAAATACAACTTTACTTGAATTTAAAATATCTCGCTTTTTAAAAATATTTTCTTTTGCTAATGATCTTGAGTCGAATAATTGAGGAATAAATTCATTATGCTTAGAAGTATCAAAAAACATGATCTTAGCATCGTCTTTTTGTTTCTTTAAATAAAATGCAATGGAAAGATGCGACTGATCATGTGAATGATTATCAATATGTTCAGTTTTTTTTGAAATTGTTGCCCACGATCTCTGAAAATAAAGATCAAGCTTTGTATGGTTCACTGATAAACTTTCTAAATATTCTAAAATACAATTGTTAATTTGAATAAATAAATTTTTAAATTTTGGATTATTGTGCAAATACTCAAATCCTTGAGTATCTCCTGTCCAAGCTTTCGTTGCAGATTTATAATCTAAATTTTTACTTTTTTTTTCCATTAATCGGACTTCTTCAATCATTTCATTTTTTTCATTTTCTGAAAGTGAAAGTGTCGACTTATAAACTGTCAGTGGAAAAAAATTAAAAATTTTTTGCATTATAAAGTAAATTATAGCACGTAAGGTTCTGGTCTTGCTTTTGCACCTAATACTCTTTCTACTGCCATATTTGAAATATCAATTGATTGATAAGAGCCTGTTGTAATTAGTTCTGTTAAAGCTCTTCCAATTCCTGGTGCTTGCATTAACCCTCTTCCAGTAAAACCAGTTGCTAAGTAAACGTTTTCAAATTTTGGATGTTTTCCTACAACCGCATTATTGTCTAATCTATTACAATCATAATAACCTGCCCAACCACCAGTTAACTTCAACTCTTCAAATGCTGGAATTCTTTTAGCTAAAGCAGGCCAAACCAATTCTTCAAAATCATCCCAGGCTGGTTCAAGATCTGTAGCATCAAAAACTGATTTTGGTGAGCCAGCTAAATACTCTTTACCTTCAGGTCTCCAATACACTCCTGTTGTTAAATCTCCAGTTAATGGCATTTCAGAAATATGTTTTGGACACTTTACTCTAAAAACTGTGTGCTTTTGAGGCTCTACAGGAATATCTTCCAATAATTCTTTTGTCCAACATCCAGCGGCAGAAACTATCGTTTTAGCATTTATTTCCGATAAAGACTTAACTTCACCTTTAACGAATTCTGCACCTTGCTCTATCGCTTTACTTTTTAATGCTGTGTGAAAAAGGAAAGGATCAATCCATCCTTCACTTTTATTGTCAGTAAATGTAGCCGTTTCTATTCCTTCTTTGTTTATATAAGGAAAAAACTTGTCTAACTCGGAACCTTTAATGTTCTTTGTTCCAGCGTCACATGCTTTATGATTTTCAAGAGCCCTATATTGTTCGTCTGCATGTTCTGGGCCAAACATTAATAGATATCCATTTGGTACCATGCTTGCAGTAGGATTAGGATTTTTTTCAGTTTTCAGCAACTCTGGTATTTGAAAAATAAATTCTCTCGCAAATTTACCTAATAAAATATTTTCCGTTTGAAAAAATTGTCTTCTAAAACCGCCAAGAGATAACGGAAAGGAAGCTGATTTATAAGTTGGGTCTCTCTCAATTACTTTAACTTTTCTTCCCTCTTTAGATAGGAAATAAGCAGTTGCTGCACCGATTATTCCCCCACCAACTATTACAACATCATCCATTTAATTTAGTACCATTAAGTTATAGTTAAGAAATAAAGCATAGAAACACCAAAGTAAATATGGAATCATTAAGTAATAACTTACTAAATTGACACGTTTAAATCTAATAATCAAAATTATTATCAAAGTTATCAAAATCACAAGAACAACTAATGCAAAGAATATTTTATGTAGTCCAAAAAAAACAATACTCCAAGTTGCATTAAAAACTATATGTATAAAATAAATGTAAATTGTATTTACATCTCTTTTTTTGCTATGCCAAAAAAACCAAATAGCTAATGTCATCATTATGTAAAGTGTTGTCCAAACAGGTGCAAATATCCAATCTGGTGGATTGTAATTTGATTTAACAAGTCCAGAGTACCAAGGTTCTTTAAGGATTATAGAGACTAAACCACCAATAAATGACGCAGAAAAAGTGACAATTGAAAAAAGAATTAGTGAATAAAATTTATTTTTTAGCATATTAGTATTATACATCTTTATAATATGAATAAAAAAACTATTTGGATCACAGGTGGTAGTACAGGAATTGGTAAAGCTTTAGCAATAAAATTTGCCAAAGAAGGTTGGAATGTTGCAATATCTGCAAGACGTGAAAATTTACTAAAAGAAACATGTGGAGAGCATGAAAATATTAGTTCTTTTCCATTAGACGTAACCGATAAGAATAAATGTAAAGAAGTTTTTCAGAATATAGTAGATACTTTTCAGAGTGTTGATATTTGTTTTTTTTCAACTGGTACATGGGATCCCAAGAAAGAAAAAGATATTGATGTTGAGCAAATTGAAAATGTATTTAAAGTAAATTTTTTTGGAACATTAAATAGTATTAAAGCTGTAGAGAAATATTTTAAAGATAGAAAAAGTGGGACAATAACTATAGTCTCCTCAATCGCTGGTTATCGAGGATTACCTAATTCAACTGGATATGGGCCATCGAAATCAGCTTTAAATAATTTAGCTGAAAGCTTATATTTCGATTTTGGTAGATCAAATGTTCGGGTGTGTCTTGTCTCACCAGGTTTTATTAAAACACCAATGACTGACAAAAATGATTTTAAAATGCCTTTCTTAAAAACTTCTGAATATGCTGCAGAAAAAATTTATGATGGTTTAATAAACAAAAATTCTTTTGAAATTCATTTTCCGAAATCTTTAACAACTATATTGAAAGTATTAAGTTTCTTACCAAACAAAATTTATTTTGGATTAATTGGAAAACTTACAAAATATCAAAAAAAAAATTAATCTTTTACAAAAACAACAGTTAATTCAGCGACTTTGAAACCAAACTTAGTCATTGTAGCCCTGTTAATTGCTACACGTTCATCTTGTTTAAAAATCCAATCATCAAAAGTAATTTTCATTTCTTTACCTTTGACCGGAACTAACAAAACATATTCAAATTTAAAAGCTGGACCATATGAATATCCTTTTGCTTTACCAACAACATCTCCTGCTGTACCCTCATAATTATTTTCATCAATTTTAGTGATCTGCCATTGTCGAGTTTGAATTTCCCCATCATCCCAGTTAAATTTTTCGTCGAGTATCAGTTGTTTACCATCCCATTTTCCTTTTAAATCTGCAGAAAATTGTCTTGTGACTTTTCCAGATCTATTTTGAAGCACACCCCAAGCTTTTACATTGCCGGACAAATAATTTTCAATAATCAATCTAGGTTCTTTATTTTTAAAATCTTCTGGTTTCATAGCGCTATTTTTTGAGCAGTTTGTAATTAAGAAAAGAAAAATTATCAATAAAATTGATTTGCTATTTTTAAGTTTAATCATTTGTTTCCTTTAAAGATCATTTATTTTGAAGTGAAAATTGAATTAAATCTATATTTTTCGATTTAAATCCTGCCTCACAATAAGAAAGGTAAAATTCCCACATTCTTTTAAAAGTTAAATCAAATCCTTGCTTTTTAATTAAATCCCACTTCTTATTAAATTCATTTCTCCATATTGCCAACGTATCAGAATAATGATCTGCATAGGAGTCATATGACTTGATAGCTAGACCATTTTCCGAAACATATTTATTAATAATATTCTTACTTGGTAAAAAACCTCCAGGAAAAATATATTTTTGGATAAAGTCTGTCTTGTTTTTATATCGGTCAAACATATTATCATCTATTGTAATAGCCTGAATAGCAGCTCTTCCATCATCTGATAGATTATCTTTAATAGTTTTAAAATAACTCTCTAGGTAATTTTGTCCAACAGCCTCTATCATTTCTATTGAAGCTATTGAATTATATTTATTTTTTAAATCTCTATAATCTTTAATTTCAATATTTACTTTTTCGTTTAAGCCACATTGGTGAATTCTTTTTTTTGCATATTCAAATTGTTTTTTCGATATAGTAATACAATCTAATTTAACATCATATTTTTTTCCTAAATATTCAGCAAAACCACCCCAACCACATCCGATCTCTAAAATTTTGTCGCCGTTATTTGGTTTTAATAAATCGATTAATTTTTGATATTTATTATTTTGTGCATTAGACAAATCTTTATTTCTCTCATCAAATATTGCACTTGAATATGTTAAGGTTTTATCAAGCCATAGTGCAAAAAACTCATTGCCTAAGTCGTAATGTTTTGAAATATTATCTTTACTTCGACCTCTGGTGTTTTTAATAAATATATTTTTTAGGTAATTGACCATTGGAAAGTCTAATAGACCTGAAAATTTATGAATTGTTTTAATATTTCTTGCAGTGATTTCTATCAAATTTGAAAGATTATCAGTTTCAAATTCATCCCTCATATAAGATTCTGCAAAACCAACACTTCCGCCTTTTATTAAGTTAAAAGTAAAATTTGGTTTTTTTATCTTTAAAACTGATTTTAAAGGACTATTAGGGTTTCCAAATTTTAATAATTCACCATTATATTTTGTGATCTCTAAATACCCATGCTCAATATCTCTTAAAATTTTAAAGACGATTTGATCTGAAAAGTTATATAAGCCCATTAATTCTCAAAAGTAATATTATTTTTAATTTTAAGTTTTTTTTTTACAAACTTTATTCCTTTCAGCCATAATTTAAAGGCTTCAAAATGTATCGCCGATATAATTTTAAATGTCATTAAAGGATGTTTTATGTATGATTTAAGTAGTTCTATGGTTGTAAAATCTACCCTTTTTCCTTCTTGTGATGCAAATAAGATTTTTTCATTTTGCTGATATTGATCAATTATGACTGAAATCTTTTCAGATGGTTTTAAGATTCTAAAAAAATAATTACAATTCATTTCAATAAACGGTGACACATGAAATTTTTTGAAACAGTTGTGTTGTAACATGTTATTTTTCTCTACTCTAAAAATATAAGTATGTTGTTCTCCAAAAGTATTTTTTACCTCATATAATATTGAAATTAAATTTTCATTATGATCATAAACAAAGAAAACACTAAGAGGATTAAACACATAACCAAAAATTCTTGGATAGCACAAAAGCTTTATTCTTATATCTTTTGAAAAGATATTATTTTCCTCTAAATTTTTTTTCACCCATTCAGTCAAAGATGAGCCATCTCTTTGACCATGATCTTTGTCAAAAAAACTAATTAGATTAAACCGATTATATGAGAAAAAACTTATATTTTTATTCAGATTATTTAGATCAGATAAATCAATTAATAATGAAAATACACTGTACTTAAAATAATGTTTTTTTGGTTTAAATCTTTTGTGTATTACCGTTCCATTATAGATTGAGCTAGTCATCAAGGTTTTTTAGCATTTCAATTGATGATTTTATTCCATCTTCATGAAAACCGTAACCAAAATAACTACCACAAAAAAGAATATTTCTTTTATTTTGCAAATTTTTAAGCTTACTTTGATAATCTAAAGCAGATTGATCAAAATACGGGTGAGTGAATTTAACTTTTTTCAAAATTTTTGTTTCATCAATATCGAGGTATGGATTTAGTGTAAGAAATATATTTTTCTCACATTCTAAATTTTGAAGTAAATTTAACCAATAAGTGATTGAATTTTTTTCAATTTCATTTTTCTTCATAGAAGAGTTCCAAGCACACCAGGCATTCTTGTTTTTTGGCATAACTGTCTCATCTGTGTGTATGTGAGCCAAATTTTCTTTATAACTGAAATTTGACAAAACTTCTTTCTCTTGATCAGTTGGATTTTCAATCATTGATAATGCTTCGTCCGCATGTGTTGCAATAATTACTTTGTCGTAATCAAAAAATTCATTTTTTCCACCATAATACAAATCAATACCATTTGATTTACTAATGATTTTATTGACTTTATAATTCTTAAAATATTCTCCACTAATTTTTGATAGAATAGTTTTTACATATGACCTACTTCTATTTGAGACTGTGTACCATTGTGGTCTATTTTTAAGTTTAAATAATCCATGATTTTGAAAAAATTTTAAAAAGAATTTTAAGGGCATCTTATTCGCAGCATATGGTGGCATTGACCAGATTGCTGACACCATAGGTATTAAATGATAATTGATAAATTCTTTTGAAAGATTGTTTTTAATTAAATAATCACCCAATGTGATTTTCTCATTTAAATTATCAAGTTTATCAGATTTTTTATAAAATTTTATAATATCAAAAAACATTTTTAGAAATTTAATATTAAATAAATTTACCTTATTGGAAAAAATTCCACTTAATCCTTTTCCACAGTATTCAAAGTTTGAGTCTTGTACTGATACAGAAAAAGACATGTTGCTTTTTTCAATTTCAATTTTATTTTCATTAAAAAAATTAATTAAATTTGGGTAAGTTTCAAAGTTAAACACTATAAAGCCTATATCTACTGGAACTTTTTTAGTTCCAATCATAAGGTCAATTGTATGTGAATGACCACCAAAGTGATCTTCTTTTTCAAATAGATCTACGTGATTCTTTTTTGAGAGATAATAAGCAGCACTTAATCCTGAAATGCCTGAACCAACTACAGCAATTTTCATCAATAATTATGCTGCATCTTCTTTAAATTCATCCATGCTAGGACATGTGCAAAAAATATTTTTATCACCATAAACATTGTCTACTCTTGCAACTGGTGGCCAAAATTTATTTACTTTTAAAAATTTAGCTGGATAAGCGGCCTCTTCTCTAGAATACTTGTGTGTCCAATTATCTGAAGCTAACTCAGTATCAGTATGAGGAGCGTTTTTAATTGGATTATCAACTTTATCAAATTTACCAGTTTTAATTAGATCAATTTCTTGTTTAATCTTAATTAAGGTGTCACAAAACCTATCTAGCTCTGACAAGGTCTCACTTTCTGTAGGTTCAATCATCATTGTTCCAGCCACAGGCCAAGACATTGTTGGTGCATGAAAACCAAAATCAATTAATCTTTTTGCGATATCTTCCTCAGTGACACCCGTTTCTGATTTGATTGACCTAATATCAATTATACATTCGTGAGCAACATTACCGTTTGAACCTTTGTATAAGATTGGATAATGATCTTTCAGTCTTTCAGCAATATAATTTGCATTTAGTATCGCAACTTTAGAAGCTAGTTTTAATCCCTCTGATCCCATCATTTTTATATACATCCAAGAAATTGACAAAATACTTGAGCTTCCCCAAGGAGCAGCAGACACAGCTCCAATTCCCGTTGCTGGACCACAATCTTTCACAACTGGATGATTAGGCAAATAAACTTGTAGATGTTTTTTACATGCAATAGGTCCCATACCTGGTCCACCCCCACCATGAGGGATACAAAATGTTTTATGTAAATTTATATGACAAACATCCGGACCAAAATTTCCAGGTTTAGCGATACCAACTAATGCATTCAAGTTTGCCCCGTCCATATAAACTTGCCCACCATGTTTATGAATTAGTTTACATATATCCATAATTTTTTCTTCAAATACTCCATGAGTAGATGGATATGTGACCATCAAGGCTCCTAAATTTTCTGAATGAAGCTCTGCTTTTTTCTTTAAATCATCAAAATCAACATTACCTTCTTTATCACAATTAACTACAACCACTTTCATTCCAACCATTTGTGCACTAGCAGGATTGGTTCCGTGTGCAGAGCTTGGTATTAAACATATGTTTCTATTTTTTTCACCTCTATCTAAATGATATTTTCTAATTACCATTAGTCCTGCATATTCGCCTTGGGCGCCTGCATTTGGTTGAAGCGAAACTCCCGAAAAACCAGTAATTGACCTTAACCAGTTTTTTAAATCTGTGAATAATGTTCTATATCCCTCCATCTGCTCAATAGGTACAAATGGATGGGGCTCAGCTAATTCTCTCCAGGAGATAGGTATCATTTCTGCAGTGGCATTTAATTTCATAGTGCAAGAGCCTAACGCTATCATGGTTCTGTTAAGAGCTATATCCTTATCCTCTAACTTTTTAAGGTATCTGAGCATTTCTGTCTCAGAACGATATGAGTTAAAAACAGGATGTTCTAAATATTTAGAAGTTCTCAGTAAACTTTTTGGTAAATTGGGTAAACTTACTGATGGATCTTCTTTTTTTATGGATTCTGCTGCATTAAAAATTTTTAATAGTTGATTTACTCTATATACATTTTTCTTCTCATCAAAAGAAACAGCAAGCATTTCGGAGTTTACTTTTCGAATATTAACTTTTTGATTTAAAGCATTTTTATAAATTTGATCAGTCTTTTCTTTGGTAATAATTGTAACAGTATCAAAAAAGTAATCAGAATATATTTCATATCCAGATTGTTTTATTTTATCAGCGAAATTTTTTGCTAATTGAGAAACTCTTTCAGAAATTTTCTTAATTCCATCTGGACCATGATAAATAGCATAGGCTGCTGATACTATAGCTAACAATGCTTGAGCGGTACAAATATTACTTGTAGCTTTGTCTCTTCTGATGTGCTGCTCTCTAGTCTGTAGTGACAATCTATAAGCCTTGTTTCCATGCCTATCTACTGAAACGCCAACTATTCTACCTGGCATAGATCTTTTGTATTCATCTTTTGTTGCAAAAAATGCTGCATGTGGTCCTCCATAACCCATTGGAATACCAAATCTTTGTGAACTACCAACTGCAATATCAGCGCCAAGTTCTCTCGGTGTTTTAAGCTTTGCAAGCGCAAGAAGATCGCAAGCTAAAATAGCTTTACCATTTTTTTTATGAATTTTGCTTATTGCCTCGCTTGGATCTTTAATATCTCCCAAAGTTCCAGGATACTGCAATATTCCACAAACTATATCCTCTTTTAATTGTTCTAAAACTTTATCTTCATTTCCAACAAGAACTTTGAGACCCATAGGCTCTGCTCTAGTTCTTATAACCTCAACAGTTTGGGGGTGACAATTTTCTGAAACAAAAACCAAGTTACTATCACTTTTATCAAGTCTATAACTTAAACCCATAGCCTCTGCTGCTGCTGTACCTTCATCGAGTAAAGATGCATTTGCAATATCCATTCCTGTAAAATCAACAATCATTTGTTGAAAGTTTAAAAGCATCTCCAGTCTTCCTTGAGCCACTTCTGGTTGATAAGGTGTATATGATGTGTACCAGCCTGGATTTTCCAATATATTTCTTAAAATTACGTAAGGTGTGTATGTACCATAATAGCCCATGCCAATAAAATTTGAGTAAATTTCATTTTTTTTAGAAATTGCTTTTAATTTTCTTAATGCTTCGTATTCTGAGTTAGACTCACCAATATTAAGTTCACCCTTAAACTGTATTTTTTCTGGAACAGTACTATTAATTAAATCATCTAATGATTTATAATTTAATTTTTTTAACATTTTAGATTGATCATCTTCAGATGGACCGATGTGTCTTTTTATAAAATCTTTTTCAGAATTATGTAACATTAGGTATTATTCTCCTTTGCAAATTTATCATAGTCATCTTTGTTCATTAAAGAGTCCATTTCAGATTTATCTTTTATTTTTAATTTGAAGAACCAAGCAGAATTTTCAGGGTCTTGATTTATTTTGGATGGATCATCTACAATTTCTTGATTTGTATCTACAACCTCACCACTCACTGGAGTATAAACATCACTTGCAGCTTTAGTAGACTCTACAACTCCTGCTGTACCATCTTTTTCAACATTAGAACCTTTTTCCGGTAGCTCTGCAAACACAATATCTCCTAGCATCTCTGTTGCATGCTTTGTTATGCCGATTGTTGCAACATCACCCTCTAATTTTATCCATTCATGTTCTTTAGAATATTTCACTTCACTCATTGATTTACTCCTTTTACGTAACTTTTTTTATAAAATGGTAAACTGCAAATGTTTGCTGCATATTTTTTACCTCGTACCTCTAAGAATACTTTAGTGTTTTTTTTTGAAAATTCATTTTCCACATAGCCCATTGCAACAGGTCCATTTACACTTGGCCCAAATGTACCACTAGTAATTTCTCCAATATGAACATCTGATTGGTTGAATATTTTTGTTTTTTCTCTAGCAATTATTCTTCCCTCAGGTTTAATCCCAACTCTTATTTTGGTGACACCATCATTTAATTGCTTAATAATTATGTCCGAACCAATAAAGTCACCTTTGGAAATTCTTTCTTTTGAAATTGCCCATTTCAAATTCGCTTCAACTGGAGTTTTATCTTTATCAAGGTCATGACCATACAAGCATAAACCAGCTTCTAATCTTAGAGTATCTCTTGCTCCTAAGCCTGCTAATTTAGATCCTTTATTAATTAATTCTCTGGTCAATTTATCCGCGTAATTGTTTAGAATTGATATTTCAAAACCATCTTCACCTGTATACCCAGATCGAGTAATGTATACTTTCTGATTATCAAATAAGAAACAGTTTCCAGACATAAAATTTAAATCTTTTACCCCATCAACAAGTTCATTTAAGATTTGTGATGATTTAGGTCCCTGAATTGCTATTAAAGATCTATTTTCATCCAAAACCATTTTGTACTTTTCTTTTAAAAGTTCCTTTAAAATTTTAAAATCATTGTCTTTACACGCTGCATTAAGAATTATTAAAAAACCTTCATCAATTTTTGTAATGATTAAATCATCTTGTATCCCAGCATCTTTATCCATCAGGAAGCTGTATTTAGAATGATTTAGTTTCAAATTTTTCAAATCTAATGGAAAAATTTTTTCTAAATCTTTAATTAATTCTTCACCACCATAAATAAATAATTGACCCATATGTGAAACATCAAAAATACCAGAGTGATTTCTTGTGAATTTATGCTCCTCTACAATACCTTCAGAATATTGAATTGGCATATGATAACCTGCAAATTCAACAAACTTTGCGTTACAATCTTGATGTAATTGGTAAAGTGATGTTTTTTTTGTTCCCATATTAACTCATTATACCCATCTGTATATTTGCCTGAGAGTTTTGCTCCTTCGGCGAGAATTAAATCTCTTTCCAGAGTTAATATGTTACGGTCCTTTTTGCCTGAGAGATTCCTGGGCGGTTGCTCCTTCGGCGCTACGATAATCTGTAGTCTCTCCCGTGAAACAATAGTCCTATAAGTGACATAAAATGTCAATTGGAAACGATTGCCTTAGGCTTTTTTAAAAGCGTGTAAAACTGTAGTAATACAGCAAAAAGTATTATTGCTCCTCCTATCAATCCATACAATGAGGGTATTTCGTTTACAAAAAGAAAAGCCCAAATAGGACCAAGAACGGATTCGGATAGCATGATTATTCCAACCATCGCAGAAGGAGTTGTTCTTGCACCAATTGTTATAAATATAAAACCGAAACCTATTTGAAAAAATCCTGCTAAAAAACCTAAAAAAATATCATGAGGTGAAATCATTATTGTAGGTGAAAGTGATAAACCAATAAGACATGAACTTATACCTGCAACGAACTGTGCTGGGACCATGTCAACTGACGGAAATTTTCTAACGATCATTATTAAAACTGCAAAAGTAATTGGCATTGTGAAAGCTGCTAAATTTCCAGATAATTCTCCTGGAGATAATGAATTTCCAACCATTAACAGCACTCCAGACATTGCTAAAATAATTGAGATTAAAGTAATTAGATTAATTTTTTCTTTTAAGAAAAAGAAACCAAATATAGCTAAAAATAAGATTTGAAGTGATATGATGAAATTAGTATTAGCAACAGTAGTATTATACATAGCAAAAACGTAACCACAAAAACCAATAGATAATATTAATCCACCAATAAAACCTGGTAATCCAGAGTCATAAAACGATTTTAAAACTTTGCTTTTGTAGGTGATTATCAAAAAAGTTAAAACGGTAAGAGAGAAGAATAAGGATCTCCAAAATAATATCTGCCACAATGTTGCTCCCTCAAAAGATTTTACTATAAGTCCACCAAAGCTTAAACTAAGAGCACCAAAAAATATCAGTAATGGGCCAGGTAAACTTTTTAAAATATTCATTATATTTGTGAAATTAAATTTTGAGTTTCTAAGTCATACAATTTAAAAAGAGTTTCTGCACTATTTAAATCGACCTCCTGAAATTTGACTTTTGAGCCAGGAGTTAATTGAACCAATTTGTCATAATCGGCACTCACAACGACGCCTATTTTAGGATACCCCCCTATAGTACCATGATCTGAGAGCATGATGATTGGATTGCCATCAGCCGGCACTTGTATCACGCCCTTAATTAAGCCTTCAGATCTAATATTAGTATCAACTATATTTTCTATTTTTTTTCCCTCTAATCTCATTCCCATACGATCGGATAATTTAGAAACTTTAAATTCATTTTTAAAAAAAATTTTCTTACCCTCTTCAGAAAAATAATTAAAATTTGTTCCTTTAATTACTCTAATATTTTCTATTTTTGTATTAACATAATTTAATTTTCCATTCACGAAGTTATTATTAATTTCTTTAACATTAATTTTTTGGTTATCAGATAATTTTTCTCCATTGTTAGATCCTATCTTTGCTTTAGTATTAGTTGAACAACTAGACCATTGAAATTTTAAATCAAATGTACCACTGATTGCTAGATATCCATAAACAGATTTATTAGTTGATATAATATCTAACTCGTCACCATTTTCTAAAATGAATGATTGATAACATTCTCCATCAATTGGATTATCACTTTTTTTAATTTTGAAACTGACATCACCAGTGATAGCAATATTAATCTTATCTCCATGATATTTCAAATGAGGGCCTTGATAAGCAAATTCTATCACTGGATCATTATGATTGTTACCAGTAAGTTTATTTGCCAATAAATAATTTCTATTATCCATAGCTCCACTGAATGGGATACCTATATGATAAAGATTATTTCTTCCAAGATCTTGGAAAGTTGAATTAATACCTGCCCTTATAATTTCAAAATAATTTTTATTCATGATAATTTTGATATTTTTCTTTGGTAATTCTCTTAAATGTAACTAAATCACCTGGATTAATTAAATTGGGTTCTTTTTCTTTAGTGCTATCAAAAATATTTAATGGGGTATTTCCAATGATATTCCATCCCCCAGGGCTTTCAAAAGTGTAGATATTGGCAAATTGTTCAGTCAAACCAATTGAACCCTTTGGTACTTTAACCCTCGGGGTATCAAGACGTTTTGCTCTAAGATTTTCATCTAAATCTCCAAGAAAAGGCATTCCTGCGATAAAACCTGTCATATAGCAAAAAAATTCTTTTTCAAAAAAAATCTCGTATATTTTTTCCTCTTTCATCTTAAGTTTTTCTTCTAATCTTTTTATGTCTAGAGAAAATTCTTTTTCACAACAGACAGGAATTTCAAATTTTTTATTTTGTATGCTATCGCCTTTAATAATTTCTATATTATCAATTACTTTTTTAAGTTTATTAAAATTAATTTTTTTAAGATCAAAAGAAATAATCAATTTATTGTAAGATGGAGTAATATTATTCACCCCTGCAATATTTTTTTTTTGAATAGTTTTAAAATATTTGATTACTTGTGTGTTAATGTCTTTATTTACCTCTTTACCAAAATCACAATATAAAGCTGCGTCACCAAGATTTGATATATTTTTTATCATGCCATGTTATACTGAAGAATAATGAGTATTGAAATTAATATAAATTGTGATTTAGGCGAGAAATCTAAACGTCATTCTAACAAGCATGATCCTGACTTACTTGAAATAGTTAATTCAGCAAATATAGCATGTGGTTATCATGCAGGTGATGAGGAAACTATGAATCAAGTTGTAGAAATATCAAAAAAAAATGGTGTCAGTATAGGAGCACATCCATCTTTTAATGATCCTGAAAATTTTGGGAGAGAACGAATGAATTTATCCTCTTCTGAATTAGAAAAATTAATAACTGATCAATATGAAATTCTTCAAACAATTTCGTCTAACCATGGTGAAAATGTAACTCATATAAAACCACACGGAGCTTTAAATAATATGGCATGTGAGGATATTGATTTAGCAACGACTTTAGCAAAAGTAATTAAAAGAATAAATCCAGAGTTAATTTATTTAGTGCCGACTGGATCTAAAATGGAACAAGCTGCTAAAAAATTAGATATGAAAATTGCTTGTGAAATATTTGCTGATAGAAACTATGAAGATGATGGAAATCTTGTATCGAGAAAAAAACCTCATGCTTTAATCACTGACCCAGAGCAAGCAAAAAAACACGTATTAAAGATGGTACAAACTCAGTCACTTAATTGTCACAGTGGGAAACAAATACCTTGTGAAATCGATTCTGTATGTATACATGGCGATAATATTAGTTCTTTGGAAACAGCTAAATCTATAAGAAAAAATTTACTGGATAATGGACTAAGACTAGAAACATTAAATAAAATGAAAAAATTTATATGATTAAAAATTTAATTATTTCACTATTTATATCTACTTTGGTAGTCTCAAGCTCATATGCTGCAGGATCGAGCGATAGCGGTTCCTCTAAAACTAAAACAAAATATGATATGGCTGTTACACATATTAAAGCAGCAAAAAACTTTGAAAAAAAAGATAAGTTAGAAAAAGCAAAAAAAAGTTATTTGAAAGCGCAAAAATTATTGGTTCAATCAAATAAAAATTTTCCAAATAAAGCTGATACATTAAATTATCTTGGTTTTACAACTCGAAAACTTGGAGATTTTGAAAATGGGGAAAAATTTTATCTACAAGGATTAAAAATTGATCCAAAGCATACTGGTATAAATGAATATCTTGGTGAACTATACGTAGCCACAAATAGACATAATCTTGCAGTTGAAAGACTTGAAGTTTTAAAAGATTGTAATTGTAAAGAATATGACCAGTTAAAAGCAGTTATAGCTGGTGAAAAATCGAAATATTAATTACTAGTAATAGACAACAGAAATCTAACAATTATAATTGTTTTTTTAAAATGATATTACCTTGTTAGAAGAATCACTCATACTCTTACAGATCATATTTATTGATATTATCTTAGCTGCAGATAATGCAATTATAATTGGTTTAATCGCTGCAAATTTTGTACCTAAAAATAGAAAATTAATCATTTTTTGGGGTGTAGTCGGTGCACTTGTCTTTAAAGTTTTATTTGCTATTTTTGCAACTTACCTTTTTCAATTTTATTGGGTTAAAATAATTGGTGGTCTTCTTTTAATCTGGATTGTTAATGATTTAAGAAAAGATTTATTTGAAATTAAAAAGATCAAATCACCTACTAAAAAATCAAAAGAGCCCTCTTTTATTAAAAGCATTTATAAAGTCCTTTTTGCAGACATAACTATTAGTTTTGATAACGTCATTGGTGTTGTGGGTGCTGCAAAAGGTAACTTTGGTTATATGATGTTTGGACTTATTTTGTCAGTTGTTTTGACTGGTGCATTAGCTACTTATTTAGCTAATTATATTCAAAGACATCTTTGGATTGCCTATATTGGTTTAGGTTTTATTTTGCTTGTTGCTTTACAGTTGATTATTGGTGGATTAAATGATTATGGTGTTTTATCAATTAACGAAACCTTTAAAAAATACTTCTAATTAAAAAAATTGCCACTTAAACACTTACTCATTTTGATTTTTATAATGATAGCTCATGGGAGTGCATTTCCTGTAGCTAAGTTAGCTCTTAATAATTCTGTTCCACCTATTTTAATGGCATCATTAAGAATGGGATTAGTATTTTTATTACTTATACCTTTTTGGAAATTTAAATTACCAAATAAAAAGTTTTTTAAACCTTTAATTTTATTTTCAGTGTCTATGGGTGTTTTAGTTTATGCATTTATGAATCTATCATTATTTCATTCCTCAATAATTGCTCCTATAATTTTGGGATCTCAACTTGCGATACCGTTTGGAATACTTGCAAGTGCTTTTCTCTTAAATGAAAATATAAGTAAAAATAAATGGATTTTGATTTTCACCTCCTTCATTGGAATAGTCATAATCTTTTTTGATCCTAAGTTAACAGAAAACTATTTGGGTTTGTTTTTTGCTAGTCTTATGGCTTTATTTTTTGGACTTGCGCAAGTTTATTCAAGACAACTAAAAGAGCTGCCAATAAGTATGATAAATGCTAGTACAGGTATTTTTGGTTTTGTAATACTCATAATTATTTCAGTTTTCATTGAAGGTAATGTTCAAGAGAATATTGAACAAATAGATTTTGAGTCATGGATGCTCATATCTTATCAAGCAGTGATAGTATCTTTATGTGCACACCTGCTGATGTTTTATCTCTATAAATTTTATACTGTTGGTAAGATTTTTCCTTTTTATTCTCTCTTTCCAATATTTGGAATAATTCTCACATATCTAGTTTTCGGTGAAGTACCGACTATTTTGTTCATATTGGGTGGTATAATAGTAATTACATCAGTGTTTTTTTTACACAAAATTAAGTAATTTGCTTATTGCAACTTTTTATAAATCAGATTTAATTTGGTTTTTAAAAATTGTTAACAATAAAAAGAGGATAATAATGAAAAAACTATTTATAGCTGCATTTATATTTGTTTCTACTTTTACAACAAATGTTTTTGCAGAAGTAAAAATGGGAATTATTTTAGGATTTACTGGTCCAATTGAATCCCTTACACCAGCTATGGCAGCATCTGCTGAGCTTGCTTTTAAAGAAGCTTCAGATTCTGGATCATTACTTGGTGGTGAAAAAATTTCAGTTGTAAGAGCAGACTCAACTTGTGTTGATTCAGCTGCAGCAACAGCAGCAGCCGAAGGTGTTATAGCACAAGGTGTTGCAGCGATTATGGGAGCTGACTGTTCAGGTGTAACAGGTGCGATTGCATCTAACGTTGCAGTACCAAATGGTGTTGTAATGATTTCACCTTCAGCAACATCTCCAGGTTTAACAACTCTTGATGATAAAGGATATTTTTTTAGAACAGCTCCTTCAGATGCAAGAGGTGGTCAAATCCTAGCTGATGTTACAAAAGACAGAAAAATTAAAAGTGTAGCGATTACTTATACAAACAACGACTATGGAAAAGGTTTAGCAGATGTTTATAAAGCTGCTGTTGAAGCTCATGGTATTAAGGTGACTACAGTAACTGCACACGAAGACGGTAAAGCAGACTACTCATCTGAAGTAGCAACGCTTGCTTCAGCAGGTGGAGATGCAGTAGCAGTAATAGGTTACTTAGACCAAGGTGGTAAAGGTATCATTCAAGCATCTTTAGACTCTGGTGCATTTGATAGATTTATCTTATCAGATGGTATGATCGGTCAATCTTTAGTTGATGCATTCGGAAAAGATTTGAATAAATCTTTTGGTTCATTGCCTGGTTCAACTGGAAAAGGAGCTGGAGTATTTGCTAAAGTTGCAAGTGCTGCTGGTATAGATAGTTCTGGTCCATACACAGGAGAATCTTATGATGCTGCTGCTTTAATAGTTTTAGCTATGCAAGCAGGTAACTCAGCTGACAGAGCTTCAATTGCAAAAAATGTAATGGATGTTGCTAATGGTCCTGGAACAAAGATCTATCCAGGTCAGCTTAAAAAAGGTTTAGATTTATTAGCTAAAGGTAAAAAAGTTGACTACGAAGGTGCAACTGGAGTTACTTTTACTAGCGTCGGTGAAGCTGAAGGTTCTTTCTTAGAACAAGAGGTTAAAGGCGGAAAATTCAAAACTAAAAAACAAAGATAATTTATCTTAAAATTTAAACCCCCAGCATTAATTTGTTGGGGGTTTTCTTTTACAACAAATAAATTTTATAGTATAAATTTAGTGTCCTGATTTAGAAAATAACTCTACTTGCTGGGACTTAAAACACAACGCTAAAGGAGAAAAATGAAACTAAAAATACAATCAATTAAAAACTACTTTAAATCAAAAAAGGATAAAGGTTTAGAGCCTGTATTCTTTGAAAAAATAGGTGATAAAAATACCTCTAGAGACGAAATGAAAGAAAATTTAATTAAAGCATTAATAAAAAATGGCTGGACTTTAAAAAAATAAATATTTATCTGCCATATACAAAGCCCAAGCAATAGCAGCACCTGTAATAATATATTTCATAATTTTATTTTATTTCTATTTTTTCAGGAAGTATACCCTTTGGTCTATACCTCATAATTAATAATAAACCTATTCCCATCATTAAAAATCTGAAATAAGGAACACTTTCAATTAAATGTACTTTCAAAAAGTGCGTATCCTCTAAACCTGCTGTTGTTAGATTGACCAAATACAATCCAATTGGTGCTGCTTCAATCCATAAGAACCAAACTACAAAACCTCCAAGAATTGCTCCAAAGTTATTTCCACTTCCACCAACAATTACCATTACCCAAATTAAAAAAGTATATCTTAAAGGTCTATAGCTTCCTGGTGTAAATAATCCATCTTGAGTTACAAGCATAGCTCCTGCGATACCAACTATAGCTGATCCTAAAACAAAAATTAATAAATGTTGTTTGACTACATTTTTGCCCATAGCGTTGGCAGCTTCTTCATTATCTCTAATAGCTCTCATCATTCTTCCCCAAGGAGAGTAAAGAGCTTTTTGAGTTAAGATTAAAAGAATAATCACAACAACTAAAAACAAACCTGAATAACAAAGTTTCACAAATACTGATGATCCCTCTATTACAAATTGATTAAGAGCTGCTTGCCTTTCTGACAGATCAGAAATTAAAGCTAATTTTCCTGAATTAAATTTTTCAACTAAGTTTATAAACCATTCTGTTTCTTGTAAGTTAACTTCATATGGAGCAGGACGCTTTAATCCAATTACATTTTTAACACCTCTAGTTAGCCAATCTTCATGCTTTATAATTGCTATTACTATTTCTGATATTAGTAATGTAGCTATCGCTAAATAATCAGCTCTTAAGCCTAATGCTACCTTTCCAATGACAAAAGCTAATCCCCCTGCAAAGAAAGCACCCACAATCCATGAAAAAATTATTGGAAGCCCTAGCCCACCTAGAAATCCAGTTCTTGCTGGATTTACTTCCTCAATTGCCTCAATACCAGGTTCAGAAACAAGTCGTATAATAATTATTCCTGAAATGATAATTGCAGCGATTACATAATTTCTAATTTTAGATTTTTGATATCTTTTAAGGACAAATCTAACAGCTAAAACAATTCCAATAATAAGAAATAGACTTAATAGAATGTTGGTACCCCCTGCGCTCCATGCTTCTTGAACTGGATTAACAGAAATTAAAACTGCAGCTAGACCACCTAATGCGGTAAAGCCCATTATTCCAAAGTTAATTAAACCGGCATAACCCCATTGAATATTTGCGCCCATTGTCATGACAGCTGATATCAAACATAAATTAAAGATGGATAAAGCTATATTCCAAGATTGAAATATACCTACAAGGATAATTAATCCCATCATGATACTGTAAGCTGCAATTACATTTAAATTTTTTCTCACAATATCTTTCCTTTAAATATTCCTGATGGACGATAGAGCAACACAATTACCAATATTGAAAAAGATACTGCAAATTTATAATCAGTTGAGAGTAATTGAATTAAACCATCAGGTTCCATACTTTCTGGTAACACATACATAAAGAATTTCTTGTATGCGTAAGTCAGAAGTATTTCAGAAAAAGCAATTACGTAACCTCCAAGGAAAGCTCCAAAAGGGTTGCCAATTCCTCCAACTATAGCAGCAGCAAATATTGGGAGCATGTTATTAAAATAGGTAAATGGTTTAAAACTTTTATCTAAACCATACAAAACACCGCCTATTGTTGCTAAAATTGCAGCAATCATCCAAGTTATCATAACAATTCTTTTTGGATCTATTCCAGAAAGTAATGCTAAATCTTCATTGTCAGAATAAGCTCTCATACTTTTTCCAGTTTTAGTTTTATTTAAAAACCAGAACAAAGTTGAAACTAAAATTATTGTAGCAACAATTGTAATAACTTGTGTTGACTTAATAGCAAGTCCCTCGTTTAAACCTGTCATTTCCTTAAACTCATTAGCTCTAATCAAAAATTTCTCCCCATCAAAAAATCTTCTATCCGATGGACCAATTATAATTCTTACTACTGCTTGAGTAACAAACATTACCCCTATACTTACCATTGCTAATTGAACTGGAGGACTTTTGTTTAGTCTGTAATATTTAAATACAAACTTATCAATTACTAACATGTATAAACCCATAAAAAGAATCGCAAAAGGTATTGCTAGAAGTGCAGTGGGTAAAAACCCAAGGGATAAACCAAGTGACTGAAAGTACCATGTAAAAAGTATGGCGACCATTGTGCCAAATGACATCATGTCTCCAGTTGCAAAATTTGCAAAACGCAATATTCCATAAATTAAAGTTACAAATATAGCCCCAATAGCTAATTGAGAACCATATGCAAGAGCAGGAACAAAAATATAATTTAATAAAAGAATTATCGCATTTAGAAAATCCATTTAACCACCTAAAAAAGAGCTTCTTACTCTTGGATCATTTAATAATTCTTTTCCTGTCCCTGAATAACGATTTTCACCAGTGACTAATACATATCCTCTATCAGAAATATTCAGGGCTTGCTTTGCATTCTGTTCAACCATTAAGATTGCAACATTAGTTTTTTTTACTTTTATTATATGATCGAAAAGTTCATCCATTACTTTTGGGGAAACCCCAGCGGTAGGCTCATCTAACATAAGAACAGATGGTTTAATCATAAGAGCCCTTCCTAACGCAACTTGTTGTCTTTGACCTCCTGACAATTCTCCCACAAATTGTTTTCTTTTTTCAGTTAAAATCGGAAAAAGATCATAAATTTCATCAATTACTTTTGTATAATCTTGATCAACTAAAAAAGCTCCCATCTCTAAATTTTCCTCAACTGTCATTCCTGCAAATACATTTTTTGTTTGAGGTACAAATGAAATACCCTCTTTCACTCTATCCTGTGGAGAAAATTTTGATATGTCTTTACCATCAATAATTACTGAGCCTGATTTTAAATTTAATAAACCAAGCATTGCTCTCATTGCGGTAGATTTTCCAGCCCCATTAGGTCCCAGAATGGATACTATTTCCCCTCTTTCAACATTAACAGTGCATGAATTAATTATGTCAGGGCCCTTTCCATATCCACCTGTCATATTTTTTCCTTCAAAAAATGCCATGCTTAATTATCTTTGAGATTTGAACCTTTGCCTAAGTAACTTTCAATTACTCTTTCATCTTTTTTCGCATCTTTAATAGAACCCTCAAATAAAACAGATCCCTCAGCCATTACAATTACTGGATCACATAATCTTCCTATGAAATCCATATCATGTTCAATCATACAAAATGTATATCCTTTATCCTTATTCAACTTCTCAATAGCTGTTCCTAGATCCCTTAATAAAGTTCTATTAACTCCAGCACCAACCTCATCTAATAAAACTAATTTAGCGTCCACCATCATCGTTCTTCCCAATTCTAATAGTTTTTTTTGCCCTCCAGACAAATTTCCAGCTAATTCATTCTTTAAATGACTTAAATTAAGAAAATCAACTACTTCCAATGCTTTTTCTTTAATTTGACTTTCCTCTTTTGCAACTAATCCAGGCTTTATTAGAACATTTGTTAATTTTTCTCCAGATTGGTTACCTGGTACCATCATTAAGTTCTCTAAAACAGATAAGTTTGTAAATTCATGTGCTATTTGAAAAGTTCTAAGCAATCCTTTTGAGAACAATTCGTAAGAAGGGATATCAGTGATGTTTTCATTTTTAAATAAAACGCTACCAGCTGATGATTTCAAATTACCAGCGATGAGATTAAATAAAGTTGTTTTTCCTGAACCATTAGGTCCTATAATACCTGTTATAGATCCTTGTTTAACGTTTAAAGAACAATTAGATACAGCTGCTAATCCACCAAAATATTTTGATAAATTTTTTATTTCTAAAATATTATCTTTCATTCCTGAATAAGATTATAGTCTCTTATAAATCTTCTTAAGTGATTTTTCCAATAATCTATAATAACCCAACTTTCTTAATTCATTTACACCTTGCCAGTTTAAGCCTCCAGGAGTTTGTTCTTCTACTAAGTATTTTAAAGGTTTTGAAGTATTACTAACTGCTAATTGGGCTAGCGCTGAATATAAGTGGGTAACATATTTCTGTGCATCTCGTTTATTTACTTTTTTTCTTATGAGCCAATTTGTCAATACATTTAACAATTCATAGAACGATGCCATAGTACCAGAAATTGTCCAAAAATTTTTCGATAATTTTTCATCTTTTATTTCAATCGTGGTGCCTATTTTGTTAAAAAAATTTTTTACTTTTTTATTTTTAGGAAAAATTGCGATAGGTCCTTTTCTCAAGCTTATTGGAGGCATTGGTATTGCTTTTACAATATCTACCTTTAATTTAATTAATCTTTTTAACTCTTGGTAGCTAATTGTAGACATAAAACTTATTATAGTTTGATTTTTTTTAAATTTAAGGTTTGGTAGTATTTTTTTACCTACACTCGGCAGTGTACCAAGGAATACCCAATTTGAATTATCTATTACTGCTTGATTGTCTTTAGCAATAATAATCTTTTTGTATTTCTTTTTTAAAATTTTGGCTTTATTTTTATTTCTTGGAGAAACTATAATTTTTTTGTAAGAAATTTTAGAATTACTTATTCCAGCAACTACATCAGAAACTATATTACCTGTTCCAATAAAACCTAATATCATGATTTAAATTACATTAAAGCAGGGCTCATTTGAATAAAAAAAAAAGGCTGGGAAAATCCCAGCCTTTTAATTTTGATTTTACGTATTAATTAAAATGATTTAACTAATGATACTCTACCAGTAGCACCTCTCATATCAGAGACAGTGATTTCGTTTTTGTTAACGTTACTAGTAGCACCATTATCTGCTTTTACGGTATCAAATTCTGAATAAGCAAGTTCTAGTCTTACACCAAAACCATTTCCAGCTTCATGCTCATAACCTACGGCAACTTCAAATCCATCTGTATCAGTGTCATTGTAGCCGGTTACGTTTTCAGTTGTTATGTTGATATCCATTTGAGAATATCCAAGCTTACCATAAATACCTAAATCTGTTTTACCTAACAAATATAAAGTTGTTAACTCTTCAAATTCAGCTACAACTGATATATCTCCACCAGGTTCATCGTTAACGTTTTTAGGAGTAGATATTTCACTAGGAGTATAACTTATACCCAGTGATAGGTTATCAGAAACAGCAGCCTCGACAAATATTTGTGCATAGTCGTCAACGAAAGCTCCTTCTTTATTGATAGTAGTTTGTATAGAACCAGTATGAGTGTAGTTTTCCTCTTTACCTTTTGCTCCGTAAAGACCATGATTGAAACTTGCTCCAATAGAGAAGTCGGAAATTGTTACAGCATATGCTGATGTAGAGAATACTAAAGCTACTAAAGTTGCTATAATTTTCTTCATTATTAGTCCTTTGTTTAATATTAAACTTATATATATAAGTTTGCTTTTTAACATAATTGACCAAAATTTAACCCTGTAATTTGAGAAAAAATTATCTTTTTAAACTCTGTTGCAAATTTATCACTTAAAAATTGTTGTAAATGTTAGTTTTTCTTCATATCAGATAGTTAACACCCCTAGTTGAATAAATTTCTTATCTGAAAAATTAATCATAAATTAAGCTTTATTATGGAATTTTTTTTGTGTTTCAACTTGATTTAAGCAGTCTATTTTTAAAAAAATAATTTTAATTGAGAGAAATTTATTAAAGCTAGTGATAGTCCTTAAAAACCGGGAGCTAAAGATGGCTAAGAAGGACTATCAAATATAATATAACATACCTCTTAAAAAATGCACTAAAGATTTTTATCAAATATAAGGGATATATGAAAAAAAAAGGTCACAGGCCAGTTACTCGAGTCAAAAACCCCGAACCAAGTATTGAAGATCCAGATTGGGTCATCTGGGCTGCCTGGGCAGATCGTATCACTTTTGAGGAAATTGAAAAAAAAACTGGTTACAAGGAATCTGATGTTATTAAAATAATGAGAAGGTCAATTAAACCCTCTTCATTTAGATTGTGGAGAAAAAGAGTAAATCAAAAAAGTATTAAACATAGAAAAAAATTTGAATATTCTAGAAAACTTATCACTAGTAAAATAAAAAAAGGTGACTATCTTTAAATCATGAAAAATGTCATAATCTATACAGGCCCATTTTGTAATTATTGTGATGCTGCAAAAAGATTACTCACTCGAAATAAAGCTCCCTTTAAAGAGATTGATATTGCAACAGTTGATGGTGCAATGGATGAGATGGTAAAAAAAGCAAATGGTAAAAGAACCATCCCACAAATATTTTTTGATGACCAACACATTGGGGGCTATGATGAAGTAAGAGCTTTGGAGAAAGAAAACAAACTACAAGAGATGTTAAAATAAATTTTATTTATTTTTAAAAGTCAAGCAGATACCGTTGTTACAATACCTTTTGCCTGTCGGCTGTGGTCCATCGTCGAAAATATGACCATGATGTGCTTTGCAATTTTTACAGTGATATTCTGTTCTTGCATAACCCAATAAATGATCAGTTTTAGTCTCAAATACACCCGGCAGTGATTGATAAAATGATGGCCAACCTGATCCACTTTCATACTTAGTTTTCGAGTCAAATAATTTTACATCACAATTTGCACAATGATAACTTCCCTCTCGCTTTTCTTTATTTAAGTCGCTTGAACCTGGTGGTTCCGTGCCATCTTCAAACATAACTAATTTTTGTTCTGCAGTTAAATTTGAGTTCTTTTTATTCATATTATTAAATTAACTTAGCACATGATTGATGTAAATAAGAATGCAATTCAACAAGTTTTTTAGCATCTTTATTATACCCACCACCTAAGACACCACAAAGAGGTATTCCTTTAGAAAAAAAATTTTCTGTAACAATTTCGTCTCTTTTTTTAACTCCTTCATCAGAAATTTTTAATTTTCCAAGTCTATCATTATAATGAATATCAACTCCTGCAATATAAAAAACAAAATCAAAATTTTCTTTATTTAGTTGATTTAAATAAAATTTAAGTATCTTTAAATATTCTTTATCTTCTAAGTCGTTCTCGAGCTCCACATCACAGTCACTAATAGATTTTTTTGCAGGGTAATTTGATTTAGAGTGCATACTAAAAGTAAAAACATTTCTATTGTCTTTAAATATATCTGAGTTACCATTGCCTTGATGAACATCTAAATCTACAATTAAAATTTTCCCAGCTAAACCTCTATCTAATAAATATTGTGATGCCACTGCTACATCATTAAAAACACAATATCCAGCACCACCTTGGTAATTTGCATGGTGACTTCCACCTGCAGTATTACAAGCTACACCATAATTTATTGCTAACCGAGAAGCCAAAACTGTGCCACCAGTTGCTATAAAAGATCTTTGAACTACACTGTCAACTAAAGGAAATCCAATTTTTTTGATGCTGTTTTTATCTAAAGTTTTATTCTTAATATGATTAATATATTCCTCTGAATGAGCTCTTTTTAAAGTTTCTGTTGAACACGGGTATGGTATGTGAAATTTTTTTACTACCTTTTTTTTTATTAAATAATCTGCAAGATCACCAAATTTATTAATTGGAAATTTATGATCATCCCCAATTTTTGCAAAATAATCCTCATGATTAACAACTGGTAAATCCATAGTTTATTGATTTTCTCTCTTGTAAATGTAATTAAAATCAAAATTTTTTATTAATTTAAAATTATTTTGAGAGAGTAAATCTTTTATTTTTTCATTATTTAAAACCGACTCTTCATTATGCTCAATCATTTCTATACATAAATATTTTATATTTATTTTATTAAAATCAAGTGTCTCCAAAACCCTTAATTCATGACCTTCAATATCTAAATTCATAAAATCAATATCATAAAATTTATGATCATCTAAAATATTATTTAAATTCCTTGTTTTTATTTTTTTCTCTAAAATTTCACTCTCTTTAATATTGTGATGATTTTTAAGAAAATTTAATTGGTTCTTATCAAGAGTATTTTGAGTATTTAATTCATCAATAAAATATAATTTTTTTTCATTTTCTGTATCTGAAACACCGGAGTTAATATTGATATCTCTAGGCCTCATAAAATCAAATAATTCAATTGTTAAAGGATTTAAGTCTATATTCATACCGGACCAGCCGATTTTGTACATCGAATAAGTATTATTATGTCTTGTTGGATGGTAGCACCCAACATCAAGAAATTTACCTACAAAATTTTTATCAAACAGTTCTATGATATATTTATCTTCACCAAATTGTGTCCCATTTTTTAGAAATTTAAAATTTCGAATATAAATATTGTAAAAAAAATATAATTTTTTTAATATCTTAAATTTTTTTGATAATTCTAAAAATTTTGACCTAGAACTGACCATGATTATTCATCGATTCTTCTAACAGGTTTTCCATTTACACAAGCTTCAAGTGACTCGATCATTTGACTGTAATAAATTTGATAATTTTCAGCGGTTACGTATCCAATGTGAGGAGTTAATAATACATTTGGCAAAAATCTTAATTTATTATTTTCAGGTAAAGGTTCTTTTTCATAAACATCTAAACCAGCTCCAGCTATTTCATTTGTGGATAATGCAATTATTAAATCGTCCTCGCTTACTATTGGTCCTCTTGAAGTATTAATTAAAAAAGCAGTTTTTTTCATTTTATCCATTTCTTTAATTGTAATACAGTCTTTGTATCTATCACCCCCTTGGACATGTATAGATAAAAAATCTGAGTTCTTAATTAAATCCTCTTTGCTACAAGGTAAAACATCTAATTCTTTACAGGTATCTAAATTGAGATTTTCGCTCCATGCCATCACTTGCATACCAAATGCTTTTCCAATTTTAGCAACTTGAGATCCAACCTTTCCTAGACCAATTAAACCAAGTATTTTTCCTTTTAATTCAACTCCAATAGTAGTCTGCCAGTAACCTTGATACATATTATCAATTTCTTCTTTTAGATTTCTTGCTAATCCAAGAATTAATGCCCAAGTGAGCTCAGGAACTGAATTTTGATTGCTGTCCGTCCCGCTAACAATTATTTTTCTTTTTTTTGTAGCCTCAAGATCAATAGACTTATTTGTTAATCCACTAGTAATTATAAATTTTAATTTAGTCAAATTTTCAATTAAATTTTTTGTAATGGGAGTTCTTTCTCTCATAATTAATAAAGCTTCAAAATCAGCTAATTTATCAAGAGCATCTGCTTCATCCTCGAAAGGCTCACTAAAAATTTTTATTTCGTACTTTCCTGCTAATTTTTCAAGGTCAACAAATTGTTGAAACACATTTTGATAGTCATCTAAGATAGCAACTTTAAGCATTTTTAATTTCTTTATTTGATAGAAATAAACCTAATATAATTAAAATTGCACCAATCAAGTGAAAAAATTTAAATTGTTCGTTATAAAAAAGTATTGCCATTATTGTGCTAAACAAAGGAATTAAAGATAAGAATATTCCTGCTCTATTTGCTCCAATAATAGAAACAGCACCTGCCCAACAATAGTAAGATCCTATACTAGGAAAAAGAGCTAAAAATATCAAAGTGTAGACTATATTTATATCGAACTTAATTAATTCTCCATTAGAGTATTCATATAAAAATTGAGGCAACACAGTTATCAAACCAAATGTACAAATAACATGAACTAAAGTTAATAACGGAAGAGTAAATTTTTTTTTCTTTAAAAGGGTTGAATAAACCCCCCACGTAATGACACCTCCTATCATTATCAAATCTCCTTTATTGAAATTTAGAGAAAATAAAATGTCTAACTTAAGTCTAGTGATAATCGCTAGAATACCGATCACTGAAATAATAAGGCCTAAAATTTGATACTTATTAGTTTGCTCAACTTTAAATAAAAAACAAAGTAAAATTATTATAGCTGGAATAGCCGTATTAAAAAGAGATGCATTAATTACCTGGGTATGAATTAAAGATAAGTAAGTAAAAGAATTAAACAAACCAACACTTGTAAAACCCAAAAAGAAAAGTAAAGGTAAGTTATTTAAGATAGTATCTTTATATTTAATTATTTCTTTAAAAGTAAAAGGTAACAATATAATCCAAACAAATAACCACCGATAAAATACTAATGTTAGAGGAGGTATCTCAACCATGAAAGCATACTTTCCAATCATAAAATTACCAGCCCAGAATAAAGTAGCACATACAAGCATTATATATGCTTTAGTATTTTGCATTTTACTAATTGAATCTACTTGAGCTATAAGGGGCTAAATTTAAATTGGTGTTTTCTTTAGCTATCATTCCAGAAACAATCTTTCCAGATATTGGACCTAATGTCCATCCTAAATGATGATGACCGAAACAATAGAATACATTTTTATGATTTTTTGATGGACCCATAACTGGCAAAAAGTCAGGCAACGTTGGTCTAAATCCTAACCATTCATCTTCGTGATCCGGTAGATCTCCCAACATATACTTTGCATTATTAATCAAATTTTTAATACGAGATTTTGATAAAGGATTTTTTAGTCCTCCAAACTCTACTGTGCCAACAACTCTTAATCCTTGTTCCATTGGAGTAATTCCAAATCCTCGATTTGAAAAAATTACTGGTCTTTGCAAAAGGTGGTCACAATTTTTAAAATGGACATGATAACCACGCTCAGTATCTAAAGGTATTTTTTCATCTAAATTATCAGTTAATTTTTTTGAAAAGGCTCCACAAGCTACCACCACTCTATCAAATGAAAATTTTTTGGATTCAGTTTTTAATATTGGTTGTTCATCTTGAAAGTCAATACTTTTAACATCCGTTTTTTTAAATTGTCCACCCTTTTTAAGAAATAAATCAAAAAATTTTAATAGAATTTTTTTTGGATTTCTTGCATGTCGAGCGTAAGGATAATAAACACCTGCATGATAAAAAGGTTTTATGTTAGGCTCAAGATCGTGAATTTCATTTTTATTCACAAGTTGCTGTTTAACACCTAATTCTTTTCTAACATTAATTTCTAATTCTCTACTTTTTAAATCTTGATCATTCCAAATATATAAAATTCCTTTGTTTTCAACTAAGCCCTCAATATCGACTTCATCAAATAATTCATCATAGGCTGGTAAAGCTAAATCTAAAATTTGATGCATATTTTTTGCAGTATGCATCATTTTATTTTTTGTGGTGTTCAATATAAATTTCATAAACCATGGGATCATTTTTGGAACGTAATTCCATTTAAGAGCGAGAGGTCCTGATGAGCTCATTAGCATTGCAGGAACATCTAATAAAATGTCAGTTCTATTTAAAGATAGTGATGCATATGGAGAAAAATGACCAGCATTTCCATAGGATGCTGCGGGGCTTCCTGGATTTTCTCTATCAAATATTGTTACCTCAAAACCTTTCTTTTGTAAAAATAAAGCATTAGAGATTCCTTGAATACCAGCTCCAACAATACCTACTTTAAGTTTATTATCCATGAGGCGACTATATAATGAAATACCATTTAAAATTAAGCGACAAATTATACTTATGCAATGGATTGTTGACTGTGAGTTTTGGCACTCATAACAATTCCAAATCCTATCATTGTTGCTAGCATTGATGAACCACCATATGACATTATCGGTAATGGTGAACCTACAATAGGAAGCAAACCTAGAACCATACTCATATTTATTACAATATATATGAAAATTGACGTTCCAAAGCTGTAACAAAATAATTTTGCAAAGTAACTTCTGGAAAGCGCACCTATTCTAATAACTCGATAAATTATAATACTATAAATTATAAGTAACAAAACTGACCCAATAAAACCAAATTCCTCTGAAAAAAGGGTAAATATAAAATCTGTATGTTTTTCTGGAAGAAATTCTAGATAACTTTGTGTTCCTTTTAGAAAACCTTTGCCAGTAATGCCTCCTGAACCAACAGCAATTTTAGATTGAATAATTTGATAACCGGCTCCTAAAGGATCTCTATCGGGATTAAGAAAAGTAAGCACTCTTAGTTTTTGATAAGGTTTTAAAAAAGAAATGATAATTGGCAGGGAAATGATAGATAGTAAACAAGAATAAAAAAAATATTTATGATTTAATCCAGCAAACCACAAGACAACAATGCCACTAATTGCAATAAGTAATGAAGTGCCTAAATCTGGTTGTATTATTACTAAACTCATTGGTATAAAAATAATTATTAAAGAAAAACAAATGCTATAAAAAGAGTTAACGTGTTGCGCTTTCATTCTATGAAAATATTTTGCTAAACATAAAATGATAAAAATTTTCATTAATTCAGATGGTTGAATATTTAAGAAATATAAATCAATCCATCTTTTAGATCCTGATGCAGTAATACCAAAATTTATAGTCCAAATTAACATTCCTAAGATAACTACATAAGATAAATAACCAAGAGAAAACCAAAATTTTATATTAATAAATGAAATCACAAGCATCATTGAGAAGAAAACAACAAATTTTATAAAGTGACTTCTTGTATGAAATAAAACCTCGCCTCCATCAGTAGAGTACATTGTTGCAAGACTAATAAATCCAAGAATTAGAAGACATGATAAAAGGATATAATCCAAATTTCCAAATTTTTGGAAAAAACCATTTTTGTTATTAAACCTTCTGTATTGGTACATTAGATATCCAAATATTTTTTGTTGTCGTAATTTTTTCTAATTTCATGTCTATCAACAATCATTTTAAATAATTCTTTAGCTAATGGAGCTGCAACAGTTCCTCCAGAGCCACCATGTTCTATAATTATGCTTAACGCATACCTTGGACTTTTATAAGGCCCAAAAGCAACATATAAAGCATGATCTCTCTCTTCATAAGGAATTTCAAATGTTTTAAGATCTAACTCACGATCTTGTTCAGTTATTTTCTTGACCTGTGAGGTTCCAGTTTTTCCAGCAAATCGATATTTAGGGTCATCCAAACGAGATCTGTAAGAAGTCCCTCTCACTTCATTTGTAGAACTAAACATGGCATCTTGAACAATCTTAATATTTCGAGACTTTTTATATAATGGCTTAAACTTATCTGCATATTGATTGTCATCATTAGCCACTATTTTAGGATAAATTTTGTATCCACCATTAGCTATTTGAGCAGTCATCAAACATAATTGTATTGGAGTTGTTTGAATAAATCCTTGGCCAATACCAGTAATTATTGTTTCGCCAAGCACCCAATTTCTTCCTAGTGCATTTTTTTTCCATTCTGTATTAGGAACTAAACCACTCTTTTCATTATCGAATACATCTTTAAAAACTTTTTGTCCCAATCCAAATTTTTTCGCAGTATCGCTTAATCGATCTACACCTAATCGCCTTGCAACTTCATAAAAATATGTATCACAAGATTGCTTCATCGCTTCTCTCAAGTTAACAAATCCGTGTCCTTCTTTTTTCCAACAATGATAAGTTTGCCCATACAATTCTAAAGGATTTTTGTGTCCTTTACATTGAACTGTAAAATCTGGTTTAATAATTTCATTTTCTAAAGCGGATAAGGCGACTATAGGTTTTATGGTTGATCCCGGTGAGTAATTTCCTGATAGTGATTTGTTAACTAAAGGTTTCATTGGATTATTTCTTATCAGTTGCCATTCATCTTGACTTATTCCAAAAACAAAAGAGTTGGGATCAAAGGACGGAGAAGAATGCATTGCAATAATTGCACCTGTATAAATATCCATTACACATATCGATCCTGCTTTTTCTTTTAGTAACTCATTAGTTAATTCTTGAATTTTTGTATCTATTGTAAGTTTGATTGTTTCTCCCTTATCTCCTTTTTGAAATGCTAATTGACTAATCCTTCTACCAAAAGCATTAACCTCATATCGCTCTACAGAATTTGATCCAATTAATTTCTGTTCAAATGATTTTTCTAAACCTGTTTTTCCAACTTTTAATCCAGGTACAAATTTTTCTTTTATATTTTCATTTGTTAAAAGATCATTTTCGTTAGCTTGGCTAACATAACCCAAAACATGTGTGAAATTTTCTTTATACGGGTAATCTCTTGATATCGAAATAACTGGTTTAACACCATTAAGATCATAAAGGTGATTATTAATTTTAGAAAATTTTTCCCAACTTAAATTATCTGCTACAATTAACGTTTCCCAAGGTTTTATTTCATTCTTTTTTTTTACAATTTTTTTAAATTGTTTTTCACTTAATTCTAATAATTCTTTCACACGGTAAATTACATATCTAAAATCCTCAACTTCTTCTGGTATAATATGAAGTTGATAAGCTTCAAAATTTCCAGCGATAGTATTTCCAAAATAGTCTTTAAACTCTCCTCTTATAGGTGGCAATTTCCATTCTCGAATTCTGTTTTTATCAGAAAGTGTTAAATATTTTTTGTTCTCTTTAACTTGTAGATAAAATAATCTACTTACTATTCCTCCTAAAATGATAATCTTAGCTGTTGCAAGAATAAACATTCTTCGATTTAATGAATTTAATTTAGTTGCACTATCACTTATACTAATCATCTAAACTTTTTAAATACCTCTTAAAAAAAATTGAAAATATTATATAAAATAAAAACGTAAAAAAATTATTCACAATGAAAAGCGTAATATCCAACTCATAAGAAAAAAATAAAAATAAAACTGAAAAATTGATCGAATTTATCAAACTAATGATAAATAAAAAATAGAACCAATCTTTTATTAAATTTGGACTAATTGTAATATTTCTAAGGTAAGTAGCAAATATACAGATTAAGATATATGATAAAGAGCTAATGCCTAAAGGTAAACCAACAACAGTATCATTAAATAGCCCTGCTAAAAAAACTAAAAAATAATCAAACTTTTGATAGGCTTTTAAAGCAAAATAAAAAATTAATATAAATGGAAAATTAAATGAAAAGTAATCAATGTTCAGATAATTTAAATCAAATTCATTAAATACAGATATAAATAAAGCAAGAATTGGTAACCAAGTATAAATCTTATACAACAAATTTTTATTTTGAAATCTAATCACCTATCTTTCCTTTTCGCATTATACATTTTTTATATTCCTCGGTCCCTACTTTAAAACCAGTGCTAAAGAGTTTTTTTGATTGACATCGTGAACTATAGATTAAATTTAATCTTAAGAATTCTAACTCCTCTTCATCTAAATTATGCTGTTGAATAACACTTTTTTGAAACTCATTTTCTGACTTTAATATCTCAATTTGTTTAGTTAAATCGTTAGTTAAAGCATTTAATTCTTTATTTTCCTCTAAAAATTTGGTGTTACTATCTTCTAAAATTTGCAATTCATCACTAATTAAGTCTAATTTTATTTGCTCAGTATTTGAAGAGACTTGTGTTTGATCATTTTCTTTAGTTTCAACAGTTGTGGGGATTAACTCATCAATCTCTGCAAAAACATATTTTAATTGACTAAAATCACTATAAAAGTTAATCAAAATTTTTTCATTTTCATCTTTTAAATCAATCGTTCCGACAGGAATTCCACTTTTGAAAATTGAGCCAGTTCCTGATGTATATGCAATTCCTTGATCATCGATTTTATTTATTAAATCGTTTTTGATATATCTTATTTCTCCTTTTTTATCTCCATTACCAACAACAATTGCTTGAACATTTCCGGGTGTAATAGAAACAGGAATATTTGAATTTAAGTCAGTCAATAACAATACTCTTGAATTTGTAAAATTTACTTCTATGACCCTTCCTACAAGGTAGCTTCGATCATAAATATTTGTTCCAATTTTTATTTTTTCCTTACTACCTTTGTTGATAATAATTGATTTTAAAAAAGGACTTTCGTGATCAACAATTACCTTTGCTAAAATCTTATTAGAAGTAATGGTATAGCCATCAATAAGACTTTTGAGTTCCTCGTTTTCACTTTTAATAATTTTTATTGAAATATTTTCAGATTTTAATTGATCTAATTCTTCTTTGGTTTGTTTATATTTTTTATAAAAATTAGTATATTCGTTAAAATTAAAATAAGAAGATTTGATAAAATTTTCTGGGATCGAGACTATAAATGAAGATCGATAGACAATTTCTTTGATTACTGACTTTGTTACAGTTATCGCCTTGAAATTAAAACTAGATAAAACAATTATAACAACTGAAAAAAAAACTAAAGTTAATAAAGAAAATTTTTGTTTGGTGCTTTTTTTTAAAAAGGCAGATCTAATTGCTATTATAAAATCATCTCTGCTTTCAGCCATCTTTCTTAATATTCAGTCAGCATCGTAGAGAATGTTTGTTCTTGATCCAGAGCTTTACCAGTTCCAATAGCAACACATGATAATGGATCCTCAGCTATGTGCACTGGCAATCCTGTTTCTTTAGAAAATCTTCTATCAATATTTTTTAATAAAGCTCCACCTCCTGTTAAAGTAAGACCCATATCAACAAGGTCTGCTGATAGTTCTGGTGGTGTAGCCTCAAGGGCATCTTTAATACCATTAACCATTTCTCTTAGAATACCATCTAATGCCTCTGCCGTATCTTCCTCAGTAATATTGACTTCTTTTGGAGTTCCCGATCTTAAATCTCTACCTTTTACAGCATAAGTATTATTATTTGATGGAATAGCGGTACCAATTTCTTTTTTAATTTTTTCAGCTGTGCTATCCCCTATCATAAGGTTGTATTCTTTTCTCATGTAGTTAACTAAAGCTCCGTCCATAGCATCACCAGCAACTCTTAAAGATTTTGAATAAACTAAACCTCCTAATGACATAACAGCAATCTCACTTGTTCCACCACCGATATCAACAACCATTGATCCTGTTGCCTCTGATATTGGTAAACCTGCGCCGATCGCTGCTGCTATAGGCTCCTCAATTAATTGAACTCTTCTAGCGCCTGCCGCCAAGGCACTGTCTTGAATTGCTTTTCTCTCAACTGGAGTAGAGCCAGTAGGTACACAGATTAATATTCTTGGATTTGCAAATGTTCTACCTTTATGAACTTTTTTAATGAAATGTTTAATCATTTCTTCAGTGACTATAAAATCAGCTATAACACCATCTCTTAAAGGTCGAATTGCACTAATATTTCCAGGTGTTCTTCCTAACATTGTTTTTGCCTCATCTCCTACAGCTAACACTTGTTTTTTTCCAGTTTGCTCTACAATCGCTACAACAGACGGTTCATTTAAAACTACACCTTGTCCTTTGACTACAACTAATGTATTGGCAGTTCCAAGATCGATAGCCATGTCTTGGCTCCATATTTTTTTAACACTATCAAATATTCCCATTATATACTCTCCTTTAATTTTTTCGGTTCGATGTTTTTATATAAAGATTTTTTCTCTCTCTTAATAAGCATTTTGTTTAAAGCATTTAAATAAGCATTTGCTGATGCTACTAGAGTATCTGTGTCAGCTGACTGACCCACTGTAGTTCTATCATTTTCCTCTATCTTTACACTTACGGTAGCCTGTGCATCAGTTCCCTCTGTAACTGCGTGAACTTGGTAAAGAGATAATTTTACATCATGAGGATAAAGTTCTTTAATACATTTGAATATAGCATCAACTGGACCATCACCAGTTTGAGAAGTATTTTTAACTTCTCCAAAAACATCTAATGTCATATCAGCTCTTTGGGGCTCACCAGTTCCAGCAAATACTTTTAATGATTTTAAGTTTATTGCATTTATCTTATTATCAATAATTAAACTATCATCGACTAATGCAACAATATCCTCATCGTAAATATGTTTTTTCTTATCCGCTAAAATTTTAAATTTTCCAAAAGCTGCTTGGACAACATCATCTGTTACATCCGCATAACCTAAATCGCTTAATTTATCCTTAAATGCATGACGTCCTGAGTGTTTTCCCATTACTAAAGATGTCTTTTTTACACCAACGCTTTCTGGTGTCATTATTTCATAGGTCTCTCTATTTTTTAACATTCCATCTTGATGAATTCCCGACTCGTGAGCAAAAGCATTCTTTCCAACGATAGCTTTATTAAATTGAACAGGAAAACCCGTAGCATTAGATACAATTTTAGATGCTTTGCTAATTAGTTCAGTTTTAATTCCTGTTTCATAAGGTAATAAATCATCTCTTGTTTTTATAGCCATTACAATTTCTTCAAGTGCTGCATTACCTGCTCTTTCACCTATTCCATTTATAGTACACTCAATTTGTCTAACTCCTGCTGATAAACCTGATAAAGCATTGGCAACTGCTAAACCTAAATCATTATGGCAGTGCGCAGAAATAATAGCCTTATCAATATTTGGTACATTGTTTTTTATTGATGTAATAGTTTTTGCAAATTCTTCAGGTATTGAATAACCAACGGTATCAGGAATATTAATTGTTGTCGCGCCACATTTAATGGCAAGTTCTATTGTTTTATACATAAATTCTAAGTTTGTTCTTGTGCCATCCTCACACGACCATTCAACATCATCAGTAAATTTTTTAGCATATGTTACACTTTCTTTTATAGCCCCTAAAACTTGTTCATCTGTCATATTAAGTTTATGTTTCATATGAACTGGACTTGTCGAAATAAATGTGTGGATACGAAATCTTTTTGCGAATTTTAAAGACTCATGACAAGCGTCTATATCTTTTTTTGTAGCTCTTGCTAAACCACAAGGAATTGAATTTTTTACACTTTTACTGATTGCGCTTACAGCTTCAAAGTCACCCGGGGATGATATTGGAAAACCAGCCTCAATTATATCGATTCCCATTTCATCGAAAACTCTTGAAATCTGAATTTTTTCTTCAACACTCATAGAGGCACCTGGTGATTGTTCACCATCTCTCATAGTTGTATCAAAAATAAATACTTTATCTTTCTCAGCCATATAAATATTTTAGTGTTCGAAATATACAACCTATCGTTTAGATTGCAAAATAAAATTATTATTTAAGCCAAATTTAATCGATATTTTACTTCTTATCGCTATCCACTAATTTCTTCTTACCAATCCAAGGCATCATAGCTCTTAGTTTCGTACCGACTGTTTCTATAGAGTGTTTTGCTAATTCCTCTCTGGTCTTGAGAAAATTCTTTTGACCGTTTTTACACTCATCCATCCATTGCTTAGTGAACTTTCCAGATTGAATATCCTCCAGTACCTCTTTCATTCTTCTCTTGGTTTCCTCTTTATTAATTATTCTAGGTCCTGAAACATACTCACCATACTCTGCTGTATTTGAAATTGAGTAATTCATGTTAGCAATTCCACCTTCATAAATAAGATCTACAATTAATTTTACCTCATGCAAGCATTCAAAATATGCCATTTCTGGTTCGTATCCAGCCTCAACTAATGTCTCATAACCATTTTTAATCAACTCTACAAGACCCCCACAAAGAACTGTTTGTTCTCCAAATAAATCTGTTTCACATTCATCTTTGAAAGTGGTTTCAATAATTCCAGATCTTCCACCTCCAATCGCTGATGCATAAGATAGAGCTAAATCTCTTGCTTTACCTGTGCCGTTTTGATGTACCGCCATCAAACAAGGAACTCCACCACCTTTTTCAAATTCACTTCTTACAAGGTGTCCAGGCCCCTTAGGAGCAACCATAAATACATCTAAATCTTTTCTTGCTTTGATTAAATCATAATGAATGTTTAAACCGTGAGCAAAAGCTAAACTTGTACCCTCTTTTATTCTTTGTTCGATATGATTTTTATATATTGTTGCTTGAAGTTCATCAGGAGTTAAAATCATACAAACGTCAGCCCATTCTGCTGCATCGGACAAGTTCATTACCTTCAAACCTTTTGACTCAGCTTTTGCTTTACTTGCTGAACCATCTCTTAAAGCAACGACTACTTCTTTTACCCCGCTATCTTTTAAATTAAGAGCATGAGCATGCCCTTGACTACCATAACCAAAAATAGCAACTTTTTTATCTTTAATTAAGTTTACGTCGGCATCTTTTTCATAAAACATTTTCATTTTTTTTCTCCTTTATAAATTTATTTGAATGTTTGAGCACCTCTGGTCATAGCTATTGCCCCAGTTCTAGAAGTGCTTGTAAGACCTAAGGGTTTTAATTTTTTACTCATTTTATCAATTTGTCTTCTTAAAGCAGTTATTTGTACTACCACTGATTTATTTGTTTTGTCTAAAATTACTGGATTGAATTTTTTACATTCCTTAAGACACTTTTCTATCTTTTTTTTTTGGGCAACGATTTTGAGTAATGCCATCTCTTTAAAAATAACATTTTTATCCTCTCTTTTAAAATCTGCAACTTTATGGACTGGAACTAGTTTTTTTAGCTGAAGTTTAATTTGATCAATAACTTGTGGTGTTCCTGTTGTTACGATGGTTATTCTTGAAATATTTTTTGTTGCATCAACTTCTGCTACTGCTAGGGACTCGATATTATATCCTCTGCCAGAAAATAACCCAACTACTCTTGCCAATACACCAGACTCATTATCAACCCAAACAACAAATATATGAGTATCTAATTTTCCTTTTTTAGTGGGAATACTATATGCTGATTTTGGAGATGACATTAAACTAATGATTTCCCTTTACCGGTAATTTTATTTTCCTCTTTGTCGCTTGGACCTAAAATCATCTGATTATGAGGCTTTCCAGATGGGATCATTGGAAAACAATTTTCATTAGGATCTACATGACAATCAAATATTACTGGGCCGTTATAATCAATCATCTCTTTAATTTTATCATCTAATTCATCTGGATTATCTGCCTTTATACCTTTACATCCGTAAGCTTCAGCTAATTTAACAAAGTCAGGTAAAGCTTCAGAATAACTCTCTGAGTAGTTTTTTTCATGCAGAAGTTCTTGCCATTGTCTAACCATTCCCATGTACTGATTATTTAGAATAAATATTTTTATTGGTAAATTGTACTGAACTGCTGTAGACATCTCTTGAATTGTCATCAATACAGATGCTTCACCTGCAATATCGATCACCAGTTTATCTGGATGAGCAATTTGAACACCTACTGCCGCTGGAAGTCCATATCCCATTGTTCCAAGACCACCTGATGTCATCCATCTATTAGGTTTATTAAATTTATAGTGTTGTGCAGCCCACATTTGATGCTGACCAACCTCAGTTGTGATAAATGTATCTTGATTTTTTGTAAGCTCATATAATCTTTTTACAGCATGCTGGGGTTTGATCTCTTTATCACTATTGATAAATCCTAGAGAATCTTTCGTTCTCCACTTTTGGATTTGTTCCCACCATTTTGAAATTCTTTGTTTATTCGAATCTTTTAATCCATTCTGTTTTTTATTTATTTTCTTGATAGTTGACTTTATTACTTCATTAACATCTCCAACTATTGCAAGATCTACTTTTATAATTTTATTGATTGACGATGGATCAATATCAATATGAACTTTTTTTGATTTTGGCGAAAACTCATCGATCTTACCAGTTATTCTATCGTCAAATCTTGCACCAATGTTAATTAACAAATCACAATCATGCATTGCATTATTAGCTTCATAAGTTCCATGCATACCTAGCATTCCAATAAATTGATTATCATCTCCTGGAAATGCCCCCAACCCCTGTAGAGTCGATGTGATTGGAAAACCAATTAATCTAACAAACTCTTTTAAAGTTTCACTAGCTTGAGGGCCTGAATTTATTACTCCACCTCCAGTATAAACAACTGGTTTTTTTGCTTTTGAAATCAAATCAATTAATTGCTTAATTTCATTTTCAGAAAATTTATTATGTATTTTTCCATTTAATTTTTTTTCTTTTTTAAATTTTGTATAATTAGTTTTTGCAAATTGGATATCTTTAGGAATATCAATTAATACAGGTCCAGGTCTTCCGGTTGTTGCTACTTTAAAAGCTTCGTGCATAACTTTTGGTAATTCTTTAATATCTTTAACTAACCAGTTATGTTTAGTACAAGGTCTTGTAATTCCTGTTGTATCGCACTCTTGAAAAGCATCAGTGCCTATTAAATGAGTGGGTACTTGTCCAGAAATACAAACTAAAGGTATTGAATCCATATAAGCATCAGTTAATGCTGTAACAACATTAGTTGCACCTGGTCCAGATGTTACTAAAACTACTCCAGGTTTACCTGATGATCTTGCATACCCTTCTGCTGCATGGCCCGCTCCTTGCTCATGTCTAACAAGTATATGTTTTATAGATGAATGATTTTTAAGTTCATCATAAATTGGTAAAACTGCTCCACCTGGATAACCAAAAATATATTCAACCTCTTGATCTTCAAGACATTTAAATACAATTTCTGCACCAGTATATAATTTAGACATCCAAGCAATCTAGCTGAAGTTGTGCTAATTGGTCAAGACTAAGTAGAGAATATCTAAATTTTTTTTAAGAGCTTTTCCAAACCAGTTGGATTAAATTTATTCCAATCTTTCATATGTCCTCGAGCCCAGGTGCTCTGTCTTTTGGCATATTGCCTAGTCTTTATTGATATTTTCTCGATTAATTGATCTGTTTGGATTTTTTTTTGAAGATATTGCTTAATCTCACCTATTCCTATCGCTTTACTAAGGCTTTTATTTTTTGGAACTCTCAATTTGATAAAGTTTTTAACTTCTAAGATTGCACCTAGTTTAATCATATTTTCAGATCTCTTATTAATTCTCTCTATTAAATCTTTCCTTGGAAAATCAATAGAGATTTTAAAAAAATCATTATGATCGTAATCTGACTTGGTGTTTTTAAACCAACTAATCATAGATTTTTTTGTAAATGATTTAATTTCATATGCTCTTAAAGATCTTTGAACATCTAAAGAATTAATTCGATCTTTAATTAAAGGATCTATCTCTGTTAACTTTAAAAAAAATTTTTTTTGTCCTATTCTTTTATGTAAACTTCTTACCTTATTTCTGAAATTGATAGGAATTTTAGGGATATTCACTAAACCTTCTGTCAAAGATTTAAAATAGAGACCAGTACCGCCTACCAATATTGGTGTTTTATTTACTTTTCTACATTGCAAAATTTTTTCTTTTGCTAGTTTAAGCCAATCTCCTGTAGAAAAATTTTTTTTAGCACTTTGAAATCCATATAAATGATGTTTGATATTTTGATAATCTTTTCCAAAGGGTCTAGCTGTTAAAACTTTTAAATCCTTGTAAACTTGCATACTATCAGCATTTATTATCTGGCCTGAAATTTTTTTTGCTAGTTTAATTGCAAATTTAGATTTCCCAGATGCAGTGGGACCATAAATTAAAATAATTTTGGATTTTAAATCCATAAACTAATCTAATTTAACGCCTATATATCTTTTCTGATTTTGGCTATTATAGATCACAAGTAAAATAGTCTTCTGGTTACTATTTAAAACTTGTTTTAATGCTTGATTTAAGTCTTCAACATTCCTGATTTTTTTCTTCTGAGCTTCAAGAATGATGCTATTTACTTCGATCGAGCCAGATAAAGGACTACTTTTTTCTATACTTGTAATCACTAAACCGTTGGTTTGGTTGGGTAAGTTTCTCGTTTTAATATCTTGATCAGAGAGTTTTCTTACTTTAATTTTCAAATTCTCAATTAAAGTTTCCTTGGGTAATTCCTCTTTTTTTTCTGAAATTTTGAAATCCTCTGATGTCTCTAATCTTCCAAGTGTAATTGTTTTGATGATTTCTTTTTTATTTCTCCAGATTTTAACTTTTACTTTTTTTCCAACTTCAGTTCTTGCAACAATTATGGGAAGTTCTTTCATTTGCTTTATTTTTTCACCATTAAATTCCAAAATAATATCTCCGCTTTTAACCCCGGCTTTTTCAGATGGGCTGTTTGGTGCAACACTCGCTACTAGAGCTCCTCTTGGTTCATCTAATTTTTCAACATCTGCAATTTCTTTTGTTACATCTTGAATTCTAACTCCTAGCCATCCTCTTTTCGTTTCCCCGAATTCAATTAATTGGTCAATTACAATCTTTGCGCTATTTGATGGTATTGAAAAACCTATTCCTACATTTCCACTTCTGCCAAGAATAGCCGTGTTAATTCCGATCACATTTCCATTCATATCGAATAAGGGACCACCTGAGTTGCCTGAGTTAATAGATGCATCAGTTTGAATATAATCCTCATATCTTGATAATCCAATTGATCGATTTCTTGCAGATATTATTCCTGAAGTTACTGTTCCACCTAAACCAAATGGATTTCCAATAGCTATAACCCAATCACCTATTCTTGCTTTATCTGAATCACCAAATCTTACAGGTAAAAACTTTTCTTTTGACTCAATCTTTAAAACTGCAATATCTGAAAGAGGATCTGCTCCAATAACTTTTGCTTTAAATTTTTTTTCACCATTTACCTGAACAACAATATCTTCTGCTCCTTCAATTACATGATTATTTGTGACAACTATTCCTTCTTGATCAATAATAAATCCTGAGCCTAACGCAGAGGATTGTCTTTCTTGAGGTGTTCCAAATTCTTTAAACATATCACCGAATGGTGATCCTGGTGGAAATTGAAAATTTGGAAATGGATTGCTTCTTGTCACTACTGTTTGGGTTGTTGAAATATTCACCACTGAAGGCATTAATTTTTCAGCTAAATCTGCAAACGAATTAGGAATATTTTGAGAATTTGATACTGATGAGAAATTAAATACTAATATTAAGGAGAGTATTATCGCTTTTATTTTCATCATTTTAACTTTTTGCGTAATAAATAATTATAAACCCTATTAAAGCAAAGATTAATCCACCAGTACGTAATTGACTATCTTTGATTAACTCGAGCTTTTTTAACATATTCTTCATTTTTGATGGAAATAAGGCATATAAAATTCCCTCAATAAAAAAGAATAGACCAAATGCAATGATCAATTCTTTCATCAAGTTTACTCTGTTTGAGGTTTTATATTTCCAAAAAATTTAAAGAATTCACTGTCCGGAGATAAAATTAGTGATGTCTCTCCACCTATTAAAGCTTTTTCATAGGCTTGCATCGCTCTATAAAACGCAAAGAATTCTGGATCTTGTCCAAATGCTGCAGCAAAAATATTGTTTCTTTTACCATCTCCTTCACCTTTCATAATTTCAGATTTTTTTTGAGCCTCAGCTAAAATTACAGTTACTTCTTTGTCAGCAGTTGATGTAATTGTTACTGCCATTTCAGCCCCTCTTGCTCTAAATTCTTTTGCTTCTCTCTCCCTTTCAGTCTGCATCCTTCTAAATATTGCATCACTGTTAGCTTGGGGAAGATCAGCTCTTTTAATTCTAACATCAACTATTTTAATTCCAAAATTTTCTGCTTCATTATTTACACCTTCTTGAATTAAAGCCATTTGTTTTGTTCTGTCCTCAGAAAGGAGCGTTTGAAGCTCTTGTTGTCCAAGAACGTTCCTTATTCTTGAATTGATAATGGTAGCTAATCTTGATCTTGCAACCCTTTCATTTCCAACAGAAATATAAAACTTAAGAGGATCAACTATTTGAAATCTTGCAAATGCATCAACAATTAATCTCTTTTGATCGGAAGCAATTACCTCTTCCGGCGGTGTGTCCAAATTTAAAATTCTCTTATCTAGAAATACAACGTTTTGGATGAAAGGAATCTTAAAATTTAATCCAGGTTTTAAAATTATTCTTTTTGGATCTCCAAATTGCAGAACGATTGCCTGATTAACTTCTTTAACAATAAAAATTGAAAAGAATGCAACAGCCGCTAAAGCAACAATAATTCCAGCGGTAATTTTTCCTGCATTCATATTAATTTGTTACTTTCTTTTTCAATTCAGGTAAAGGTAAATAAGGAACTACACCTGAACCTGCATTTTTTTCAATTATCACTTTATCAATATCAGCTAAAACTTTTTCCATTGTTTCTAAATACATTCTTTCTTGTGTTACAGATTTTGCATTTTTATACTCATTATAGATTGCTAAGAACCTACTCGCTTCACCTTCAGCTTTTGCTACAACCTCTTTCTTATACGCTTCAGCAGCTTGTAAAATTTTTTCTGCTTCCCCTCGGGCTCTTGGAATAACATCATTTGCATAAGCTTCAGCCTCGTTCTTTGATCTTTCCATGTCAGCTCTCGCAGCCTGTACATCTCTAAATGCATCAATTACTTGGTCGGGTGGGTCAGCTTTCTGTGTTTGAACCTGTGTAATTTGAATACCACTAGTGTATTCATCTAAAATTTTTTGAATAATTTCTTGAGTATCTGTCTCTATAACTGATCTTCCCTCAGTTAAAATAGGTTGAATATTAGATCTTGCAATTACTTCTCTCATTGCTGTCTCTGCCGCTGCTTTAACTGTTCCCTCTGGATCCTGAATTTTGAATAAAAAATTTCCTGCATCTTTAATCACCCAGAAAACTGAAAAATCAATATTAACAATATTTTCATCTCCCGTTAGCATCAAACTTTCTTGGGGTACATCTGCTACTCCACCTTGAGATGTAAAACCACTATCTCTCTCAGATCTAAAACCAATGTCTATTCTATTAACTTTTGTGACTTTTGGAGTAAGTACAGATTCTACTGGAAAAGGAATATGATAATTTAATCCTGGCTGAGTTGTTTTCACAAATTTTCCAAATCTTAAAACTACTCCTTGTTCATCTGGTAAAACTCTATAAAGACCACTTGCCAACCAAACAAAGCCCAGAATAATTAGAACTAATACTATTTGCTTGCCACCTGAAGAACTTCCTCCTGGTAAAAATTTCTTAATCTTTTCTTGAAACTCTCTGATGATTTTATCTATATCTGGGGGAGTTGGGCCTCGGCCAGAGCCGTTACCACTTCCGCCACCACCTCCTCCAGGAGGTGTTCCCCAAGGACTTCCACCACTTTGTCTAAAATCATCTGACATATGGCAATCTATATAATGTCTTTATATGGAAAAACAAGTTAAGATCCAACTATGCCAAAGGAAAAACCAGAATTAAGTGACGCAATGAGAGCTAAAATGAGTGGAAAATTGCCTGAGAAAAATCCAATTAAGGGTACAAAGTTTACAATTGCAATTTCAAGCGCGAAAGGAGGTGTTGGAAAATCCACTTTTGCAACAAACTTGGCTTTAGCTTTGAAAAAAGTTGGGTGTAAAGTTGGTTTATTGGATGCAGATATTTATGGTCCATCAATCCCAAAAATGTTGGGGATAAATGAAAAACCAAAAAGTGATGGACAAAAATTAGAACCAATAAATAAATACGACATTCAGTGTATGTCTATTGGTTTCTTAACTGATCAACAAACACCTATGATTTGGCGAGGACCAATGGTGACCAGCGCAATTAGAACTTTTACACAAAAAGTTAATTGGAAAGACTTAGATTTTATAATTATTGATATGCCCCCAGGAACTGGAGATACTCAGCTTACTTTTTCTCAAGAGATTAAGATGGATGGAGCAATCATAGTTTCGACTCCTCAAGAGGTTGCACTTTTAGATGTGAAAAGAGGAATAAAAATGTTTGATAAACTTGGAATTAATATTTTAGGCTTAGTCGATAATATGAGTTATTTTATTGGAGACGATAATAAAAAATATAATATTTTTGGAGAAGGTGGAGTTAAAAATACTGCTAAAGAGTTTAATAAAAAATTTTTAGGAGAAATTCCAATTAATCCAAAAGTTGGTACATCAGGTGATAATGGCAAACCAATTGTTGAGGAAGATCCAAATAACCAAATTTCAAAAATTTATTTAGATTTTGCCAATAAGATTAAATCAACTTATCTTTAAGCTCAAAAGCTTCCATTAATTCATTCCATTCTCTTTTGGATAGACCAGAGTCTTGCATAGAAATGTTTTCACCCTTGATGAGTTTTTTAATAATATTCTTTCCTTTAGCAGAAACTTCAGTTCCACCAACTCTATAGTCCATGAAAGCCTCATATGTTATTGGAACCCATTTTTTAAGTGTATCCAACATAATATCTGCATAAATTCTTATCTCATATTGTGCATGATGATCTGCTCTTAGTCTTAAAAAATTCATAAGATTTAATAAATCTGTTTTCCAATACCATTGAGTATAAGTGTTCAATGTTAAATTCATTCTAGCAAGCTCTCTTGCTAACCCTTTTTTATTTTCGTCAATAGTTGACCCATCATATCTTTCATTAAGCATCATTTCATAGTTTGCATATGTTCGTTCTGCATCATCTTTTAAAAGTTTCAAAACTTCCTTTGCCTGTTCACCCTCAAGAATATCCCCTCTTCCTTGTCTATTTGATGTTGATTGAGCTGCAAGATTTTCATTTGATGGCAAATAAAATTCTTTATCCAAAATCGAATATCTTGCAGAATATTCATTTACATTCGCAGTTCTATGTCTAATCCATTGACGAGCAATAAAAATTGGCAGTTTGATATGATATTTTATTTCACACATCTCGAACGGCGTACTATGCCAATGACGCATCAGATATTTAATTAATCCTGAGTCTGTTGATACTTGTTTTGTACCTTTGCCATATGAAACTCTAGCCGATTGTACTATAGATGTATCATCTCCCATGTAATCAACAACTCGAACAAAACCATGATCAAGAGCGGGCAACGCCTCATAAAGAATTTTTTCTAGTTCAGGTGAAGTTACTCTTTTCGTTGAATTGCTTTGTGATTGTTGATTTTTTATATCTTCTTTTTGTTCTTTAGTTAATTTCATGATTGTTATTGAATCTCTAGCAATTCCTTTTATATTAATAAAGTTGGATTTCCAACTATGACGATAAACGAATTTCGTAATAACCATTGCGGACGTGGGGGCAGTACCCACCACCTCCACCATTTACAACTTATGGGGGTGAACTAGATTCGACGAGTGACTAAAGGCTATTCTTTCGTTCGGAATTGTTCCTCCGTAAAGGGCTATTTTATAATTGCTAACGAAAGTTACGCACTTGCTGCTTAATTAATTTTGTTAATTAGGTGAACGGGGTTCGGGGCACCTGGCAACAGAACGCCCCTTTTTTATATTCTCAAACACGAGTCTATTTTAAAGATTGACTAAATTTTATTAAAATGTTTAATTTTGTTATGAATAAGATTTTAAGTATAATATTAGCTCTTATGCTCACATCTTGTGCAACAATAGTTAACGACGCAAATGTTCCAGTAGCATTATCTTTTTCCAATGGAGAGAAAGGAACTTGTCAATTATCTAATAAGAGAATTTCTATTCAAGCAAACATTCCAGGCACACATATGATTAGAAGATCTGATGATGCATTAAAATTTGATTGTGAAACTTCATCAGGCAAAAAAGCTTTTGGAAGCATACCTAGTGAAATGGAAGGCGGTAAATTGGGAGCAAGTGTAGTATTTTTTGATCTTGGAATTACCGACTCAATTACAGATAAACATAGAACTTATACCCCTAATTACGTTATCCCAGTGCAATAAATTTTGGGCTTGAAGAACCTGACAACAGAATACCCCTAAACTATTTTATAAATTTACTTAGATCTGGTTTATGATAATTGGGGCCCTTCATAACTTTACCCTCATCATTATAAATTGGTCTCCCATAATTATCTAATTTACTCATATTTGAATTTTGAACTTCTTCAAAGCATTCATCAAGATTTATACCAAATGCGTGTCCTGCACCATATGTTACATAAAGAATATCTGTTAGTGCATCAGCTACTTCGACTAAATCTTTTTTATTCATTGCTTCAATTAACTCATCGAGTTCTTCCTTAATAAGACTTATTCTTAATTCATTAATCTTATCAGTGCTAAATGAAGAATTCTGCTTAACGTCTTGACCAAAAGTTTTCATAAAAGTGCCTACTTTTTCAAAATTTGTCATTTTGCTCCTATTAGTTATCATTATTTTAATATATAAACGTTAATAGATTATCAATGAAATTTCGTAAAGAATTTGACAGTATTGGATCAATAAATGTTCCTAATGATAAATATTGGGGTGCTTCTACACAAAGATCAAAAAAATATTTTGATATTGGCGATTTTTTAGTTAGACCAATTTTAATTAAATCTATAGCTATTATTAAAAAAGCTGCGGCAGTAGTACACTTAAAAGAAAAACAACTTCTACCAAAAATTTCGAAAGCGATAATTGCAGCATCTAATGAGGTTATAACTGGAAAACTTGATGAACACTTTCCGCTAAAAGTTTGGCAAACTGGATCTGGTACACAGACTAATATGAATGTTAATGAAGTTATTGCTAATAGAGCTATTGAAAAATTAGGAGGGAAAAAAGGTTCGAAAAAACCTGTTCATCCAAATGATCATGTAAATAAATCTCAATCTACAAATGATGTTTTTCCAACTGCAATGCATATTGCTATAGCAATTGAAACCAAAAAAAAATTATTACCATCCCTTAAATTGCTAGATAAAGAATTAAAAAAAAAAATATCAAAATTTAGAAATATCATAAAAGTGGGTAGAACTCATTTACAAGACGCGACTCCTCTTTCTTTAGGTCAAGAATTTTCTGGTTATCAGGCTCAAATTAATGATTGTATTAATAGGGTGAATATAGCTTTAAAAGAAATTTATTCACTTGCGCAAGGTGGAACTGCTGTGGGAACTGGGATTAATAGTAAAAAAAATTTCGATAAAAAAATAATTAATGAAATTAAAAGAATCACAAAGCTTCCATTTAAACCCACAAAAAACAAATTTGCGGCTCTTGCTGCACATGATGAAATAGTTAATTTTTCAGGTACATTAAATACCACTGCAGTTAGCTTAATGAAAATTGCTAATGATATAAGATTTCTTGGCTCTGGTCCGAGGGCAGGTTATGGAGAGTTAATATTACCAGCAAACGAGCCAGGTTCATCAATTATGCCGGGAAAAGTTAATCCCACTCAATCGGAAGCTGTTACAATGGTATGCGTAAAAGTAATAGGTAACCATAACGGGATAACAATGGCGGGATCACATGGACATTTTGAACTTAATGTATTTAAACCGTTGATTGCACATAACATTTTACAATCCATTAATCTTTTATCTGACAGCATAAAAAATTTTTCGCTTTATTGTATAAAAGGATTAAAAGCTGATAAAACTAAAATTAAAGAATATTTAGACAATTCTTTAATGTTGGTTACTGCCCTAGCACCACATATTGGTTACGATAACTCAGCTAGAATAGCTAAGCTAGCTCATAAAAATAAAACCACTTTAAAACATGAGGCACTGAAATCTAGGCTTATTAGTGAAAAAGATTACAATAAAATCGTTGACCCAAAAAAAATGATTTATCCTGCATAAACTTTAAAGAATTCTTTCACAAAATTTCTTATAGTAAATTTATTTAGGGAATTGTTTTCACTTTTATTATATTGATTTAAAAATTTATCTATCTTTTGTAAAGATTTATTATCAATTCTAAAATTATTCATAGTCATTTTTTCAAGTGTAAAATCATAGACAAAATCAAGTTTTATCGTGTCAAAAACATCTCGATAATTTCTTTTAATTTGAAAGTATCTAAAAAATTTTTCTATATCTTCAAAATTAAAATTTATTTCACCAACTAATTTTTTACCACCCTCATCATTCAAAAATTCTATTTCGTTAGACTCAATCAGTACAGAGTCATTCCATTCAGTGTTAAAGTTTTTTATTAAAATTCTTCCCTCACCAAAATGTATTTTAGAAAAAAAATTTTTAAAATGTTCAAATTTATCAATTTTATTAATTTTGATATTTACTGATGCATTCAAATTTGGATTATTCAATAATTCTGAGTCAAATAAATCTATTATTAAAGACTCCTTTTGAAATATTTTTTTTTGATTTACGAAATTAAAATTTAGATCTGTTGAAAAATAAAATGGTTTAAAACTTATCTCACCCTTAAAGTCATTTTCTGATGACAAAAAATTCAAAGCATTGTCTTTAATTACATAATTAATTAGATTTCTTTTATTAATTGATGCAATATCAAAAAAACCACTTATTTTTTCCTCACTATAATCAATAGAGGTTTCAATATCCAATCTAATTTTTTTAGAGGATAATTTGATATTTTTATTTTCATTAATGTCGTTTTTCGAAATATCTAATTTAAATGGAATATTGAATACTTCAAAATTTGTTTTTATTTTTTGAAGATTGTTCAAATCATCATAAAAAAAGCTGAAATTTTTTATTTTTGACAGAAATAATAAATCATCATTTTGGTCTTTATAAAAAAATTTAGATTTTTTAAAGATAAATTGATTTTCTTTATCAGAACTATTTAATGCCTTTAAAAAAAAATTAATATTTTTTGAATTAATATTAAATTCTGTATCTTGAAATATTAAATTCTTTGGTGAGATATTTTCTGACAAAAAGAAATTTTTGAAAGAAATATAAAATTTTACATAATCTGAATTAGCTATAACTTTTTCGTTATATCTAATATTTAAATTTTTAGTGTAAAAAAATGGTTTAGGAAATATTCCATATTTAATTTTTTCATTAAATTCAATTTTTATGTCATATCTATCTAAAATTTGATTTACTAAAGATGTCCTAATTTTATCCTCTTTATAAAATGCAGGTATTAAAAAATAACTAAAAAAAAGTATAACGAAAGAAGCAATAGAGATGGCTATCTTATTATTTAAATAATAAAACTTTTTCTTGCTCTGATTGTATTTTTTGAAATTTTTAAATGTATCAAAAAAACTTTCAATCCTACCGTCTAGCTGAATTATTTTTTTTTTTATAGGTGTTTGTCTTATTGATTGAGACTTAGACCTGTTTATTTCATTAAAAAATCTTTCTATAATTCTATTTATTGGTAATAATATTTTTTTTAACTTTTTTTTATAAAAACTTAAATTAAACATAAATTGTTGAAACTTATAATTAAATTATTCAAATGGTAAACTCTGATTATTTAAAAAATCTTAATGAAGCTCAAAAAGAAGCTGTCCTGGCAGTAGATGGGCCATTATTAATAGTTGCTGGGGCTGGATCTGGTAAAACAAAGGTTTTAACAAGTAGAATTGCACACATAATAAAAAATAAAAACGCTTACCCTAACCAAGTTCTTGCTGTGACATTCACGAATAAAGCAGCTAAAGAAATGCAAAATAGAGTAAGTAAAATTTTGGGGTCTTCTGCTATCGGCTTATCTTGGCTGGGAACATTCCATTCAATATGTGCAAAATTACTCAGAAAGCATGCATCAGCAGTAAATTTAAATTCAAATTTTACAATCATCGATACTGATGATCAAATCAGATTGATTAAGAATATTTGCAAGGCAGAAAATATTGATGTTAAACAGCTTGCTCCAAGATATGTAATTACAATTATAGATAGATGGAAAAATAAAGGCTTATACCCAGGCGAGGTAAAAATAAATACTAAAGATATTTATGAAAAAACAATCTTGCCTGTTTACAAAATTTATCAACAAAAATTGATCGAGTTAAATGCTTGTGATTTTGGAGATCTGATTTTGCACTCAGTTAAAATTTTAGAAAAAAACAAAGATATCAGAGAAATATATTCAAAAAATTTCAAATATATTTTAGTCGATGAATATCAAGATACAAATTTTATACAAAGTCGGTGGCTTAATCTATTAGCAGAAAAAAATAAGAATATTTGTTGTGTAGGAGATGATGATCAATCAATTTATAGCTGGAGAGGAGCAGAAATTAAAAATTTCCTGGAATTTGATAAAATTTATGAAAATACAAAAATAATAAGGCTTGAAGAAAATTATAGATCCTCAAAAAATATTTTATCTGTTGCATCATCATTAATTTCTAACAATGAAAATAGAGTTGGTAAGAGACTAATATCAACAATGGATGATGGTGATCTAATAAAATTAAATTGTTTTAAAAATGGAAAAGATGAAGCAATAGGAATTTCTGACGAAGTAGAGTACATCAAAAAAAAATATTCACTCAATAATATTGCAATTTTAGTAAGAGCTATTTTTCAAACTAGAGAGTTTGAAGAAAGATTTTTAAAAATTGGTATGCCTTATCGAATTTTAGGAGGAATTAAATTTTATGAGAGAGCTGAAATTAAAGATTGTGTAGCTTATTTAAGATTAATTTACCAAGAAAAAGATGATCTGGCTTTTGAAAGAATAGTAAATAATCCAAAAAGATCAATTGGTGAAAGTACAATTAAAACAATACACGAATACTCAAAAAAAAATAAGATTAGTTTAGAGAGTTCATCTAGAAAAATGATAGAAGAAAATTTAGTTAAACCAAAAACAAAAATAGGTTTAAATATATTTTTAGATTTAATTTCTAAGTGGCGACATGACTTAAAAATTAAAAAATTTAATCACGTTAAATTATTACAAATTATTTTGGATGAGTCTGGATATTCAGCAATGTTAAAAAATAAAAAAGATCTTGAAAATGAAAATCGTTTAGAAAATATTAAAGAATTACTAAGTGCCATGAAAGAATTTGATAACTTAGAGAGTTTTTTAGATCATGTATCTCTTGCAACCTCTATTGACCAAGATTGGGAAGGTGAAAAAATCAATATGATGACAATGCATGCTGCAAAAGGTTTAGAATTTGATGTGGTTTTTTTGCCTGGTTGGGAAGAAGGACTATTTCCACACCAAAAATCAATAGAGGAAAAAGGACACAGTGGTTTGGAAGAGGAGAGAAGACTAGCTTATGTGGGAATCACAAGAGCTAAAAGAAATGCGATTATCTCTTTTTCAATGAATAGATTTTATCAAGGTGATTGGATAGATAGTATGGCATCAAGGTTTATCGATGAACTTCCAGAAAATAATTTAGAGAAAAATTCATATTTTGACGAAAGCAAAGATACATTTGAAGAATTTGAATTTAATCAAGATTTTGAATTAGATGATGACACTAAAAGAAGTCCTGGTTGGATTAGATATCAGAAGAGAATTAAATGATAAAAAAGAGAATAAGCAAACTCAAAAGTAAATTTATAAAATATGGAATTGATGGGTATGTCATACCAAAAAATGATGAATTTTTTTCTGAATATTCTAGCAAAGATAGGCTTAAATTTATTTCAAATTTCACAGGATCTGCAGGCTATGCTGTAATTTTAAAAAATAGAAACTACCTTTTTGTTGATGGAAGATATACGCTCCAAAGTAAAATCGAAAGTGGTAAGCATTTTAAAATTTTAGATTATTTTAAAATTATTAATACCAGTGTTTTTAAAAATTTGAATTTAGGAATTGATCCCACATTGTTTACCTCAAAACAAATTAAGAATTTTTTTTTAAAAAATAATAAAATTACTATCATTAAAGAAAATCTTGTTGATAAAATTTCAAATATTAACAATAAAAAAAAATCCCTTTTTTACTCAATTGATAAAAGCATAGCTGGTGAGAGCTATCACAAAAAAGTCTCTAGAGTTTCATCTTTTCTAAAAAAAAACAAGTATGATTATTTATTTATTACAGCACCAGAAAATGTTGCATGGCTATTGAATATTAGAGGAAACGATAGCCCAACAAGCCCAATACCTAATAGTAATCTTTTGCTTACAAAAGAAAAAAAAGTTTTCTTAATTGTGGAAAAAAATAAGACAACAAAACTTTTACGTGAAAAAAAACTTAAACAAAACCAGATAGTTGATCCAAGATATATTTTAGATTTTTTTGAAAAATTAAAAAAAGGAACTATTTTAATAGATGAAAAAACATGTTCTTTATATTTAGAGAAAGTAATAGAAAAAAAATTAAAAATAACAAAAAAAGAAGATCCAATTTATATTCTTAAGTCTATTAAAAATAATATCGAAATCAAAAATATGATTAAAGCTCATGTTATGGATGGAGTTGCGTTAACTAAATTTATTTACTGGATAAAAAATTTAAAAAAATTGAATATAACTGAAGTTGATGCCCAAAATAAATTAGAGAAAATTAGAAGAACCAATTCAAAATATTTATTTCCAAGTTTTAATACTATTGCAGGTAGTGGAAAAAATGGAGCAATAGTTCACTATAGAGCTACAAAAAATAATACAAAACTCTTAAAGAGAAATGAAATATTCCTATGTGACTCTGGGGGTCAATATAAATTTGGTACAACAGATGTAACAAGAACTATCTGCTTCGAAAATCAAAATAAAGATATTAAAAATATTTTTACAAATGTTTTAAAAGGGCATATTGCTGTTGCTCAAACTGACCTTAATAAAAAAAAAACTGGAAAACTCATTGACAAAGATGCAAGAAAATTTCTTAAAAAAGACCGCCTTGATTATAATCATGGCACGGGACATGGAGTTGGTTTTTTTCTTAATGTTCATGAAGGACCTCAAGCTATCTCAAAATCTAATTCAATAAAAATTCAAAAAGGTATGATACTTAGTAATGAACCTGGTTATTATAAAAAAGATAAATTTGGAATTCGCATTGAAAACTTAATTTATGTAAAAAAAATTGGAGGAAAATTAGGTTTTGAAAATTTAACTTTGGCTCCAATAGAAAAAATGTTAATCAATTTTGATCTACTAACCAAACAAGAAAAAAACTATCTCTTTAATTATCATTTAAAAGTTTACTCAAAAATATCCCCATTTTTAAATAGAAATGAAAAAAAATGGTTAGCAACTTTTATTTAATCATCTTTAACCAAGAAGACTGGTCTAAAATTTTTACGCCCAAATTTTTTGCTGCATCTACTTTCCTATTAGTTGGTTTTTCACCAATTATTAGATAATCAAGCTTTTTTGTAACATTGCTAACTATTGATCCTGAATTTTGTTCTATTAAAGATTTTGCCTCTGAACGGCTCATGTTTGATAGTTTGCCTGTAAACATAAATGTTTTATTGTTTAATGGACCACCAACTTTCGGTGTTTCTGCATCTTTTACTTCAAGTAATTCATCCAAATTTTTCAACAATTTTAAATTTGTATCGTTATTGAAAAAACTTTTAATTGACTTAATCTGAGTTTCACCTACTCCATCAATATTTATTAGATCATCAAAACTACTTTTTTTCGAAAGTGCTAAAAAATTTTTAAGTGATTTTAAGTTCTTTGATATAATTTTAGCATTTTCTAAACCAATATGCCTAATGCCCAAAGAATAAATAAATTTTTCAAAAGAAATTTTTTTTCTTAAATTTATTGAATATTTTAAATTAGCAATTGATTGTTTGCCCCACCCGTCCAGACTTTCAATTTTCTTATAATCAAGTTTGAATATATCTGATGGGAGTTTGATTAAATTAAAATTCCAAAAATTTTCAACTATCTTTTTACCAAAACCCTCGATGTTAAAAGCTTCTTTTGAAACAAAATGTTTAATTTTTTCTATAGACATTTTTTTACACTCATATCCTTCACTAGAGCATCTTCTTACTGCATCTTCTTTTTTAGTTGTAAAGTTAAAATCTTTGATTGTTTTTGATCCGCAAGATGGACATTTGAGAGGAAATTCAAATTTTTTTGAATCCTTATTCCTCATTTTTAGATCTACAGAAATGACATGTGGTATTACATCTCCAGCTCTTTCAATTAAAACTGTATCATTCACCCTTATATCTTTTCTATTTATTTCTTCTTCATTATGTAAAGTTGCATTAGAAACAACTACTCCTCCAATATTTACAGGATTGATTTTTGCTACAGGTGTTAATGCGCCAGTTCTGCCAATTTGAATCTCTATATCTTTTATTTTTGAAATTCCGCTATTAGCTGAAAATTTGTGAGCGATAGCCCATCTAGGAGCATTTGCAACATTCCCTAATCTTTTTTGTAATTGAAAATTGTTAACTTTATAGACTATCCCATCAATATCAAAATCAATATTACCTCTTTTTTTTTCGATTTCGTTATAGTTGGTCATTAAATTTTCTATTTTTTCTAAAGTTTTATTAAGAGGATTAGTTTTAAAACCCCATTCTTTTAAATTTTTTAAATATTCATCTTGTGATGTAGCTTTCAAACCTTTTTCATAACCAAAAGTATAAGCAATAAATTTTAAAGGAATTTTTTTTGTCTCTTTAGGGTCTTTTTGTCTTAAGGAGCCAGAGGCAGCATTTCTTGGATTTGCAAACTTACTTTTTAATTTTTCAAAATCACTATTTTGGATAAATACCTCACCTCTTATATCGATTTCTTTTGGAAAATTTTTTGACTTAATAAAATCCGGAATATCTTTAATAGTTTTCAAATTTTCAGTTATATCCTCTCCTTCTTTTCCATCACCTCTAGATAAACCAGTAATAAATTTTCCATTTTCGTAAACTAAAGATGCTGAAATACCATCAATTTTGGGCTCAGCGCTAAATCGTATATTAAAATTCTTATCTAGATTTAAAAAATTCAAAATTTTTTTTTCAAAATTTATCAAATCATCTTCATCAAAAGCATTGCTCAAAGACAGCATTGGAACAGTGTGTTTAACTTTTTTAAAAACTTTCGATGGTTTAAAACCCACTGAATTAGACGGAGAATTAGCACTATTAAGAAACTTATGTTTCTTCTCTAATTTAATAATTTCTAATTTTAATAGATCAAAATCATTATCCGAGACTATTGGTTCATTTAAATTATAATAATGTTTATTATATTTCTGAAATAATTTTATTTTTTTTTGATATTTTTGATTAATCTTTTCATTGGTCATTTTAAAATAAACTTTTTATTTTACCTAAAATTTTACTATTTTCTTTTTTATTCTTTGAGATGGGTTTTTTATATTTTTTATTAAAAATTTTATATGTTTCCTCGTACCACTCACTAGAATTATAATTATATCCCAACAAAGAAGCATATTTTAAAGATTCATCTTCCATTCCCAAAATATGATACACCTCGACTAACCGATGAATTGCTTCCTCTACATAGACTGTAGTATCATAATTTTGTAAGACATTTTTAAATCTATTAATAGCGGGTATCCATTTTTTTTTTTTAATGTAGTGTCTACCTATGTAAATCTCTTTTGCAGCTAAAATATCATTTATTAAATCAATTTTAAATCTAGCATCGTAAGCGTAATCAGTTTCAGGATAATTTCTTATAATGAAATTGAGTTCATTCTTGGATAAAATTAACGGTGCTAAATCTCTTTTTTCACCCTCGATTGTTTCATAATAACACATGGCCAAAAGATAATGAGCATACGCTTTATTTTTATCATTCGGGTAAGTGTTTAAATATCTTTTAAGATTTTCTATTGCGAGAGAGTAATAATCTTGCATGTAGTATGAATAAGAAGCCATCAAGACAGATTTGGGAGCCCATTGAGATTGAGGAAACAAAATCTCAGCCTCTAGAAATTTTTTACTTGCAGCAAAGTAATCACCAATTTCAATTAAGTTCATGCCCTCTTCATAATTTGAAATCATTTCTTGTTTTTGATTTTTTTCTTTTACTAAAACAACTTTTTCTTGATCCTTACTGCATGAATAAGAAAATATTAGAGAGAAAATAATGAAAAATATTTTTAATTTATACATTAATAAAATTATATAGATTTTAGATAAAATTATAAGGTTGAATCTAATCTATGCTATTGATCTTAGCAAACTTCTATTGATTAATGTATGTGGCAGAGTTCTTTCTTGGATTTCTATAATGGAAAAATTATCTTTATTATTAAATACTTCTCTTAACAAGCTATTTGTTAAATAATGTCCACCTTGAGAACAATTAATACTAGCTATCATTCTGTATCCAGATGTATAAAGATCACCAATGCAATCCAATATTTTATGGTTAACAAATTCCTTTGAATTTCTTAAACCCTCTGAATTTAATACTTCCTCACCTTTAACAACGACAGCATTATCTAAGCTTCCACCTTTGGCAAGACCATTTTTTTTAATTGTCTCTATGTCTTCGTAAAGACAGAAAGTTCTTGATTCGAAGATGTCTGTTAGATCGTCCTCATAAACATTTTTTTTGTTTCTTTGATTTCCAATAACCTGATTTTGATATTTTAATTCAAAATCTATGTCCAGACTCAATTTTGAAGGTTCAATTGAAATAAATTTATCACCATTTTTAAATTCAATTTTTTTATTAATCTTAATTATTTTAATAGGTTTATTACTTAGTTCTAAACCTGCAGTTAATATTTCCTCAATAAAAACTTTTGCCGACCCGTCTAAAATTGGTACTTCCTCATTATCAATTTCAATCAATGCATTATCAATTCCAATTCCAAACAAAGCCCCCATTAAATGCTCAATAGTTGAAACTTTCACACCATTACTATTACTGATAGTGGTATTCAAAGCAGTGTTACTCACATTCATAAAATTTGGATAAATTAAGTTGTTTTCTTTTAAATCTATTCTTTTAAA
>CACIKE010000005.1 GCA_902587155.1 uncultured Pelagibacteraceae bacterium | reverse complement strand
GAGCTTGGGGAGGATTATCTCTAACTTTTATAATATCTTTTTTCTGTTTAATTTTCTGTTTTCCTATAGGAATGGCTTTTGCTTTAGGTAGAAGATCAAATTTTCCTCTAATAAGATATATCTCAGTTGGCTTTATTGAATTTTGGAGAGGTGTCCCTTTGATAACAGTACTATTTATGTCAGCAGTGATGTTTCCAATGTTTTTACCAGAGGATTTCTTCATTGATAAATTAGTAAGAGCAATCATTGCAATTTCATTGTTTGAAGCTGCTTACGTTGCAGAAGTTATACGTGGTGGTCTACAAGCCTTACCTAGAGGACAATACGAGGCGGCAAAATCTTTGGGTATGGGATATTGGAAAATGCATATATTTGTGATACTTCCACAAGCACTAAAATTAGTAATCCCAGGAATTGCAAATACATTTTTAGCTTTGGTTAAAGATACTCCTTTAATTTTTGTAGTAGGTCTACTAGAAATAGTTGGAATGTTAAATTTAGCAAAAACTAATCCAAAATGGTTAGGTTTTGCAATGGAAGGTTATGTTTTTGCAGCAATAATTTTCTGGATTATTTGTTATGCAATGAGTAAATATAGTTATAATTTAGAGCAAAAATATAAAACAGATAGATAAAAATTATGTCAGATAGCATCATTCAAATTAATAATATGAACAAATGGTTTGGTGACTTTCAAGTTTTAAAAAAGATTAATTTAGAAGTTAAACCAAAAGAAAAAATTGTAGTTTGTGGTCCATCAGGATCTGGAAAATCAACTTTGATTAGATGCATCAATAGATTAGAGGAACATCAAGAGGGGAATATTATTGTTGATGGAACTGAATTAACAGAGGATACAAAAAATATTGAGCAAATAAGAGCTGAAGTTGGTATGGTATTCCAACAATTTAATTTATTTCCCCATTTATCAATTTTAGATAATTGTACATTAGCTCCTATTTGGGTAAAAAAATGCCAAAAAAAGAAGCGGAAGAACTAGCATTAAAACATTTAGAAAGAGTACAAATACTTGATCAAGCACAAAAATATCCAGGCCAATTATCTGGAGGACAACAACAAAGGGCTGCAATAGCAAGAGCTTTATGTATGGAGCCAAAAATAATGCTTTTTGATGAACCTACATCAGCTTTAGACCCAGAAATGATTAAAGAAGTGCTTGATGTAATGGTAAATCTTGCAAAACAAGGTATGACAATGATTGTTGTAACTCACGAAATGGGTTTTGCAAAAGAAGTTGCTGATCAAATGATATTCATGGATGAGGGAATGATAGTAGAAAAAGCAGATACAAAGGAATTTTTTGCTAATCCTAAGAGTGATAGGACTAAACTTTTCCTAAGCCAGATACTATAGATAACAGTAATTTCAAGGAATTTTTCTCAAATTATACCCCAAGAATTGCTTGACATATTTTTGGAATACAAGGTATTTCCAAAAAAATAAAAAAAAATTATTGTTGCAGTAAAGATTAAAAACTTGTTCAATCTGTTTTTAATAAAATTAAGAGGGGTCTTAATGGAAGATAATTTTAATAAGCATTTAGGCAATAAGCTTAAGCTTAGAAGGTTAGCCTTAGGTTTAACACAAACAAAAGTAGCAAAAGCAATCAACGTCACATTTCAACAAATACAAAAATATGAAAAAGGTACTAATGGAGTTAGTTCGATAAGATTATTACAGTTATCAAATTACCTTAAAGTTCCAATAAACTATTTCTTCGAAGATTTTTCAGAATATTTGGTTAATTTAGAAAAATCTCAAGAGGGTCATATGAATGTGAATTATAATTTTTTAGTTAAATTATATTCTGAACTTAATGCTGATCAAAAATTGAAATTTAACAAATCGTTACAAGTTTCAAATAATATTTCAAAAGTTGGGTAAAATTTGGCTCCTCGGGCAGGACTCGAACCTGCGACCAATTGATTAACAGTCAACTGCTCTACCAACTGAGCTACCGAGGAATATAAAAAGCAAACTTACTTTTTTTTTTAACTAAAACAAGATTTTTTTTGGAGGCAACGCCCGGAATCGAACCGGGATACAAGGATTTGCAATCCTCTGCGTAACCATTCCGCCACGTTGCCTTATGTTTTAGATGATAGCTACATCAGTTTTATATAAAATTTTTAAGATTAGTCTATCAAATAACGTTTTAATTTGATTATTGTTAATTTAGATTAATAAATTATAAACTAACTATATCCAAGATGAGTGATAAATATATACATTCCAATGTAGAAGATAAGATTTATTCGTATTGGGAAAAAAATAAACTATTTAAACCTCAAAAAAACTCTAAAAAATTTTCAGTTGTAATTCCACCACCCAATGTAACGGGAAGTTTACATATGGGTCATGCTTTAAATAATTCAATTCAAGACATGCTGGTTCGATATTATCGAATGAATAATTACGAAACCTTATGGCAACCAGGAACAGATCATGCTGGTATTGCAACCCAAGCACTTGTTGAAAGAAAACTTGAAAATGAAAATTTAGATAAAAATACTCTTGGAAGAGAAAAATTTATAGAAAAGGTTTGGGATTGGAAAAATCAGTACGGAGATATAATTATTAATCAATTAAAAAAACTTGGCTGTTCATGTGATTGGTCTAGAAATGCGTTCACTATGGATGAAAACTTATCAAAATCCGTAATTAAAGTATTTGTCGAGTTACATAAAAAGAAATTGATCTATAAAGCAGAAAAATTGGTCAATTGGGATACAGTATTAAAAACTGCGATTTCAGATTTAGAAGTAGATCAAAGAGAGATGAATTCTAAGATTTACTATATTAGGTACCCAATAGATAAATCATCTGAATTTATCACTATAGCCACAACGAGGCCCGAAACTATGCTTGGGGATACAGCGATTGCAGTCAATCCAAGAGACAAAAGATACAAAAGTTTTGTCGGTAAAACAGTCACGATACCTATTGTAGGTAGAAAAATTAAAATAATAAAAGACAATTATGCAGATCCAGAACAAGGAACAGGAGCATTAAAAATTACCCCAGCACATGATTTTAATGATTATGATGTAGGGCAGAGAAATAAACTCGAAATAATAAATGTTTTTACTGAAGAGGGTAAAATAAATGAAAATGCACCGAAAGATTATATAGGTTTGGATAGATTTGATGCTCGTAAAAAAATATTAAATGAACTTAAAGAAAAAGATTATTTTGTTAAAGAGGAAAATATAAAAAATAAAGTTCCTTATGGAGATAGATCTAATTCTGTTATTGAACCTTTTTTAACTGAACAATGGTTTGTTGATGCAAAAAAATTAGCTATCAAAGCAAAAAAAATTGTTAAAACAAAAAAAACAAATTTTTTTCCAAATAACTGGTCTAAAACTTATTTTCAATGGATGAATAATATTGAGCCTTGGTGTGTCTCTAGACAGTTGTGGTGGGGTCATCAAATCCCAGCATGGTATGGACCTGACAATAAAATATTTGTTGCTTTAAATGAAAAAGAAGCAAGTAAGCAAGCTAAGAAGCATTACAAAAAAGACGTAAAATTAGTTAGAGATCCTGACGTATTAGATACTTGGTTTTCCTCTGGTTTATGGCCGTTTGCAACTTTAGGATGGCCAGATGAAAAAGATTTTGTAAAGAAATTTTATCCAACAACAGTCTTAGTAACTGGCTTTGATATAATTTTTTTCTGGGTTGCACGAATGATCATGTTTGGAATGGAATTTCTTAATAAAGAACCTTTCAAAGATATTTATGTTCACGCTTTAGTAAGAGATGAAAAAGGACAAAAAATGTCTAAATCTAAAGGTAATGTAATTGATCCTTTAGACTTAATCGAAAAATATAGTGCAGATGCTTTAAGATTTACTCTGCTCTCTATGGCTTCACCTGGAACCGATGTAAAACTTTCTGAAGATAGAGTGAAAGGATATAGGAACTTTTTAAATAAATTATGGAACGCAAACAATTTTTTAATCACAAATAATTGTGATTTTAATAAAACTGATAAAGTTCCTAAAACTAGTTTAAATATCAATAAATGGATTTATTCTGAATTGATTGAAATAAAAGATAAAATTCAAAAGAATATTAAAGACTATCGATTTGATGAGGCAGCCAAAAATGCCTATCAATTTGCTTGGCATTCATATTGTGATTGGTATATCGAACTTTCAAAAACAATCCTTTATTCAGATGATGAAAAATCAAAAAAAGAGGTAAAAGAGGTATCAGCCTATGTTTTTAAACAAATACTTATTATGCTTCATCCATTTATCCCGTTTGTTACTGAAGAAATATGGTTAAAAAATAAGTTTGATAAATCAAATAAGAATTTCCTTATGTACAAAAACTGGCCATCAGGAAAAGTCAAAAAAGACAAATCCCAAAAGGATGTAGAGAAAATCATCAATATTATCTCAGAACTTAGATCCTTTAAAAATGAGCTAAATGTTAGTCCAGGTTCATTTGTAGATCTTTCTATGAATAAGATAGCTAAAAAAAATCGATCTTTGATGGATAATAATGAAATAATTTTAAAAAAACTTGGTCGTATCAATAATTTTTTTGAAAAAGATCAAGATAGACCTTCTGCTACTCTTGTAATTTCAGGTGATATTTTTAAGATTTATTTTGATGAAAATGTTGATTTAAGTTTAATTAAAGAAAATTTACAAAAAAGACAAACAAAATACCAAGATGAATTAGATAAGATTTCACAACGATTATCAAATAAAGGATTTGTCGATAGGGCACCAAAAAATATTGTTGAACAAGAAAAAACTAACTATAGTAACTTAAAAAATGATATCGAAAAAATATCTTTAACAATTGAAAGTTTATAATGCGGAAATTTAATAAGAAAAAATTACCAAGTCGACATACATCTTTAGGACCGGATAGAGCTCCTCATAGATCTTTTTATTATGCAATGGGAGAAACAGAAAAGGATGTTGCTAAACCTTTTGTTGGGGTTGTATCAACATGGAACGAGGCAGCTCCTTGTAATATAGCCTTAATGAGACAAGCCCAGTCTGTTAAAAAGGGTGTAAGAGCATCAGGTGGAACACCAAGAGAGTTTTGTACAATTACCGTTACAGACGGTATTGCTATGGGTCATGAGGGAATGAAGTCCTCATTAATATCAAGAGAAGTTATTGCTGATAGTGCTGAATTAACTGTAAGAGGTCATTGTTATGATGCATTAGTAGGTATTGCAGGTTGTGATAAGTCTTTACCAGGTTTGATGATGTCGATGGTTAGATTAAACGTTCCAAGTGTATTTATATATGGTGGTTCAATACTACCAGGAAAATACAAAGGGAAAGACGTGACTGTTGTAGATGTTTTTGAAGCGGTTGGAAAACATTCATCAGGACAAATGTCTGCAAAAGAATTAAGAAAATTAGAATTAGTTGCATGTCCAACAGCGGGAGCTTGTGGTGGACAATTTACTGCAAACACTATGGCCTGTGTATCTGAAGCGATTGGTTTAGCATTACCTTACTCTGCTGGAACACCAGCACCATACGAAGAAAGAGATAGGTATGCAAAAGCAAGTGGGCGAATGGTAATGGAATTATTAGCTAAAAAAATTAAACCTAGAGATATTGTTACAAGAAAAGCTTTAGAAAATGCTGCAACAATTGTTGCTGCAACAGGTGGATCAACCAACGCAGGTTTACATCTACCAGCAATAGCTAATGAAGCAGGTATTAAATTTGATTTAATGGATGTTGCAAAAATATTTAAAAGAACTCCATATCTTGCTGACTTAAAACCAGGTGGAAAATATGTTGCTAAAGATATGTGGTTAGCTGGTGGAGTACCAATGCTTTTAAAAACTCTTTATGAAGGTGGATATATTCATGGAGATTGTATGACAGTAACAGGTAAAACAATGAAAGAAAATTTAAAGGGAATTAAATTTAATCCAAAACAAAAAGTAATGAGATCTTATAAAAATCCATTATCTCCAACAGGTGGTGTAGTTGGTTTAAAGGGTAACTTAGCTCCTGAAGGAGGAATTGTTAAAATTGCTGGACTTAAAAAATTACAATTTACTGGAAGAGCAAGATGTTTTGATAATGAAGAAAGTGCAATGAAAGCAGTTCAAAGTAGAAAATATAAAGACGGTGATGTAATTATTATCAGATATGAAGGACCAGTTGGTGGACCAGGTATGAGAGAAATGCTTTCAACAACAGGTGCAATTTATGGTCAGGGTAAAGGAGAAAAAGTTGCTTTAATAACTGATGGAAGATTCTCTGGAGCAACTCGTGGATTTTGTGTAGGTCACGTAGGACCAGAGGCTGCATTAGGTGGACCTATCGCTCTATTAAGGAATGGAGATATTATTGATATTGATGCTAAGAAGGGAACAATTAATGTTCGGTTAACAAGAGCACAATTAGCTTCAAGAAGACGAAAATGGAAAGCTAGAAAATCTGATTTTGGATCAGGAACTCTATGGAAATACGCACAAACTGTAGGACCTGCATATTTAGGTGCACCAACACATCCAGGTAAGAAAAACGAAGTTAAGGATTACTCAAAAATTTGATGAAAATTCGCCCAGTCATTTTATGTGGTGGAGCTGGAACAAGACTTTGGCCCAACGCTAAAAAACACCAAGCAAAACAATTTATAGATTTTGGTAATTGGACTTTGTTGGGTAAAACTTTAGAGAGAGTTAAAGCATCTATATATGATGCTCCAATTATTAGTACTAATGCAAAATATTTAAAACAAGTAAAACAACATTTAAAGAAACACAAAATAAGAAAATTCAAGATAGTTTTAGAACCAGCTAAAAGAAATACCGCACCAGCTATATTAAGTACGGCATTAATAAAGGATATACCTAACGAACAACCTTTAATGTTCTTGGCCGCTGATCATTTGATAGAGAAGGTTACATTATTTAATAAAGCTATCAAGAAAAACCAAAAGAAACTTACTCATAATAATATCATTATCTTTGGAATTAAACCTACAATGCCTTCAAGTGAGTTTGGCTATTTTTTAACAAAAAATACTAAAGTAACTAGATTTATAGAAAAACCAAAAGAGGCTAAAGCTAAACAAATAATTAGTAAAAAAGGTTATTGGAATTCTGGAATGTTTTATTTGAGAAAAGACTCGATCATTAATAATTTTAAGAAATACCAACCAAATATTTACCGAAACTGCAATGACGCTTTAATAAAAGCAAAATATAAAAGTAACGTGTACTATTTAAACAAACAAGCATTCACTAAAGCAACAGCTAAGTCTTTTGACTATGCAATTCTAGAAAAAACTAAAGATATAAATGCTATCAAGTTGGATATTCCTTGGTCTGATTTAGGATCTTGGAAAGAAATCTGTAAGATGTACGGAAGAAATAAGAAACATTATTATAAAAAGAAAAATGTGTTCCATAGACCTTGGGGTAGTTATGTTAATTTATTTAATGGTAAAGAATTCTTGATAAAAGAACTATATGTAAAACCTAAAGGTATATTAAGTCTTCAGAAACATCATCATAGAGCTGAACACTGGGTAGTAACCCAAGGTAAACCTAAAATTACGTTAAATAAAAAATATTTTACCATGAAACCTGATGAAACTATTTTTATACCATTAGGTGCAATCCATAGAATAGAAAACCCATATAAAAAACCAGTAAAAATAATTGAAGCACAAGTAGGCTCAATTTTAAAAGAAACTGATATAGTCAGATACCAAGATGTTTATGGAAGAGTAAAATAATTATTTTACAAGAAAATTCACTTTTTTATTTGATAGATTTAAATGAATTTTTTTATGTGAGCCAAAATTATCTCCATCAATTTGAACAGGCATCAAATCATTTCCATCAATTGTAATGTTTTGTGCATAAGTAGTAATAACATTTTTATTTTTACTTAAATCACCATTAAGAATTATTAAAAATATTGAATATAATAAACTAATCCTAGTCAAATCTTTAAATATATAGGTGACTAATTTATCTTCAAAAATATTTGTTTTATTTATTTTATGATGTCCAGCGTAATATTTGGTATTTGAAGATAATATCCAGTCTGCTTGATAAAATTGATCATCAAAAGTGACATTTAATTTTTTATTATTCATAAACAAGAAATATTGAAAACCTTTGATACCAAATATAATTTTACCTAGAAACTTTTTAATTTTTGAATTAATTGAATGAACAATTTTTGCATCCCATCCTATACCAGCCATTAAAAAGAAATAATTCTCGTTAATTTTTACAAGATTAGAGGATTTATAATTATTAGAAACCAATATATTGACTATATCATCAACTTTTTTATTCATTGATAATTCAGCTTGAAGCAAATTAGCAGTACCAGCAGGAATATAACCTATGGCAAAATCGTCTTTAAAATTAAAATTATTTTTAATTAATTCATTAATTGCAAAAGAAACTGAACCATCACCACCAGCTACTATTAGTCGATCATAATTTTTTTGATTAAAATTTTTGAAAATTTTCTTAGCTTGATTTATTGTTTTAGTCTCAAAGTAGTCTACAGAAATATTCTCTTTTAACTTAGATAAAATCCTATTTATGAATTTAGATTTTCTTCCAGAGGAAGAATTCAAATTATAAATCAAACAACATAACATAATTAATCCTTAAAAAATTTTTAACAAATTTGTAACATTTAAATGAAATAAGAATTACATGATTCGTGTTACAGTTGTATTAAAATATAGGTTTTTAAATGCCTAATTTACTTAAATATAAAAGTATATTTATTTCTGATGTTCATTTAGGTACCAAGGGTTGTCAGGCAAAAAAACTTTTAGAGTTTTTTAAAAACTCAAGATCCGAAAATCTTTATCTTGTAGGGGACATTATAGATATCTGGGAAATGCAAAAAAGCTTTTTTTGGCCTCAAGAACATAATGATGTAATCCAAAAAATTTTAAGAAAAGCTAGGCATGGTACTAAAGTTTTCTACATTATGGGTAATCATGACGAAATGTTAAGAAAATTTATTCCAATGCATTTTGGTGACATCCATATGGTTAATAGAGTTATTCATGAAACAAATGCAGGAAAAAAATATGTTGTTGTTCATGGTGATGCTTGGGATGGTGTTATGAAACATGCTAAATGGTTATCTAAACTTGGATCAATAGCCTATAATTTACTATTAAAATTAAATGTAATAATTAATTTTTTTAGAAGATTGAGAGGAAAAGAATATTGGTCTCTTGCAAAATTTTTAAAGTATAAAGTCAAAAATGCAGTTAAATATATTGGTGAATATGAAAAAACACTTTCAGATTATGCAAAAAGAAAAAAATTTGATGGAATTATTTGTGGCCACATCCATCATGCTGAGGATAGAGATTTTAATGGGGTCAATTATTTAAATTGTGGAGACTGGGTTGAGTCCTGCACTGCATTAGCCGAAAATTATGATGGTAGTTTTGAAATATTATATTGGGACAAAATAAGAGAACAATATTTAGACGATAAAGAAAAAATTGAACCAATTAAAACTGAAGAATTAAAAAAAGCTTCATAATTAATGAAAATTTTAATTGCTACAGATGCATATTTTCCCCAAGTAAATGGTGTTGTAAGAACCTTACATGAAACAGGCAATATATTAAAAGAACAAGGTCATAGAATAGAATATATTACACCTGACTTATTTTTTACTTTTCCGATGCCGAAATATAATGAAATTAGGTTGTCTATAAATGTATGGCCCAGAGTTGGTAGTTTAATAAAGAAAATCAATCCAGATGCAATTCATATCGCTACCGAAGGCCCGATAGGCACTATGGCAAGAAGATATTGTTTAAAAAATAATCTAAAGTTTACTACGAGTTTCCATACAAGATTTGATAAATATCTAAAACTTTACTTTCCTATTATACCAGCAAAATGGGCTGAAAAATTCTTAGCAAATTTTCATAATAAGGCTGAGAGAATTTTAGTAACTACAGAGTCTATGAGAAAAGAATTAATCGATATAGGTATAGATGACAATAAAATGATTACTTGGACTAGAGGAGGAAATCATGGAGCTTTTAAGAACCCTAAAAAAATTGATTTACCTCATAAAAGACCTATTTGGATTTATGTTGGAAGAGTTGCAGTTGAAAAAAACATAAGAGCTTTCTTAGAATGTGATCTAGAAGGTACAAAGATAATTATAGGAAAAGGACCTGATTTAAAAAAATTGAAAAAGGAATTCCCTAAAGATATTTTTTTAGGAGAAAAAACAAATGGTGAATTAGCATCACATTTTGCATCCTCTGATGTTTTTGTTTTCCCAAGTAAAACAGATACATTTGGAATTGTAGTTACAGAAGCTTTAAATTGTGGAACACCTGTTGCTGCGTATCCTGTTCCAGGTCCTAAAGATATATTTGAAGGATCCAAAATAAATTGTTTAGATGATGATCTTAAAGTATCAGCACATAAAGCTTTGAAAGTTAATAGAAATGATTGTCTTGAATTTGCAAAAAAATTCACTTGGGAAGAAACAGCAAAAATATTTTTTAACAATATTTCACCAAATCATTAGTTAATTTTTCCTTAATTTATTTGCATTAAAAAGTGTAATGATGCAAAATTAAGCCATCTAAATTTATGGAATATTTCGTCATTCTACTTATAGTTGTAATAGTTTATCTTCTCTATTTACTTAATCAAAAAAAAAATAAATCAATAAATACCGCTACAATAGTTAATAAAAGAGAAGAAAAAACAAAAAGAGTAATTATTGATGAGCTTGAAGATCAATTTTTTGCATTAAATAAATTTAACATAATTAAATATGCCAATCCAAGTGCATTAAAAAGATTTGGAAGTAATTTAATTGATAAAAACATATCTTCTATAATTCGAAAACCAGAATTAATAGAAAATATTGAAAAAGCTATCGTAGAAAATAAAACAAAAAATATCGATGTTGAAATAGACCTCCCATCATATCAATTCTATAAAATTTATATTATTCCTGGCCCAACTCATTTGTTTACTGAACCAGACTCTGTTGTGTTATTTTTAAAAGATTTTACTGAAATTACAAAAGCACAAAAATTTAAAACTGATTTTGTAGCAAATGTAAGCCATGAATTAAGAACACCTTTAATGGCAATCAAAGGATCACTAGAAACAATTGAGGGCCCAGCGTCTGATGATGAAAAGGCTAAAAAAAAATTTATGAAAATAATGACTGATCAATCAAATAGAATGGAAAATTTAATTAATGATCTTTTAATACTCACAAGAATTGAATTAGAAGAACACATAAGGCCAAACTCTTTAGTTGATATAAATGATCTTTTCAAAACAATCATCAGTAATTTTGAGATTGTTTTAAAAAGAAAGAAATTAAATATTAATTTATCTCTCGCCAATCCAACAGTTGTTATTGGAGATGAAAAAAAATTACAAACTGTTTTTTCTAATCTTTTAGATAATGCAATTAAGTATTCAAAGGAAAATAAGTCTATTTTTATATCAAGCAAAATTAGCGATGGTAAATTGTTAGAAAAAAATTTTATGATCAGTATTAAAGACGAAGGTGTTGGCATTCCTCAAAGATATATTTCTAGAATTACAGAAAGATTTTTTAGGGTAGATCATGAACAAAGTAACAAGGTTGGTGGAACCGGTTTAGGATTAGCTATTGTTAAACATATAGTTACTCAACATCGTGGACACTATGAGATTCTAAGTGAGGAAAACCAAGGAACTGAAATTCAAATTTATTTACCAGCGAAAACTTAAATTTAAAAAATATTATATTGTAATAGTTTTAGAAGGTTTTTTTAACAATTCTTTACTTGATTAATGTTAATCTTTTAATTAATTTTTTTATATGGTTAAAATATTCAAAAATATTTTGATTTTTGCTTTTTTATTAAGCTCTATAACAACAAGTGTTTTTTCTAAAGATATCACAACATTATTAAGAAATCAGCAACTTACAGTTTTTGATATTGGAATTTTTAGATTAGAGGCAGATTTGAAAACTTCATATCCTTCTATTAAAGATCATTTAGAAGTTACTGAAGCTGAATTTTATACAGACGTAGTTACCTCGTATTCTAAAAATTCAATTGATTTAATTGTTTCTGTTCCTATGAATAGAAATCTCAAGAAGGAAAATTATTTTTCAGATTCTTTTAGATGTAGAAATATTTTTAATTCTGTAAGAGATTTTTTATTGAGGAATGAAAATTTGAGTAATTATAGATATACTATGGCTACAAGCTATTTAACCTCTATATTTTCAACCCCAAGTTCATGGCCAAGCTGGAGATATGATGAAGAAATTAGAGAGGAATTAGTAAACTTAGTAAAACTAGAAATAACTTTACGTCCAACAAAAGAACTAGCTCTTAATGAACAGGTAAACCCTGTTTCATGTATTGGTGGCTTAGAAACTGATATTGATCAAATAAATATATCAAAAAAATACAACTAAAAAGTTACCTTTTTAACAAAAGTGTAACAATTCTGTAATATTAAAGATTCAATAAATTTATACGAGTCAATCATCTTTTAATTAATAAATAACGAAAGGATTAAAGATAATGAAAAAACTAACTATAGTAATTGCTTCTTTAGTTGCACTTTCAATTGCAACTGTTGCTCAAGCAAGAGATCAAATTAAGATAGTTGGTTCTTCTACAGTATTCCCTTATGCAACAGTTGTTGCTGAAAGATTTGGTGGTTCAGGATTTAAAACTCCTGTAATCGAGTCTACTGGTACTGGTGGTGGAGCTAAACTATTCTGTGCTGGTGTAGGTGAACAACATCCAGATATTACAAATGCATCAAGAGCTATGAAAGATAAAGAAAAAGCTCTATGTAAGAAAAATGGTGTTAATGATATCGTTGAGATCGTAATTGGTAACGATGGTATTACATTAGCTTACAGCAAAGATGCAAAACCAGTAAACTTTACTAAAGAACAATTATATTTAGCACTTGCTGCTCATACAGTTGTTGATGGTAAATTAGTTCCAAATATTTATAAAACTTGGGACCAAATTGACCCTAGCTTACCAAAACAAAAAATTTCAGTGATGATCCCACCAGGAACATCAGGAACTAGAGATGCTTGGAATTCTTTAGTAATGAAAAAAGGTATGACTAAAGAAGCTAAAGCTCTTTATAAAGCAGGTTTTGAAGCTGGAAATAAAAAATACAAAAAACCTCAAAAACTTTACAGAGAAGATGGTGCTGCTATTGAAGTTGGAGAAAACGATAGTTTAATCATCCAAAAGTTAACTCAAGATAAAGAAATGTTTGGTTTCTTTGGTTTCAGTTATTTCTTAGCTGCAAAAGATAAATTGCAAGCAGCAAGTATTGATGGTGGACAACCGTCATTAAAGTCTATTCAAGACTACAGTTATGCTGTTGCTAGACCTTTATTCTTCTACGTGAAAAAAGCACACGTTGGAGTAATTCCAGGCTTACATGAGTTTGTGAAAGAATTCACAACTAAGAAAGCTATTGGAAAAGGGGGTTACTTAGCAGACATTGGTTTAGTGCCATTAGACTCTAAGTTGTATAAAACAACTAGAACTAATGCTACGAAGCTAGTTGCTATGGGTAATTAATTATTCCTCAGTTAACAAATGATTAAAAAGGGGGTCTTTTTAGACCCCTTTTTTTTAAAAAAAGAGTAAAGTCCTCACTTAAGGAGATTCTGTGAACTTAATATTATTTACATTTATTGTTCTTCTAGGTTTCACAAGCTATTATTTTGGACGCAAAAAAGCATATACAATTCAATCTACAAAAAAAAGATTAACCGCATTACCACAATTTTATGGTTATTATCTTGCAATCTGGTGTGCAATACCAGCCTTTATAATTTTTTCATTATGGGCAATTTTTGAGCCCACAATTGTAAAACTATTAATCTTAAGTGATTATTCAAATCAAGGTTATCTTGATGATGAATTAAATTTATTATACGAAAAATCAAAAGCATTGTCTCGAGGGCAATTCACTGGAGAAATTACACCTTTAATTGAAGCTTCAGCTGAAAAATATTTAAGTCTTCGATCAATAGCTCAAAGTTCAAAAGTTGTTATAGTATTATCTGCAATTATTGCCTCTGTTGCTTATGCGTATAAAAGAATTTCATCTAATTCTAGAACAAGAGAACCAGTTGAAAAATTTTTGAACGCAGTTTTATTTACAGCTTCTTTAGCTGCAATATTAACTACTGTTGGAATAGTTTTCTCACTTATATTTCAAACTATAGATTTTTTTAAAGTAATTCCATTATTTGATTTTGTCTTTGGAACTCACTGGTATCCAGCAAAAGCTTTTGTTAGAGATTCTTCTGAGGCTTTAGATCCGACAATGTATTCAGATACTTTTGGAGCAGTCCCTATTTTTGCAGGTACTTTTTTTATTGCATTTATTGCTATGTGCGTTGCTATCCCAATTGGATTAATGAGTGGAATTTATTTAGCTGAATATGCATCAACTAAAGTTAGACAATATGCAAAACCATTAATTGAAATTTTAGCTGGTATACCAACAGTTGTTTATGGTTTTTTTGCTGCTCTAACTGTTGGACCATTTTTGAAAGAATTAGGAACTTCAATGGGTCTTGAAGTTTCAGCTGAAAGTGCTTTAGCAGCAGGAGGGGTAATGGGTATTATGATTATACCATTTATTTCAAGTTTAAGTGACGATGTAATTACAAGTGTGCCTCAAAGTTTAAGAGATGGAAGTTACGCTATGGGAGCAACTAAATCAGAAACAATTAAGAGAGTTATTTTTCCCGCGGCATTGCCGGGGATAGTTGGATCTATTTTACTTGGTGTTTCAAGAGCTATTGGAGAAACAATGATAGTTGTTATGGCCTCTGGTTTAGCTGCTAATTTAACTTTAAATCCTTTAGAATCTACTTCAACGATTACAGCTCAAATTGTAGTTATTCTAATTGGTGACCAAGCTTTTGGCGACCCCAAAACGCAAGCTGCTTTTGCTTTAGGTATGTCATTATTTTTAGTAACACTTTGTTTAAATATTGTGGCCTTGAGAGTAGTTAAAAAATATAGAGAAAAATATGAATAAAAATAAAGAACAATTATTAAATAAAAGATATAAAGCTGAACAGCGATTTCGCTTATACGGTCTGAGTGCAATTTTTATGGCACTTTTATTTTTAACAATCTTTATTTTTAAAATTTTTTCAACTGGCTATTCAGCTTTTCAAAAAACATGGCTTATTGTTCCAGTAACTTTCGATGCTGAATTAATGATGTTAGACCAAAATCCTTCTAAAGAAGATTTACAGGACGCTGATTATTACGATATAGCATTAAAATCAATGGCTGATTTAGATCCAAACGCCAATGAAGATCAAGAAAATGAATTGAAGAGAATGGTGTCTTATTTTTTTGAAAAAGAAATTAAAAATGAACTTTTAAATGACCCCAATTTAATAGGAAAAACAAAGGAAGTTTATCTAACTGCTTCAGATGATTTAGACCAAGTCTTTAAAGGAAATTATCCAAGAGATTTACCTGAAGACCAAAGAAGAGTAAGCGATTATCAATTAAAAATTTTTGATCAACTTGTTGCAAATGGTAAGGTTGAAAGTAAATTTAATATAAGTTTTTTTACAAATGCTGACTCAAGAGAAGCTGAGCTAGCTGGAATAGCAAGTTCATTTATGGGCTCAATTTTTTCTATACTTGTTTGTTTAATGATAGCTTTTCCTGTTGCGGTTCTAGCTGCAATCTATCTTGAAGAATTTGCCCCTAAAAATAGATTTACTGATTTTATTGAAGTTAATATAAACAACTTAGCAGCGGTTCCATCTATAGTTTTTGGTCTATTAGGGTTAGGAGTTTTATTGGCTATATTTCATTTACCAAGGTCTACCCCATTAGTTGGAGGTATCACTTTGTCCTTAATGACTTTACCAACAATAATTATAGCTGCTAGAGCATCTTTAAAAGCAGTTCCACCAAGTATAAGAGAGGCAGCACTTGCTATGGGAGCAAGTCGAATGCAAACCACAATGCATCATACAGTTCCTCTTTCTATGCCTGGCACGTTATCAGGAACAATAATTGGTTTAGCTCAAGCTTTAGGAGAAACTGCACCCTTAATTTTAATTGGAATGGTTGCTTTTGTTAACACGATACCTGGATCACCCATGGATCCTGCTGCAAGCTTACCAGTTCAAATTTATATTTGGGCTGAAAGTGCTGAAAGGGGATTTGTAGAAAAAGTTTCGGCATGTATAATGGTCTTACTTGGCTTTTTAATAATAATGAATTTATTTGCCCAAATAATAAGACATAAGTTTGAGAAAAAATGGAGTTAAAATGATAAAGATTAAAGCAAAAGATGTTGATGTTTTTTATGGAAAAAAACAAGCGCTCTTTAATATAAGTTTAGATATTGAGGAAAATCAAGTAACGGCATTAATTGGTCCATCTGGTTGTGGTAAATCAACTTTCCTAAGATGTCTTAATAGAATGAATGATGTAATTGATATCTGTAGTGTTAAAGGAGAAATTTTAATTAATGATTTTAATATCAATGATAAAAGTTGTGATGTCGTAAGACTAAGAGAAAAAATTGGTATGGTTTTTCAAAAACCCAATCCTTTCCCAAAAACTTTATATGAAAATGTGTCTTACGGTCCAACAATTCATGGTATGGCTCAATCAAAACAAGAAATGGATGAAATTGTTGAAACTAGTTTGAAAAAGGCTGCACTATGGGAAGAGGTAAAAGATAGGTTGCATGAACCTGGAACTGGATTATCTGGAGGACAACAGCAAAGACTTTGTATTGCTAGAGCGATTTCTGTAAGACCTGAAGTTATATTAATGGATGAACCTTGTTCAGCATTAGATCCAATAGCAACAGCACAAATTGAAGAATTGATTGATGAGTTAAAAAAAGAGCACACAATAATAATTGTAACTCATTCTATGGCTCAAGCAGCACGTGTTTCTCAAAATACAGGTTTTTTTCATTTAGGTCAATTGATTGAACATGGATCTACTGATAAAATATTTAAGAATCCTGATAATAAAAAAACGCAAGATTATATAACAGGGAGGTTCGGATAATGTCTGAAGCACCACATACAGTCAAATCTTACGAAGAAGAACTAAAAAATCTTAATGCTAATATAATTAAAATGGGAAGTGCATGTGAAGATTCTTTAGGTAAAGCAATTCAAGCCATTACAACAAGAGATAATAATATTGCAGAAGCTGTTATTCAAGAAGATGAAAAAATAGATAAATATGAGACTTTAATTGAACAGCAAGTTGTGAATTTAATTGCTTTAAGACAACCTATGGCAATTGATTTAAGAGAGACAGTAACGGCTTTGAAAATGTCTTCAGATTTAGAAAGAATAGGTGATTTAGCAAAAAATATATCCAAGAGAACACTTTTGCTTAACGAAAATCTTCCAAAGAACTTGGTAGACTCATTGAATAGAGTATCTACCAATGTTCAAAAACAATTAAAATCAACATTAGATGCTTATCTAGAAAGATCTGCGCCAATGGCAGTAAATGTTTGGGAAGGTGATGAGCAAATAGATGATCTAACAAATCTTTGTATGCAAGAAGTTATAAAATATCTTAAAGAAAATGAAAAAAATTTAGAAGATGGAACCCATTTATTGTTTGTAACTAAAAACATAGAGCGTATTGGTGATCATACTACAAATGTTGCAGAACAAGTTTATTATTTAGTTAAAGGCGAATATTTAGAAGGTGATAGACCCAAGGGAACAGAGCCAATTGTAACCGGAGAAAAATGATTTATGTCAGCTCATGTTTTCATAGCTGAAGATGAAGCATCAATTGTTAGTTTGTTAAAGTACAATCTTGAAAAAGAAGGTTATAAAGTCAGTCATTCAGAAAATGGAGAAGATGCTCTTAAACAAATAAAATTAAAACAGCCAGATTTAATATTAATGGATTGGATGTTACCAGAATTATCTGGTGTTGAAATTTGTAAAAACTTAAAAAAAGATAATAAGTTTAATGATATTCCTGTCATTATGTTAACTGCAAAAGGGGAGGAAGAAGACAAATTAAAAGCATTTGATACAGGTGCAGATGATTATGTAACTAAACCTTTTAGTCAAAAAGAATTGAATGCTAGAATTAAATCTTTATTGAGAAGATCTAAACCTCAATCATCATCAGACATTGTAGAATTTACTGATTTAAAAATAGATCGGATTACAAAAAGAGTTTATAGAAAAGATAAAGAAATTACTTTGGGTCCAACTGAATTTAAACTCTTAGATTTTTTTATCAAAAATCCAAAAAGAGTTTATTCAAGAGAACAACTCTTAAACAATGTTTGGGGAGAAAATATATATGTAGAGTCTAGAACAGTTGATGTTCATATTAGAAGATTAAGACAAGCAATTAACATACAAAATACAAAACCTTTAATTAGAACAGTAAGATCAGCTGGTTATTCTTTAGAATCTTGAAGATCTTTGGGTCTTATAAATTTTTTTAATACTCCCTTTTTCTCAACTTCATTCCAGGATTTAATATCAAACTCAATTTTTGCAAATGCTGCTGTTGGGAATTTATAATTCATTAATTTAAAATTATTCGTATTATGATTTTTTGTAAGATTTCGTACTAAATTTTTCACTGATGGTTCATGGTTTATAATCAAAATTGATTTATATTCACTGGATATTTCTTTAATTTTTTTTACAATTGCATTCTCATCAACTAAATATAAATCTTTTGAAAAATTAACTTTTTTTGGCTTATTAATTTTCTTGGATAAAATTTGAAAAGTTTTTTTTGTTCTTTTTGATGATGAAATTAATGCATAATCAAATTCAAATTTTTTTTTAACAAAAAATTCACAAATCATTTTTGCATTTTTCTTGCCTCTTTTAGTAAGTGGTCTATCAAAATCATTAATACTTAAATCATCCCAACTAGATTTTGCGTGTCTCATGACGTATAATTGATACATAAAATCTAAATATATGACTGCTTTAAAAAAACAACATAAAGAAGAGTTGAAATCTAAATATATAAATAGAGAGCTTTCTTGGTTAAAATTCAACGATAGAGTACTTTTAGAGGCGCAAAATATCGAAAATCCTCTTTATGAAAGAGTAAAGTTTTTATCAATTGCTGGGTCTAATCTAGATGAATTTTTTATGGTCCGTGTAGCTGGGTTATATAGTCAAATAAAACAAGAAGTTGACTCACTAAGCTCTGATGGTTTGACACCTGAAGAGCAAATGGATGAGGTAGTGCTTGAAACTAAGAATCTATTAAAAAAACAGAACAAAATTTTTATTCAACTGATTATGGAATTAAAAAAAAATAATATCAATTTAGTTAAACCAGTTAATTTAAATACTAAGGATAAAAAAAAACTTTTAGAAATATTTAAAGAAGAGATTTACCCTTTATTAACACCATCAGCAATTGATCCTGCACATCCATTTCCATTTATAATCAATCAAGGAAGAGCAATTGTAATGAAGTTAAGAAAAAAAAATAAAAAAAGGATTTTAAACTCAATAATAGTAATACCAAAAGCATTATCTAGATTTATTGAAATTGAGTCTTCAAAAAATCATAAGAAATTTGTGATTCTAGATGATGTAATAAGTTTTTTTGCTAATGAAATTTTTCCAGATCATGATTTAGAAAAGAAAATGATTTTTAGAGTAATAAGAGACAGCGATGTAGAGATTCAAGAGGAAGCAGAAGATTTGGTTAGATCTTTTGAATTGGCTTTAAAAAGACGTAGAACGGGTGATATTGTTCGTTTAGAGGTTCTTGAAAATAGTGATAACGAATTGATAAGATTTATAACTAATAAATTAGATATAAATCCTGACTATATTTATGATGTTGCTGGCCTTGTTGGAATTCAAGATATAGATCAAATATGTAAAGTAAAAAATCCAAAATTAAGATTTAAACATTTTACACCTAGAGAAGTTGAAAGATTAAAAGAATATAATGATAATTTTTTTGAAACTATTAAAAAGAAAGATTTAGTTGTTCATCATCCTTTTGAAACATTTGACTCAGTAATTGAATTTTTAAACCAAGCAGCAAATGATAAAAAAGTTATAGCTATAAAACAAACTCTATATAGAACAACTCTAGACTCACCTATTGTTAAAGCTTTAATAACAGCTGCAGAAAACGGAAAAACAGTTACCGCTTTAATTGAAATTAAAGCTAGATTTGATGAGGAAGCTAATATTCAACTATCAAGAAGTTTAGAAAAAGTAGGTGTTCAAATTGTTTATGGTTTTGCTAAATACAAAACTCATGCAAAATCATCACTTGTTTTAAGAAGAGAACAGGGTAAAATACAAACTTATTTTCATTTAGGAACTGGCAATTATCACCCAGTAAATGCTAAAATTTACACTGATTTGTCTTTATTTAGTTGTGATAAGAAAATGGCATCAGATGTTGAAAAGTTTTTCAATTATGTAACAGGATACGCAAAACCAAAAAATTTAAATAAAATTTCTATTTCGCCAGTAAATATGAGGCAAACCTTAAATGAAAATATTGATGCTGAAATTAAAAATTCTAAAAATGGAAAATTTGCAGCTATTTGGGCAAAAATGAACTCTTTAGTAGATCCAGAAATTATTGATAAATTTTATGAAGCTTCGAATGCTGGTGTAAAAATTCATTTATTTGTAAGGGGTGTTTGTTGTTTAAGACCAGGAGTTAAAGATAGATCAGAAAACATAGTTGTAAAAAGTATCATAGGAAGATTTTTAGAGCATTCTAGAATTTACTGCTTTAGTAATGGTACAAAAAAAATGCCTAATAGAAATGCAAAAGTATATATTTCGTCAGCTGATTTAATGCCGAGAAATTTAAATCGAAGGGTAGAACTTCTAGTCCCAATTGAAAATGAGACTGTTCATGAACAGATCTTAGATCAAATAATGTTGGCAAATTATCTTGATACTAATCAGAGCTGGGAACTTGAAGCTGATGGCAATTATAAAAAAATTAAATATAGTAAGAGCGATTCCTTTTCAGCTCATGAATATTTTATGAATAATCCGAGCTTATCTGGAAGAGGTAAAGCTAAACTAAAAATGCAGCCTAAACAACTGCACTTAAGATTGATTAAAAGTGGAAGTAATTAAAAGTAAAAATAGTTTAAAATTAAAACAGGCAAGATTAGCTATAATTGACATTGGATCAAACTCTATAAGAATGCTAATTTATGAAGATTTCAGTTCTTCTCGTGTGCCTTTTTTTAATGAAAAAGCAGTTTGTGAACTTGGAAAAAATTTAGATAAATCCAAAAAACTTCACAGATCTGGTACCGAATATGCTTTAAAAGTTTTAAAAAGATTCTCTGAAATTTTAAATGTTTCAAAAATCACAAATCTTAAAATCATTGCAACAGCAGTTTTAAGAGAAGCAACTGATACAAAACCATTTATTAATGAAGTTGAAAAACTTTTTAAAACTAAGATTAATATATTATCTGGTGAAGAAGAAGCTGAATGCTCAGCTGAGGGAGTTAAAATAGGCTTTGAAAATGTTGATGGATTAGTTGCCGATCTTGGAGGCGGTAGTTTAGAATTAGCTCGAGTTGAAAACAATATAGTAACTAATAAAACCTCATTACCTATTGGTGTTTTAAGATTATTAAATAATCCTATAGTTAAAAAAAGAAATTTAGCAAAATATATCAAAAAATTATTAAGAGAAGAAAAATGGCTTTCAAAAAAGAAATTTAATAATCTATATTTAGTTGGAGGTACTTGGCGAGCATTATTTAAATTACATCTTTTTCAAAATAATCATCCGGTACATATAATTCATCAATACAGTATTGATAACAATGTTTTATCTAAGTTTGTTGAAAAAATTTCATCTTTTAATAAATCTAAACTTAAAACAGTTGAGTATATTTCAAAATCTAGAACACCATATTTACCTTATAGTTGCATTATACTTGATGAAATTATGAGAGTTACAAATCCAAAAAATATAATTTGTTCTATAAGCGGTTTGCGTGAAGGTTCTTTATCAATTGACTATTTTAAAGATGTAAAAGAATCAGAAATTTTTCATAAAGCACTTGAGAATATTGCAAAAAAAAGAGGTGATCTAGGATCGAACTATAAAAAATATTATGATTTTATTCAGCCAGTTTTTGAAGGCAATGAACATTTTAATAAGAAATTATTATATCTGGCATGTGTATTAAGTCATATGGATTGGGGATTAGGAGCATTTCAAAAAGCTGAATTGGTATTTCAAGAAACAATAAATACTCCTTTACTTAGATTGACTCATAAAGAAAGAATACAATTAGCTTTGTCATGTTATTGGCGGTACTGTAGTATCAAGTATAATCCAAAGATGGAGTATCTAACTTTTTTAAATAATAATGAAATTTTTTCAAGCAAACAAGTTGGAGCAGCTTTGAGATTTTCACAATCATTGACCTCGATATCTACGATATTTCTTGAAGAGTTTAAATTATATAAAAGAGGTAATGCTGTATTTTTGAAAATTCCATCACAACATCAAGAAATAATCTCAAAACAAGTTACTAAAAGATTTAAAGCTCTTGCTAGAGAATTATTTTTAGAACCAAGAGTAATTTACTCAAATAATTCAAGATAAATTAAATTTAATTCTATTTTTAATTGAGTGATATTTTTTTGTAACATTATTTTAATTTAAATTCATTTAACTTTAACAATAAGTAAATAATTTTGTAACTTAGTTTATGTATAAAGCACCATCAAAATTTAAATATTCATTATTTCTTCCCCTGTTTAAATTTTGTTGATTAACTACTTTCTTCCTTCTCTCAAATGAGAAGGGAGAAAGACGATTTGGAATTAATTATTTATAGATGCAGGAGACTGCTCTGCATTTTTCTTAGCAAGCTTTTTTGCTTTTTTTTCTGCAACCTTTTTTTCTAGACCAGCAATTTTAATATTAAGGCTTGATAATTTTTTTTCTTTTGCTGTAATTTTATTTTTAAGTTTGTCTATTGATTTTAATATCTTTGTTTTTTTCTTTTCATTTTTTTTTAGTTTTTTTCTCATTACTGCCTCCGAATTATTTAATATTTGATTTAATCATATAATCCTTAAATAAAAAAGATATTTTGATACAACCTTTAGTTTATAGTTTTTTAAGAACTGTTATTAAATAAAAAAACATTGCTATATGAGAACTATTATTGAATTTTTGATTTAATATTAATTTAAATATCTCTTTTTGATTAAAAAGATGAATTCTAATACCTTGTTCTGGTTTCGAAATTTTAATTAAGTCTTCTGTGTAATAACCAGTAATTTTAGTAGTTAGTCTTCCAGGTTCAGTATAAAAAGTTATTATTTTACTCAATTTTGATCTTGATCTATATCCTGTTTCTTCTCTTAATTCCTTATATGCTGATTGCAGAGTTGTTTCCTTTTTTTCCACTATGCCAGAAGGAAACTCGTAATTAATTTTATTAATTGGAACTCTTTTTTGGGAAACTACTACATATTTGTCTTTAATCTTGGGTATTACTAATGAAAGATTAGAAGTTTTAAGATAATGATAAAACTCTTTTTTTTTAAATTTTTTGTTAATTAAACTTATTCGATTAGTAAGTTTTGTATTTTTCAATTTTTTTCTAAAAATAACTTTTTAACAATAAGTACAGCAATTAACATTCCAATAAGCTCAGCTAAAATATAATAAGGAGTATTTAAATAACTAATACCAGTAAAAGATTCTGTAAATGTTCTAGCAATAGCAACCGCAGGATTTGCAAAAGAAGTTGAAGAAGTAAACCAATAACCTGCAGTAATGTAAAGCCCAACACTAGCAGCAACAGCAATTTTACCTGACTTCATAGCCCCAAAAATTATCACTATAAGTCCTAATGTTGCTATCACTTCAGATGTTAGTATATAAATCCCATCTCTTGATTTAGTAGATAATTCATAAATTTCATGTTCAAAAAAGAAATTGGCTAAACCAACACCAATCAAGCAACCAACCAATTGAGCAATGATATAGTAGGGTAATAGTTTCCTTTTTAATTTGCCTGTTATTGCCATTGCGATACTTACAAATGGATTAAAGTGAGCTCCTGATACATCAGCAAATACTGTAATAAGCACAAATAAACCTGCTCCTGTTGCTATAGTATTAGCTATTAACATCACAGCAACATCATTAGTTAAGTTTTCAGCCATTAAACCTGAACCAACAATAATCATTACTAAAAAACAACTGCCTAATAATTCAGCAAGAAAATAGCGGCTTTTATTTTTCATAAATCAGTTCCTTTATTCTTTTATAAATATTATTGTAAACTTCTTCTATTATTTCATCTTTTTTATTTAAGTCGTTTGTTTCATCAAGTAATTTGACAGGATCCTCTATATCCCAATGAATTATCTGATCTTTATTTGGCCAAATAGGACAGACTTCGTTATTGGCATTATTACAAACTGTAATCACATAATCCATTTTAATTTGACCATTAATAAACTCATTAAAATTTTTAGATCTATAATTTGAAAGATCATAATGTTTTGATAATAAATAATTCTTCACATCGTCATTAATTTTTCCTGTTGGATTACTCCCAGCACTAAAACCTTTATACTTTTCGTCATACTCGTTATTTATTATACTTTCAGCAATAATACTTCTTGCTGAATTACCTGTGCATACAAACAAAATATTCTTCATTTAAAAAATAATCTTATAAATTCCAATAACAAATAATGGAATTTGTAATCCAAAGTTAGTGAGTATCGCCTTATCTTTGCTAACAAATCCAGCGATAGTCCATCCAATAACTCCTAATCCATGAAAATATATATTTAAAGGATATATATTTAAGTTTGTAAGAAGTATTCCTACTAAAACTAAAAAAGTACTGATCCACTTTAGATATTTTTTTATAAACATATTTTCTCCTTCTTATTAATTATTACATTAATGTTACAAATTTATTAAGATGTAACAGTATTAGAGAAAATTTGTTATATATTTATGAATAAAGAAACCAACAACTAAAAATCCTAAGCCTGTGCCATAAATTAGGAAGAAATTCATATTAAATGATTTTGCAAAAAAGAAGGGTAAAAAAAATAAATAACTCACAGGTACTGCTACTAGTATGCTCTTAGTAAAAAGAATTGTTTTTTCTATATCATTATGCTCATAGTAGGAAAAAGCTATAGCTATGAGTGATACAAGAGGTAAGGCGATAATAAAACCTGCAAGTTTTGGATTTTGTCCTGAAAGCCAACTGGCGAATGCTATTATTATTGCTGCGAGTATGATCTTTAAAGTAAAAAATATCATTAATAATTCAAATTTATTTGGTTATACATTTTTTGCATAAACCAAAAAATTCAAGATTATATTTACTATATTTCATACCAGCTTTATCTTTAAAATTTGATAGATATTTTGAGAGACTAGAATTATTAATCTCTGTTACTTTTTCACAACTTTCACATATTGAAAAAGCAGTAGCTTTTGACACCTGACAACTCGAATTTTGACATGCGATAAACGCGTTTCTACTTTCAATTTTATGAATTTTTCCAATTTCAACTAACTTATCTAATGCTCGATAAACTTGTAGAGGAGCTTTAATTCCTTTTTTTTGAACATTAAAAAGAATTGAATAGGCTTTCATTGGTTCAGGTGATTTATCAATTATATCAAAAATAATTCGCTGATTTTTTGAAAGAGTATGCATTTTGTTTAGTTTACCAATTCCTCATTAATTTTTCAATTTAATCGATTGTTTAATGTTTAATAATGATAAAATAAATAGCAATAAAGATGCTGCTATAATTGAAGGTCCAGATGCAGTATTAAATTCAAGTGAAGAAAATAATCCCAAAATCACAGACAACAATCCACCTATAATTGAATACATTACCATTTTCTGAGGACTTGAAGAGATATTTCTAGCCATTGCAGCTGGTATGATCAACATTCCTGTAATTAATAATAAACCAACCATCTTTATTGAAATAGCAATAATCGCTGCCATCAAAATAGTAAAAATAGCTTTTGCACGATCAGGATTTAAACCTTCTGCCTCAGCCAATTCATAATTAACCGTTGATGCAAACAAAGGTTTCCAGATTAATTTTAGAACTAAGAGGATTAATGCTCCTCCAATCCATATTATTAATAGATCATCAACTGTAACAGCTAATATATCTCCAAATAATAATCCCATAATATCAAATCTAATAAATGATAAAAAACCAATGACCACAAGACCTATTGCCAGTGATGAGTGAGCTAAAAGACCAAGCAAAGCATCACCTGGAAGATTAGTTCTTTTTTGAAGTTGTATTAAAGTTAAAGCTATTAAAGATGAGATAATGAATACAGAGAACGCTATGTTGAATTGCATTGAATAAGCTAATGTCACTCCAAGTAAAGCAGAGTGGGCCAGAGTATCTCCAAAATAAGATAATCTTCTCCAAACAACAAAACATCCAAGAGGTCCAGTAATTATGGCAACTCCAATACCTGCTATTAAAGCTCTTATAAAAAAATCATCTAACATTTAATTTTTCTTTATTTCACCTTCACTTGTATGAATATGATCGTGTCTATGCTCATATCTAGATAAAATTTGAGAAGCCTGTTCACCAAACAAAGCTTTGTATTCATTATTTTTCGCTACATCCATTGGCGATCCTGAACAACATACATGACCATTCAAACAAACAACATGATCTGTTGCACTCATTACAGTATGTAAGTCATGAGATATTAATAAAATACCACAATTTAATTCATCAGAAATTTTTTTAATTAATTCGTATAAAGCAATTTCACCAGTAAAATCCACACCTTGAACTGGTTCATCGAGCACTAATAACTCAGGTTTCTTTGAAATGGCTCTTGCAAGTAACACTCTTTGAAACTCTCCACCAGACAAATCACCCAAATTTTTATCTTTTAAATGAGTAACACCAGTTAAAGACAAAGCTTCATCAATCAAATCATTACTAATACTTTCAGTTAATACCATAAAATCATTTACCCTTAATGGTAGTGTCCAATCAATTGAGATTTTTTGGGGTACGTATCCAACTTTACTAGTATATTTTTCTACAGAACCATCAATTTTTTTATAAATACCTAGTGCAATTTTAGCTGTTGTGCTTTTACCAGATCCATTAGGACCAATTAGAGTAACTATTTTTCCTTTTTCAACTTGTAGTGATACTCCTTTGACAAGCCATTTGTTATTTAAACTAAAACCAGCTTTATTTAATTTCACAAGTATATTCTGATTTGAGCTCATATTATTCCTTGACTTATAAATGTTATATTATTACATAGTGTTATATTATAACATTTAAATTATACAACATATGAAAAACATAAAAAAATTACCATTTATCTTAACAATATTATCATTCTTAACTATTTTTGTACCTGCAAATGCAGAAATTAAAGTAGTTACATCAATTAAACCAATACATTCACTAGCTAGTTATTTAATGGATGGGGTGGGAAAACCAGATTTAATAGTGGACGGTTACGCTTCTCCTCATGGATTTGCACTTAAGCCAACTCATGCAAAAATGTTACAAGAAGCTGATTTAGTGTTTTGGGTTGGTGAGGACTTAGAAAATTTTTTAGAAAAACCATTAAAATCGATTGCCAAAAAAGCTGAAAAAATTGAATTAATGGAAATTAAAGGGTTAACAAAACTTAAATTTAGAGAAAGAAATATTTTTGATGAACATGGTCATAAAGAGGACGAACATGGTCACAAAGAAGATGAACATGGTCACAAAGAAGATGAACATGGTCACAAAGAAGATGAACATGGTCATGATGAGCATGCACATGGTGAACATGATCCACATATTTGGCTAGATCCAATGAATGCAAAAGTAATTTTAAGTGAAATGGCTGAACATTTAATTGAGAATGATTCAAAAAATGAGGCTAAATATAAAGCAAATTTAGAAAAAGCTCATAAAGACTTAGATAAACTCACTAAAAAAGTTAAATCTGAATTGAATAAAGATTTTAAATCAATAGTTTTTCATGACGCTTATCAATACTTTGAAAAAAGATTTGACATTAATGTTTTGGGTGCATTTACAGTAAATACAGATGTCATGCCTGGTGCTGAGCAATTAGCTGAAATTAGAGAAGTTATCGAGCATGACAAAGTAAGTTGTGTTTTCTCAGAGCCTCAATTTAATCCTGATATCATTAAAGCTGTAGCAAAAGATACTAATATTGCAACAGGTGTAATAGATCCATTAGGAGCAACACTTAACCCTGGCAAAGATTTATACTTTGATTTAATTGGCAATATGTCAAAATCTTTCAAAGGTTGTTAAATAAAAATTGATCTTTAACCATTAATAATATCTAATAATGGGATGAGTACAGTTTCCCTTACATTAGATGAAATATTTGATTTAGCTAAAAAGACCTTATTAACTAATGGATGTGATGAAGAAACAGCTTCAATTCTGTCAGATTTAATTAGAAATGCTGAAAGGGACGGATCTTTATCTCATGGTCTTTTTAGATTACCAGCATATGTGAGTGGTTTAAAAAGTGGAAAAATTAATGGTAAAGGAAAACCAGCAATAAAAAAGATTTCTTCATCAGTAATAAAAGTACAAGGGAATAATTGTTTAGCCCCTGTAGTTTTAAATAAAGGGCTACCTGAATTAGCAAAAGCTGCAAAAGAAAATGGTGTGGCTGTACTTGCAATTAACAATTCACATCATATGGCTGCGATGTGGCCAGAGACAGAAAAATTAGCAGAAGAAGGTTTAGTTGCATTTGCTTGCACATCATACAAGCCTGCTGTAGCACCCGCTGGAGCTATCAAACCGTTGTTCGGAACAAATCCAATTTCTTTTGCATGGCCACGACCAGGAAAAACTCCTGTAGTTTACGATATGGCAACTGCATCAATGGCCATGGGTGAAGTTCAAGTTGCTAAAAGAGAAGGGCATAAAGTTCCACTTGGAACTGGTTTAACTAAAGATGGTAAAGAAACAACTGATCCAGGAGCAATAGCGGACGGAGGTGTATTACTTCCTTTTGGTGGATATAAAGGTTCTGCAATAGCAATGATGGTAGAATTAATGGCTGGCGCATTAGTTGGTGATAATTTTAGCTTTGAGACAGCTGCAAAAGATAATAATGACGGCGGACCTCCTAGTGGTGGAGAATTTATTCTTGCAATTTCACCTGATAAAACTTCAGGAACTGATTGGCAAAAACACGCTGATGAATTTTTTAATAAAATGAAATCATATGAAGGAGTTAGACTTCCAGGAGAGAGAAGACATAAAAATAGACTAGATAAGGGCCCTCGTCTTATTAATGAAGAGCTGGTTAATAAAATAAAATCTTTAAGCTAAAGTAATTTCTATTGGTGTATGGTCTGATGGTTTTTCGCGACCTCTTGGATCTTTATTAATATTAATAGCTTTAACTTGGTCTATTAAAGAATTTGAAACTAAAAAGTGATCAATTCTCATACCATTATTTTTCTGCCATGCACCTCTCATGTAATCCCAAAAAGTATATTCTTCTTTAGTTTCATTAAAATGTCGGTAGACATCATTAAAACCTAAATTAATCATTTCTCTTAATTTTTTTCTTATTTCTAATCTAAATAGAGCATCGTCCTCAAAGCTTTTTGGATTATAGACATCCACTGCTGCAGGGATAATATTAAAATCACCACCAAGAATTATATTTTGATTTTTTTTAGTTAAAGCTTTTAATTGTTTAATTAAATCATCGAGCCATTTTTTTTTGTAATCATATTTTTCGGTATCAACAGGATTACCATTTGGCGTATAGATATTGATTAATTGAATATTTTTCTTTTTGTGTTCAAGTTCAGCTGAGATTATTCTTGATTGTTTAAGCTTATCTTTGATTAAGTCTGTTTTGATATTTTTTAATTTTCCTTTTGAAATAATAGCAACACCATTGTAACTTTTTTGACCAAATACATGACTTTCATAGTCCATTGAAGAAAAATCGTCATAAGGAAAGTTTACATCCTCAGTTTTAATTTCTTGCATCATCACAACATCAGGCTTGTATTTTAGAAGATAACTCTTAATATTTTCAATACGTGCTCGAACAGAATTCACATTCCACGAGGAAATAATCATTAAAGAGAAAACGAAACACCACAACCACAAGAGGATTTGGTTTGCGGATTAGTTATTTTGAATTGTTCACCAATTAATTCAGAAACATAGTCTATTTCTGATCCTTTTAATAAATCTGCAGAAGTTTTATCTATCAATATATTTTCATAATTTAAATCATCAGCTGCTTTTTCTTTGTCAAAAGTAAATTCATATTGGAAGCCTGAGCAACCACCACCTTTGATAGCGATTCTAAAAAACGACCCTTTGTCTTTTTTAGACAGCAAAACATTGATCTGTTTTAGAGCCTTATCAGTAAATTTAATTTCTTTAATCATTATTGATCACTGGTATTACTAATATAATACTTAAATTTTAATTTTAAAGGATGAAAAAATACTCAAAGATTGCTCTTATCAAAAGTAAAGGAAGAATATTCAAAGAATCTTTGTCAAAATATAGATCGCCATTTCAAAGAGATAGAGATCGAATTATTCACAGTGCCTCATTTCGAAGGCTCAAACACAAGACACAAGTATTTGTTAACACAGAAGGTGATCATTACAGAACAAGATTAACCCATTCAATGGAAGTTGCTCAAATTGCACGATCTATTGCAAGATATCTTGAATTGAATGAGGATCTAGCTGAAACCTTAAGTTTAGCACATGATTTGGGTCACCCACCTTTTGGTCATGCTGGTGAGGACTCTCTTAATGAATGTATGGAAGATTATGGAGGCTTTGACCATAATTTACAAACTCTTCGCGTGGTTATGTTTTTGGAGAATAAATATCTTAAGTATAGCGGGTTAAATCTTTCAATTGAAACGTTAGAGGGATTGCTTAAGCATAATGGTCCAATTTACGAGTTAGATTTGGTTGATAGTCTTATTGGTGTAAAAAAATTCAATCATAAGATTAATTTTGAGACTTATCCATCATTAGAGGCTCAAGTTTCAGCTATTTCAGATGATATAGCTTATAACAATCATGATATTCAAGATGGTATAAATGCAAATTTATTTAAACTAGAGGAGTTAATTGAAATTAACTTTTTTAAAGATATTTATAAAAAATATAAAAAAAAGATAAACAAACAAAACTATAAAATTGCAACATATCAGATTATAAGAGATTCTATTGATCAAATGATAAGAGATTTAATTAGAAATACCAAAACCAATTTGAAGATTAACAAAATAAAAAATTATAAAGATATTACTAAAGCAAATTTAACCATTGTAGATTTTTCTGAAAAAGTCAAAGATTCTGTTAATGAAATTAGATTTTTTTTAAAAACAAAGATGTATAATAATAATGCAGTTCTGAAAAAAAACGATAATGGCAAATTAATAATTAAAAAACTGTTTAATAAAATACAAAAAAACCCTAAAAAATTTATTTCAAAAAATCATCTCTCAAAGGATAAATATAGAGCAATTTCAGATTTTATATCAGGAATGACAGACAGATATGCAATCAACCTTCACAAAAACTTTAAATGAATATTTTTGAACAGTATTTAGATAAAATAAAAGAAATCCTTTCAACACTTTCTTCAAATGGAGATTTAATTTTACCAGATTCACTAAACGGGATAACCGCTGAAATTCCACCTTCAAAATTTGATAGTGATATCTCTACCAATGTAGCCATGGTCCTTTCTAAGATTAATAATAAATCTCCATCAGATCTGGCGTCAATCTTGGTAGAAAAAATCAAAAAAGAGGATAAATTTATTGAAGAGATATCAGTTGTAAAACCTGGTTTTATCAACATTAAATTTAAACCTATTTTTTGGACAAACTTTATTAAAGAAGTAATTAAAAATTCTAATTCTTTTGGAACAAATAAAAATATTAAAAGAAATTACCTAATAGAATTTGTATCTGCTAATCCAACAGGACCTTTACACGTTGGTCATTGTAGAGGAGCAATATTAGGCGATGTGATGGCTAATCTTTTATTATTTAATAATAATAAAGTTACAAAAGAGTATTATATAAACGACTATGGTAATCAGATTATAAATTTTACAAAGTCAGTTTATTATAGAATAAGAGAGATTTCTTTTAATGAACCTTTTCCAATAGATAATGAAGATTTATATCCTGGAGACTATTTAATTGACTTTGCTCAAAACATTTTAAATTCAAACAAAAATATTGATTTTGAAAATTTTGATAAAATATCTCAAGAATTAACTTCTTTAGCTATTAACGAAGCATTAAAATTAATCAAAAGTAATCTTAAAAGTCTTGGTATTAATCATGATAACTTTGTCAGTGAAAAGAAAATAGTTGAAAATCAAGAAGTAGAAAAAGTTGTTGAGTTTCTTCAAAAAAACAAATTTGTTTATAAAGGAAAAATAAAGGCACCTGCTGGCGAAGATGATAGTGATTGGGTGGAACGCGAGCAATTGCTTTTTCGATCAACTGATTTTGGAGATGACAAAGATAGAGCATTACAAAAATCTGATGGTGCTTGGACTTATTTTGCAAGTGATGTTGCATACCACAAAAATAAATTAGACAGAAAATTTGATAGGCTTATTAATATTTTAGGCGCAGATCATGCTGGTTATATAAAAAGAATTTCATCATCTGTTGAAGCTTTATCAAACTCTAAAGATAGATTAATTTGTAAAGTTAGCCAACTTGTTAAACTTATTAAAGATAAGAAACCCTTTAAAATGTCTAAAAGAAAAGGGGACTATATAACTATAGATGATTTAATTAATGAGGTAGGAAAAGATGCAACAAGATTTATAATGCTAAATCGAAGTAGTGATGTTGAACTCGATTTTGATTTTGATAACGTTGTAGAAAAATCAAAAGATAACCCCCTTTATTACGTTCAATACTGTTATGCAAGAATATGTTCAGTATATAGACATCTTGATAAAGATTTAAATTCAGATCTAGATATTACCAAGTACGATTTTGAGTATTCTAAAGATGAAATAAAAATCTTAAAAAAATTATCTGAATGGCCCAAGTGTATTGATGTATCTTGTAATAAGCTTGAGCCACATAGAATACCGACTTATTTATATGAATTAGCCTCTTTATTTCATTCATATTGGAATTTAGGTAAGGAAAATCCAGACAAAAGATTTATTAATAATCAAAAAAAGATAACAGATGATAAATTGATTTTTCTAAAAGCTATTTCCAATGTAGTAAAATCTGGAATGAATATAGTTGGCGTATCTACGCCAGATAAAATGTGATGCTAAAAGAGATTAAATATTTAATATTTTTATTATTCATAAGTTTCTTTATTTTTTTTACAGGTAAGTATTATTTTTCAGATGATAATAAAAAAAATTCTTTTAGATCTTTGAGCAATATTGAAAAAAAAATTGATATTTATTCTGAAAAATTGCCAGTTTTAGAAAATGATACTAAAAATATTATCCAATATGTAGAGAAATCTAATAAAGATAAAAAGAAAAAATTTAATTTTTGGAAACTTCTAGATTAATGAATAACAGAAGATCTTTTATTATTGGTATAAAATCAACAAAACTTAGCCTCAGAGAAAAGAATTTTCTAAGAAAATATAAGCCATGGGGAGTAATTTTATTTACCAGAAACATAAAAGATATCAAACAGGCAAAACAATTAACCACATCTATTCGAAAAATCTTTAACGATAATAAATATCCAATCTTAATTGATCAAGAGGGTGGTAGAGTAAACCGACTTAAAAATATTATATCTTTTGAAAATTTAACCTCTGAATTTTTTGGCAAAAAATTTATAAAAAAACCTAAGGAATTTAATTTTTTCTATAAATTATTTATTGATAAAACATCATATTTATTAAAATTGATAGGAGTTAATATCAACACTTGTCCTGTTTTAGATCTTAGAAAGAAAGGTTCATCATCAATTATTGGAGACAGATCTTTTTCTAGTAATCCTAAAATAGTTTCAAAAATTGGCGATTATTGTATCAACTATCACCATAATAATGGCGTAGGAACTGTTATTAAACATATACCAGGACATGGTTTAGCAAAAGTTGATAGTCACCATTTTACACCCGTAATTAGTAAAAATTTGGATTACTTATTAAAAAATGATTTTTTTCCTTTCAAAAGAAAAAATTCTTTTTTTGCAATGACAGCCCACATCATATTCAAAAAGATCGATTTAAAAAACACAGTAACGCATTCTAAAAAAATGATAAAATTAATAAGAAATAAAATAGGTTTTAAGAATATTTTGATTTCTGACGATATATCAATGAAAAGTTTAAAAGGTAAAATTAAAGAAAATACAATCAATGCGTTTAATGCTGGTTGTAATCTTGTTTTACATTGTAATGCCAAAGAAAATGAGATGGAAATTGTTGCTGAAAATTCACCTTTCATAAGCAAATTTGTAATAAAAAAAACATCACAATTTTATAAGATAATAAGTTAGTATTCGCTTATGACAGAAAATGATTCCTCACTTTTTAGTGTTGATATTGAAAATTATAACGGTCCATTAGATATATTGTTAGACCTTGCAAAATCTCAAAAGGTGAATTTAGAAAATATTTCTATTACAAAACTAGCAGATCAATTTCATGATTTTATAACAAACCAAAAAAATCTAAATCTAGAGTCCGCCTCTGAGTATTTACTTATGGCCACATGGCTTGCTTATTTGAAATCTAAACTTCTTTTACCTGGAACACCTGAGGAGGAGTTTAAAGTTCAAGAAGTGGCAGAAAAATTAAAACTCCAACTTAAAAAATTAGAATTAATCAGATTATTATCTGAACAAATGTTAAAACGTAAAAGATTAGGTCGTGAAATCAGAACCAGAGGTGTTAGGGCAGGCATTAGACCCATTTATAACAGTGAAATTAAAGTAAATTTATTTGAATTACTAAAAACATATTCAACTATTATTATGACTAAAGATTTTCAAAAAATAAATATTCCTAAACTCCCTGTTTTTACAACTGAAGAGGGGATTAAAACAATCAGAGATTTTTTTGGAAAACTAACTGATTGGAAAAAATTAGAGGACTTGATACCTAAAAATTTTAAGAGTATTACAAAATATAAAAAAACTGGTACAGCAGGTATTTTTGCAGGATCACTTGAACTTGTGAAAGAAGGTAACTTAAAAATTAAACAAGAAAATTTATTTGATGATATTTTTATTAAGGAAAAATAATGAATAAAAGAAATACTAAAAAAGATAATGTTATTGATTTTCCTAATAAATTATCTTCAATTGAAAAAGAAATTGAAGCAATAGTTTTTGCAGCTGCTGAGCCACTTGATATTGAAACTATAGAAAATAAGATTTCAAAAAAAACTAATGTCGAAAAAATTTTATTAAAATTACAAAACGAATATTCCAATCGAGGTATTAATTTAGTGTGTATCTCAAAAAAATGGTCATTTAGAACATCGCCAAATCTTTCTGAAATTATGAAACAGGAAAAAACTGTTGAAAAAAAATTATCAAGAGCTGCAATTGAAACACTTGCAATCATTGTTTATCATCAACCAGTAACACGTGCTGAAATTGAGGAAATTAGAGGTGTTGCATTCGGCACAAATACTCTTGAAATTTTGATGGAGTTAAACTGGGTAAAACCAGGTGGTAGAAAAGATGTCCCTGGAAAACCAATTCAATATGTCACGACTGATGATTTTTTAAGTCATTTCAATCTTCAAAAGTTATCCGATTTACCAACCGTTGATGAATTGGGTGCCGCTGGTCTTATCGATAGTACAAATATTGATAATGCAATTTTTGGAACTGGTAAATTTTATAAAGAGAAACAAGATGGTAAAAAAGAGGATATTTATTCAAATATTGATGAAATGCTAAGTAGCACTTTAGACTCTGAGGAGAAAAATAAGAATTCATAACTTAGGTTAAAAAAAAGTCACTTTTAAATTGAGAATAAAAGATATATAACTTTTCTATGAGCATAGGAATTTGGCAGATAGCAATTGTTGTTATACTTGTAGTTTTACTTTTTGGAAGAGGTAAGATCTCAAGTCTGATGGGAGATGTTGCTAAAGGAATTAAGAGCTTCAAAAAAGGTATGGCATCAGATGTTACTGATGACAACGAACCTAAAAATATTTCCGAAGATAATCAAGATAATAACAAAAAAGATTAAATCACATGCCTACTATTGGTTGGTTTGAGATTTTAATTATTGTAGCAATAGCTATTGTTGTTCTTGGACCAAAAGATTTTCCAATAATGTTAAAAAAAGTTGGCTCATGGATTGGTACAATTAAGAATTATATCAATAATGTCCAAAATGAAGTTTCAAATATTGATATTGAAAATGATAAAATAGAAAAAAAAGAAGAAAAAAAACATGAATCAGAATGATAAAGAGGGTGGTTTTGTAAGCCATTTAGCTGAACTAAGAAAAAGACTTATACATAGTTTTATTTTTCTAATTGTTTTTTTTGTTGGATGTTATTTTTTTGCAGAACATTTATATGGTTTTTTAGTAGATCCTTTCGCCCAAGCCGTTAAAGATGATGGAACTGACAGACGATTAATATTTACCGCTCTTCAAGAAACTTTTTTAACATATCTAAAGATTTCTTTCTTTACAGCATTCTTTGTCACTTGCCCGTTTATACTTATGCAAATTTGGAAATTTATAGCGCCTGGTTTATATAAACATGAAAAACATGCAATATTACCTTATCTAATATTAACTCCAGTACTTTTTTTTCTTGGAGGGATGTTAGTTTATTATTTGATAATGCCTTTAGCGATAAAGTTTTTTTTATCATTTGAAAGCACAGGTTTATCCACAAATTTACCGATACAACTTGAAGCTAAGGTAAATGAGTATTTATCATTAGTCATGAAACTTATTTTCGCTTTTGGTATAAGTTTTCAATTACCTGTGGTTTTAAGTTTACTAGCTAGAATTGGTGTTGTTGATTCTGAATTTTTAAAGAAAAGAAGAAAATACGTTGTAGTTATAATTTTTGCAGCAGCAGCATTATTAACACCGCCTGACCCTATAACCCAAATTGGTTTAGCGATTCCATTATTAATTTTATATGAATTATCAATTTTTTCTGTAAAGTTTATAGAGGATAAGAAATTTAAAGATTCTAATGCATAACTTAAAGGAAATAAGAAAAAATTTTGATGATTTTAAAAACGCACTAAAAGGTAGATTTCTTAAAATAGATTTTAATGAACTTAAAGACTTAGATATCAAAAATAGAAATTTTATCCAAAAAAAAGAGTCTTTGGAAAATGAAAAAAAAGAGATTTCAAAATCTAAAGATGAAAAATTATTTAAAAAATCAAAAGAAATTTCAAATGAAATAGACGAAATATCAAAACAGCAAAAAATAATAAAAGACCAACTAGATAAGATTTTATCATTTATCCCAAATATTCCTCATAAAGATGTTCCGAATGGAAAAAATGAAAATGATAACGTAGAAATAATGAAATCAGGTCAAATACCAAATTTTGATTTTAAACCTTTATCACATTATGAATTAGGTGAAAAACTTGGAATGCTTGATTTTGACCTAGCCACAAAAACTACAGGTGCACGGTTTGTATTCGTAAAAAATAAACTGGCCTTATTAGAAAGGGCTATTTCAAATTTCATGCTAGATTTGCACATTTTAAAAAATGGTTATGAAGAAATTTCACCACCTTTATTCGCTTCTGAAAGTACAATGTTTGGTACAGGTCAACTTCCTAAATTTGAGAATGATCAATTTGAAATCAAACTAGATGATAATGGGGAAAGAAAGTTTTTGATACCTACTGCAGAAGTGATTTTAACTAACATTGTTAAAGATAAGATGATTAATCAAAAAGATCTTCCAATGAGATTTGTTGCATCTACACCATGCTTCAGAAAAGAGGCAGGTAGTTATGGCAAAGATACAAAGGGTATGATTAGACAGCATCAGTTTTACAAAGTTGAAATGGTTAGTATCGTCGAACAAGAAAAATGTCTAGAAGAACTTGAGAGAATGACGAAATGTGCAACATCAATTTTAGATCTATTAGAATTACCATACAGAAAAATGATCCTATGCAGCGGTGACATGGGATTTAGTGCTGAAAAAACTTATGACATTGAAGTTTGGCTACCTTCAGAGAAAAAATATAGAGAAATTTCTTCTTGTTCATCTTGTTCAACTTTTCAAGCTGTGAGAATGAAAGCAAGATATAAGAATCAGAAAAAAGAAACTCTTTATGTTGGTACTTTAAATGGGAGTGGTCTAGCTGTGGGTAGAACTTTAATAGCAGTTATAGAAAATTATCAACAAAAAGATGGTTCAATAATAATTCCAAAAGTTTTAAGACCGTATATGGACAATTTGGAAAAAATTTCTGTCAAATAAAGTTGTTTTAATCTTTTAGATAGTATAAATAATCAATTTTAATTAAGGAGTTTTATGGATAGTGCAGGAATAGGACAATTTATACCATTAATTTTAATTTTTGTTATTTTTTATTTTTTCTTAATAAGACCTCAGCAAAAAAAAGTTAAAGAACATAAAGCCATGGTTGAGAGCTTAAAAAAAGGTGACAAAATTGTAACGTCTGGTGGTATTACAGGAACGATTTCTAGAGTTGTAGATAATGATAAAATTGAAGTAGAGATTGCTGACAACGTAACAGTTGAGGTGATTAGAGGCACTGGTGTTCAAAGTCTAATGAACTCTCAAGAAGTAAAAAAATAATTTTTTTGAATTTAAAGTGTTATATTTTTCAAAACTAAGAATTATTTTTATTACTTTAATTTCCTTACTTTTTATTATATTTGCTTTATCAAACCTTTTTAATTTTGATAATAAAATATTAAATAAAAAAATTAATTTAGGTTTAGATCTACAAGGAGGATCTTATCTTTTGCTGGAAATTAATAATGATCCAGTAATCGAACAAAAACTTCAAAATTTAACAGTTACGATAAGAAATTTTTTTAAAGAAAAAAATGTCAGAATTACAAATTTTAAACTTTCAAATCAGACCTTATCATTTACTTCAGATGAAAATTCAAAACAAACTATCTTGGATGAATTTGCGTCAGAAGAAAGTGAATTAAATCCTTATTACCAAAGATTTAAATCACATCAATTAGATATAGTTGAGGAAAATAATTTTTTTAAGGTTTCTTTCTCAAAGCAAGGAATTATTAATCTAAAAACATCATCTCAAGATCAAGCGCTAGAAATAGTTAGAAGAAGGATAGATGAAATCGGTACAAATGAACCCAATATTTTAAAAAGAGGTAATGATAGAATATTAGTTGAGTTACCAGGATTAGATGATCCAATGAGAATAAAATCTTTACTTGGAAAAACTGCAAATTTAACATTTAGATTTGTTACCAATGATACCGAAGGTTCATTCGGTGCAGAAAAATTAGAATTTGAAGATGGTACCGAGGAAGCAATAGTTAGTAAAAGAATTATACTAAGTGGTGAAAATCTTTTAGATGCTCAACCAAGAATGGATACAGAAAACAATGAGACTGTTGTGACCTTTTCACTGGATAGGGTAGGAGCAAAAAGATTTGGTAAAGCCACCTCTACAGGTATTGGTAAAAGATTAGCTATAGTTTTGGATGGAAAAGTTATTAGTGCTCCAGTTATCAGAGACACAATTGCTACCGGTTCTGGCCAAATCAGTGGAGGATTTACATTTCAATCAGCAACTGATCTTGCCTTACTTTTAAGATCAGGTGCATTACCTGCCCCTCTAAATATTATTGAAGAAAGAACTGTTGGTCCAGATTTAGGACAGGACTCTATAAACGCAGGAATGATTGCTTTGTTAATTGGTTTTATATTGGTCATACTTTATATTTTTGTTAAATATAAAATCTTTGGAATCATCACTAATATTGCTTTAATTTTAAATCTTTTCATATTAGTTGGAATACTAACTATTTTTGAAGCAACTTTAACATTACCTGGTATAGCAGGAATAATTCTTACCGTGGGTATGGCTGTTGATGCAAATGTTCTAATTTTTGAAAGAATTAAAGAGGAGTTAAAGAGTGAAAAAAATAATTTAATAGCATTTGATAGTGGTTATACAAAATCCAGAACTGCTATATTAGATGCGAATATTACTACTTTATTAGCAGCGATTATTTTATTCTTTATGGGATCAGGTCCAATTAAAGGTTTTTCATTAACACTAGGAATTGGGATATTTACAACATTATTCACTGTCTATTTTATAGCAAGATTATTGACCGTTTTGTATGTATCGAAAAATAAAGAAAAAGAGGGACTGATTTAGATGATAGCCTTTAACAAATATTATAATAAATTTAATATTCTTTCAGTATCTTTAGTAATTGTTTCTTTATTATTACTTACGTTTAAAGGTTTAAATTTTGGAATAGATTTTAAAGGTGGAACTCTTATTGAATTAAGATCTACAGACAGTAAGATTAATGTTTCCTCACTAAGGGATAATTTAAGTCAAATGAATTTGGGCGATGTATCTGTTAAAAACTTTGGTAATGAGACTGATTTTTTAATTAAGTTTGAAAATAATGAAAATAAAAATGTAATTGAAGAAATTAAGAAGAATTTAGATAAATCATTCGGGAACAGCTTCAATTTCAGAAGAGTAGAAAATGTTGGTCCTAAAGTTAGTGCTGAATTATTAAGATCAGGTGTTATTGCAATATCAGTGGCTTTATTTTTGATGCTTGTCTATATTTGGATAAGATTTGAATGGCAATTTAGCTTAGGTGCCATAGTAGCTTTATTCCATGATGTCATTGTTACACTTGGTCTCTTTTCTTTATTGGGTCTAGAGATTAATCTTTCAATAATTGCAGCTGTACTCACAATAGTTGGTTATTCAATGAATGATACAGTTGTTATTTTCGATAGAGTAAGAGAAAATTTAAGAAAATATTCTGATATTAAAATTTTTGAGTTAACAAATATCTCTATTAACGAAACTTTGTCTCGTACTTTGATAACTTCTGTAACGACTCTATTAGCGTTGCTTTCAATATTCTTTTTTGGTGGCGAGGTTTTAAAAGGTTTTTCTTTAGCTATGATATTCGGGGTAATTTTTGGGACTTATTCATCAATTTATATTGCAAACACAGTGTTGGTAAGACTAAATGTGTCTCAAAAAACAGTCCTTAGAGAAGATAAAAACTAATATAAATTTTGAGCAGCTACCATTGAAAGTAGCATCGGTAGAGATAACAAAGTATTTGTTCTTGAAAACAACATTGCTGTTTTAGCTGATTTTGCTTTTACCTCAGGTTCACATTCTACTATACCTAAAGCTTTTTTTTGATTTGGCCAAATTACAAACCATACATTAAAAGCCATAACAACACCCAACCACATACCAATTCCAATTGCAGTGTGTTTTGGTACCCCTGAGCCTATACTTAAAGTCATAGCGTCATGAAGATATCCATTTAACCATGCTAATATAAATCCTGATACAATTGTAAGTGCTGCTGCCCATCTAAAGTAAAAAAGAGCAGCTGGAGCAATAACTTTACCAATTGCTGGTTTTTGTTCATCTGGAATTTTACTCATGTTCGGGATTTGTACAAAATTAAAATACCACAAGAGACCTATCCACATTATAGCTACCACGACGTGAAAAAATCTTGTTAACCATGACCAGAAAAGTCTATCAAAACTAAATCCGTCATTTTGATAGAATAATCCAAAAAAAACAATCACAGCTAAGGCTAGTGAAGCGTGTATTGTTCTTGGTAAAGAGGCTAATAGTTTATCCATGTTTAAATATACTAATTTTGATAAAGTTTAACAATGATTTTTTCTTAGTTTAAAAGTGGTTTTAAAAATTTACCAGTATAACTCTCATTAATTTTACAAATTTCTTCTGGCTTTCCTTCTGCGATAATTTTTCCACCTTTGACACCACCTTCGGGGCCCATATCAACAATATAATCAGCTGTTTTTATCACATCTAAATTGTGTTCAATTACAACAACAGTATTTCCTAAGGCAACAAATGTATGGAGAATTTCAAGTAACTTTTTTATGTCATGTTGATGTAATCCAGTAGTTGGTTCATCTAGTATGTACATCGTTCTTCCTGTAGATCTTTTTGATAATTCTTTTGCTAACTTAATTCTTTGAGCCTCACCTCCTGATAGAGTTGTAGCTTGTTGGCCAATTTTGATATACCCTAAACCAACTTTCTTTAATGTTAGTAATTTTGTTTTAATATTAGATATATTTTCAAAATATTCACATCCTTCATCGACAGTCATATTCAAAACATCAGCAATACTTTTATCTTTAAACTTAATTTCTAGAGTTTCCCTGTTATATCTAGTGCCTTTACATTCATCACATTGAATATAAACATCTGGCAAAAAATGCATTTCATAAGTAATGACCCCATCTCCTTCACATGCTTCACATCTTCCACCTTTTACATTAAATGAAAATCTTCCAGGTTTGTAACCTCTAGATTTTGATTCAGGTAATCCCGTAAACCAATCTCTTATAGGACCAAAAGCACCAGTATAGGTCGCTGGATTAGATCTAGGAGTTCTTCCGATTGGTGATTGATCAATATCGATTATCTTATCAACTAACTCTGTTCCTTTAAAACCTTTAAAGGGTTTTGGAATTTTTCTTGATTTGTTATTATTTAATGTAAGATTTAAAGCGTTGTAGAGAGTCTGTAACACAAGAGTAGATTTTCCACTACCTGATACTCCTGTTACACAAGTTAAACTTCCTAATGGAATTTTTAAGTTTACATTATTAAGATTATTTCCGGTTGCACCTGTAATTTCTAAAAATCTTCCATTCTTAGCTAATCTTCTTTTTGATGGTACATTTATTTTAAATTTGTTTGATAAATATTTTCCAGTTATGCTATTTTGATTTTGACTTATTTCTTTTATTGAACCTGATGCAACAACTTCACCACCTCTATTACCGGCTTCTGGTCCAAGATCAATTATATGATCTGCATTCTCCATTGTTTCAGTATCATGTTCGACTACTATAACTGTATTGCCTAAATCTCTTAATCTTTTTAAGGCATTGATAAGCTTTACATTATCTTTTTGATGAAGACCTATTGATGGTTCATCCAAAACATATAAAACACCAGTTAAACCAGAACCGATTTGTGATGCTAATCTTATTCTTTGTGCTTCACCACCAGATAAAGTTCCAGACTCTCTTGAAAGAGTAAGATAATCAAGACCAACATTAAGTAAAAAATTTAATCTTTCGTTAATTTCTTTTAAAATATGTTCTGCAATTTTAACTTGTCTTTTGTCTAAATTATTTTTTAAATTATCAAACCATATTGCAGCATCTGAAATTGATTTTTCTGTAACTTCACTAATATGAAGACCATCAATTTTTACACATAATGCCTCATCTTTTAATCTATGACCATTACATCTTTCACACTTGGTATCTGATTGATATTGAGCAATTTCTTCTCTCTTCCAATCACTATCTGTCTCTAGGTATCTTCTTTCTAAGTTGTTAATTACACCTTCAAAAGTTTTTTTATGTGAATATTTCTCGTAACCATCGTCATATGTAAATTTTATTTCCTCATCATCAGACCCATAAAGGATAATATCTTTAATTTTTTTTGGTAATTTTGACCATTTTTCTTCTAGAGAAAATCCATAATGCTTAGCTAAAGAACTCAATGTTTGAGCATAATATAATGTTGTTGTTTTTGCCCATGGTTCGATTGCACCATCAACAATACTTTTTTTCTCATTTGGTATGACTAAATTTGGGTCAACATTAAGCTTTATTCCGATACCCTCACATTCCTCACAAGCACCAAATGGACTATTGAAAGAAAATAACCTTGGTTCAATTTCTTCTATGGTAAATCCACTTTCAGGACATGCAAATTTTGTTGAAAAAATTAACTTTTCTATTTTTCTGAATTTTTTTGGTAAGGTTTCATCTTCATATTCAACAAACAAAAGACCATTAGCTAGCTGTATTGAAGTCTCTATACCTTCTGCAAGTCGATTTCCTAAAGATGAGTTAAGAACTATTCTATCAACAAGTATTGAAATATCATGTTTAATTTTCTTATTTAACTCTGGAACTTTTTCAATATCATATAAAACATTATCAATTTTGATTTTTCTAAAACCTCTTTTTTTATAATTTAAAATCTCTTTTCTATATTCACCTTTTCTTCCTCTAACTACAGGAGCATAAAGATAAATAGTTGATTTTTTTGGTAATTTTCTAATTTTATCTACAATTTGACTAACTGTTTGTGACTCTATTGGTTTACCAGTGAAAGGCGAATATGGAATACCAGCTCTAGCATATAACACCCTCATATAATCATAAATCTCGGTTACTGTTGCAACTGTAGATCTAGGATTCTTTGATGTATTTTTTTGCTCTATTGATATCGCAGGACTTAATCCTTCAATAAGATCTACATTCGGCTTTTTCATTTTATCTAAAAATTGTCTCGCATACGCGGATAAACTTTCTACATATCTTCTTTGACCTTCGGCATAAATTGTATCAAACGCTAATGAAGATTTTCCTGACCCAGATAGTCCGGTAATTACAATAAATTTATCCTTTGGAATTTCTAAAGATATATTTTTTAAATTATGTTCTTTTGCACCCTTTATAACTATCTTTTTAATCATAATTTTTGTTGCTTTGGCCTAATAAAATTAATATTCAGAGTAAAATTGTGATATAAATTAATTAACTAATAAAATAAATATTAAAATATTATGGCTGGAAGTTTAAATAAAGTACTTTTAATTGGTCGTTTAGGCGCAGATCCTGAAATCAAGCAAATGGTTAATGGAAAAAGCGTTGCAAGATTAAGTCTTGCAACAAGCCAATCATGGAAAGATAAAAATACAGGTGAAAAAAAAGAAAAAACTGAATGGCACCGTATAGTTGTATTTAATGAGGGTTTAGTAAATGTTGTTCAACAATATCTCAAAAAAGGTGCTCAAGTTTATGTTGAGGGTCAAATTTCAACAAGAAAATGGAAGGATGAACAATCAGGACAAGACAAATATTCAACTGAAGTAGTTATACAAGGTTATAATTCATCTTTAACTATGCTTGGAGGTGGAAACTCAGGTGGTGGTATAGCTAATGACAATTCGCAAGCATCAAATAATACAGAGGATTTATCTCAATTACAAAATGATATGGACGACGATATTCCATTCTAATCATTATGGAAAAAAACGAAGTTTCTAAAGATAAAAACATAAAACTAATTTCAATGCATGATGAGATGAGTTCATCTTATCTATCGTATGCAATGAGTGTCATTGTTAGTAGAGCTCTACCAGATGTTAGAGATGGCTTAAAACCTGTACATAGAAGAATATTATATGCAATGTATAAGGGTGGCTATGATTGGTCGAAACAATTTAGAAAATCTGCAAGAATAGTTGGAGATGTAATTGGTAAATATCATCCGCATGGTGATCAATCAGTTTATGACGCTCTAGTTCGTATGGTCCAAGATTTTTCAATGAGCTTACCTCTCGTTGATGGTCAAGGAAATTTTGGATCTATAGATGGTGATCCAGCAGCCGCTATGAGATACACAGAAACGAGATTATCAAAAGTCTCACAATTTTTAATTGATGATATAGAAAAAAATACAATTGATTTTAAAAGTAATTATGATGAAACAGAAAAAGAGCCATCTGTATTACCTGCGCAATTTCCAAATTTATTAGTAAATGGAGCAGGGGGTATTGCTGTTGGTATGGCGACAAGTATTCCCCCTCATAATTTAGGAGAGATTATTAATGGTACATTAGCTTTAATTGATAACAAAGATATTAAGATTAAAGATTTAATGAAGCACATACCTGGACCTGATTTTCCTACAGGTGGTGTAATTATTGGTAAAGATATTATTAAGCAGGGTTATAACAAAGGTAGAGGCTCTTTTAAAATTAGAGGTGAAATATCAAACGAAACTCTTAAAAATGGTAGAGATAGATTAGTTATAAATTCTATTCCTTATCAAGTTAATAAATCCGTGTTGAATGAGAGAATAGCACAATTAGTTAGAGAAAAGAAAATAGAGGGTATTAGAGATATACGAGATGAGTCCAACAGAGAAGGTATAAGAGTCTCGATAGATTTGAGAACAGGTGTTGAACCTGAGACTGTTAAAAGACAATTATACAAGAACACTCAAATAGAAAGTTCATTTGGGTTTAACACTCTTGCAATTGTAGATGGTAAGCCAAAGACTTGTAATCTTAAAGAATTTTTAGAGAATTTTTTAAAATTTAGAGAAGATGTTGTACTTAAGAAGACAAAATTTGATCTCAATAAAGCAGAAGATAGAGCGCATATCTTGATTGGTCTGTCAGTATCTGTTGAGAATTTAGATAAAGTAATAAAGATTATAAGAGGTTCAAAAACCCCAGATGACGCAAAAAAATCTTTATTAAATACTAAATGGAAAATTAATAAATCAAAAAAAATGGTTTCATTGATAGAGATCAAAAATTCAAAAGGTTTATATAATTTATCAGTGGTGCAAGTTGAAGCTATATTAGAATTAAGATTACAAAAATTGACAGCACTTGGTATTAATGAAATAGAAGTTGAAATAAAAAAACTATCTGAGTTAATTTCTTCATTAAAAAAAATTATATCTTCAAAAAAAGAATTATTAAAAGTAATCAGCAATGAACTTAAAGAAATAAAAGAAAAATATGCAACACCAAGAAGAACAAAAATTATTGATGCAGTACTTAATTACGACATTGAAGAAACAATACAAAAAGAAACTGTTCTAATAACCGTTACCTTACAAGGCTATATAAAAAGAGGATCACTTAAAACTGTAAAGATTCAAAAAAGAGGAGGTAAAGGTAAAACTGGTATCACAACTAGAAATGAAGACTCAGTAGTTCAAACTCTATCAGTTAATACTCATACTTCTGTTCTATTTTTTTCTACCGAAGGTCTTGTTTATAAAGTAAAAGCATGGAAAATACCTGAAGGTTCAGCATCATCAAAAGGCAAATCTCTATTCAATATTTTGCCACTTAAAAATCATCAATCAATAAGTTCAATTATGCCCTTTCCTGAAAGTGATGAAGATTCAAGTAAATATCAGATAGTTTTTGCAACCTCACAAGGCAAAGTTAGAAAAAACAGTTTAGAAGATTTCGCTTCAATTAATACATCAGGAAAAATAGCAATGAAGCTAGATACTAATGATAAAATAATTGGAGTTAAAATTTGTAAAGATGATCAAGATATAATCTTAAGTACAAAATTTGGAAAGTGTATTAGATTTGAGTCTAAAAAGTTAAGAATATTTAAGGGAAGATCATCAAAAGGTATAAAGGGAATTGAATTAGCATCTAATGATGAAATAGTTTCCTTATCAATTATTGATAATAATAAGTTAAAGAAAAATGGAAAAAATACGAAAGATGATAAGTCTGAATTAGCGGCTAAACAAAAATTTATTTTATCTATTAGTGAAAATGGTTTTGGCAAAAAAACTTCGCATTATGACTACAGAACAACAAATAGAGGTGGTAAAGGTATTATTGGAATAATTAATTCACCAAGAAATGGGAATATTGCCTCATCGTTTCCTGTATATGAGGGAGACGAAATAATGATTTCTACAAACAAAGGTAGAGTGATAAGGTTAGCTGTTAAAGAAATCAGAACAGCTGGAAGAAACACACAAGGAGTACGAATAATTAAGTTATCTGGCGATGAAAAAGTTGTTTCAGCAATTAAAATTGATGATAATTTAATATAATGTCCAAGACAGCTATCTATCCAGGAACTTTTGATCCAATTACTTTTGGTCATATTGATGTAATAAAAAAGGCGTTAAAATTATTTGATAAAATTGTTGTGGCCGTATCAGATGGTGAAAATAAAGATTATCTTTTTGATGCTGAGGAAAGATTAGAAATTGTAAGAAATGCTCTTTTTAAAGATCTAAAAATGAATAAAAAAAAAATAACTTTGATTTCATTTAAATCATTAACAACTAGCCTTTGTAAAAAATATAAATCAAATATTATATTGAGAGGTTTGAGAGCAGTATCAGATTTTGAATACGAGTTCCAACTAGCTGGTATGAATAGAAAATTGAATAATAATATTGAAACTTTATTTTTAATGTCAGATGTTGAAAATCAAATTATTTCTTCAAAATTCGTTAAAGAAATCATTAAACTTAATGGAGATATTAAAAAATTTACAACAAAGAGCACTATTAAAGCTTTAAAAGATAAATATGAGTAAACTTTTAATAAAGATATTAATTATTTTTTTATTTACAATTAATCAATCGTTAACAGAGGAGAATATAATGATTTTAAAATTAAAAGATGGTGATGTAAAGATAGAATTATTTTCAGATACAGCACCCAATCATGTCAAAAGAATAAAAGAATTGGCTGACGCTGGTAAGTATGACAATGTGGTGTTTCATAGAGTTATTGATGGCTTTATGGCACAAACGGGCGATGTTAAATTTGGCAACTCAAATTCAGATGATTTTGACTTAAGGAGAGCTGGAATGGGTGGATCGGATTTACCTGACCTTAAACAAGAATTTAGTAATCTTCCTCATGATCGAGGTACATTGTCTATGGCTAGATCATCAGATCCTAATAGTGCGAATAGTCAATTTTTTATATGTTTTAAACCCGCACCATTTCTTGATAATCAATATACTGTTTTTGGAAAAGTTATCGAAGGAATGGAATTTGTTGATAAGATCAAAAAAGGTGATGAAAATAATAATGGTGCGGTAACAGATCCTGATAAAATTATTAGTTTCAAATCTTTATAATATTCTAATTTCAATTGAAAAAATTTGAATTTAAAGTTTTAAAAAAAAATAAATTTGCAAGACGCGGTTTAATTAAAACTCACAGAGGTAAAATTGAGACACCAGTTTTTATGCCTGTGGGAACTCAAGCTACAGTAAAAGCTTGCACAATAGATGACATAAAAAAAACTGGTTCTCAAATTATTTTATCAAATACTTATCATTTAATGATACGACCAGGTGTTAAAAGAATTGAAGATGCAGGTGGGCTTCACAAATTTATGAATTGTGACTTACCAATTCTTACAGACTCTGGTGGCTTTCAAGTCATGTCTTTATCAAAACTTAACAAAATAGATAAAGAAAAGGGGGCAATTTTTAATTCTCATATTGATGGAAAAAAATTTTATCTAAGTCCAGAGGAAAGTATAAAAATTCAATTAGGACTTAATTCAGATATTGTAATGGTTATGGATGAGTGTCCAAAAAAAACAAATGACTACCAAACTATAGATAAATCTATGAATTTGTCTTTGTATTGGGCTGAAAGATCTAAGAAAGCTTTTGGGCATAACCCACACAAAGCTTTATTTGGTATTGTGCAAGGAGGTTTATTTAAAGATTTGAGACAAAAATCCTTAAAAGGACTTTTGGAAATTGGATTTGATGGTTATGCATTAGGTGGTCTAGCTGTAGGAGAAACTCAAGATGAAATGTTCACTGTTTTAGACGACATTAAGGAACATTTACCCGATGATAAACCTCACTATTTAATGGGTGTAGGTACTCCTAATGATATCTTGGGCGCTGTTAAAAGAGGTATTGATATGTTCGATTGTGTTCTTCCAACTAGATCAGGTAGAACTGGACTTGCTTTTACTTGGCAGGGAAGAATAAATATTAAAAATAATAAATACCAAAATGATAATACTCCTCTTGATCCAGAGTGTAAAAATCTTAATTTGAATAAATATTCTAAAAATTATCTAAATCACTTGTTTAATACAAATGAGATTCTTGGATCAATGTTGTTGACACTACACAATATAAATTTCTATCAAGAATTAATGAGATCAATTAGAGAAAATATCCAAAATGACACATTTGATACTTTTCATGATAAATACATAGATAAGTTGTAAATACTTTAGTCTTTTTTTTAAATTCGTGTTTGAAATATTTAGATTATTCTATATATAGATTTCATTCTAAAGTGAATATGGGCCGTTAGCTCAGTTGGTAGAGCAATTCCCTTTTAAGGAATGGGTCGATGGTTCGAGTCCATCACGGCTCACCATATATTATGTAATTGGTGGGTATTTTATAATTATTTCATTTAACCAAGTTCGTATATTTCTGATTCTGCTGTCAGATGAAGGATGAGTGCTCATAAATTGAGGAGGTTCTTTACCTTTATTCGCCTCTTTCATCCTCTCCCATATTTTTTCAGTTTCTCTAATATCGTAACCAGACAAAGAAGAAAAAATCATACCTAGATAATCAGCTTCACTTTCTTGTTTTCTATTGAAAGGATTCATTATACCAATCGAAGATATCAGACCGACAGTGTCCATACCAGTTGATCTATTAATTTGACTTAAAGCTCCTCCACTAAAAATATCGATAAGGGTAGTGCCTGTTTGCACTAGAACTCCACGACTTGCTCTTTCAACAGAGTGTTTTGCAACAGCATGAGCAATCTCATGACCCATAACAGCTGCTAAACCATTTGTATCTTTTGTAATTTTAAGCATACCACTATAAACGGCAATTTTACCACCTGGCATACACCAAGCATTTTTGACTTTATCATTATCTATTAAGATATATTCCCACTGAAAATTGACAGTTGGATCTGGGAGATTTGATTTATCAAAATAAATTGATATTGCATTTTCCATTTTTTTTCCAATTTCTTTTATATCATTAATGGATTTTGTATCTTTGATTAATTTTTCTTTTTCTTTTACTTTTTCATAAATCTGAGCAGCCTGAGCATTTAATTTTGCTTCTGGAATCAGCTTTAATTGTTTTCTATCTGTAATAGGAGCAGTAGTACAAGAATTAATTACAAAACCACAACAACCACAACCTACATAAGTTAAAAATTTTCTTCTATTCATTTTGTAAGACATTGATATTATATATAATAATGAATCTAAATAATAAAATATTATTAATATTATTCATAATAGCAATAGCTTTTGTGATATTTTCGAGTTTTAGATAATGGCAAAACAGAAGAAAAAAAAATCAATTAGTTTAATTCTTAGAAATTATTTTATTACTGGTGTAGTAGTTTTAATACCAATTGGTTTCACTTTATATTTAAGTAAAATATTAATTGGAATTTCGTCTAAAGTAATTCCAGAAAATATAAATCCAAATAGCTATCTACCATTTGAAATTCCTGGATTAGAAATAATACTTTCAGTAATTTTTATTACCATCGTTGGAGGTTTATCCCTATCTTTTTTGGGTAAACGAATTCTTAAACTTATCGATGACCTATTTAAAAGAATCCCGGTGCTAAGAACAATTTATTCTGCAATAGTTCAGATGACAGAAACATTCTCTAACAATGACCAAAACGATAAAAAAAGTGTTGTTTTGGTCGAGTATCCTAGAAAAGGTGTTTGGGCAGTTGGTTTTGCAACAAAAGAAAATAAAGGTGAGATGGCTGAAAAAACTAACAAGAAGTTAATTAACGTTTTTGTTCCAACAACACCAAACCCCACAAGCGGTTTCTTACTTATGTTCCCAATCGAGGAGGTTATATATCTTAATATGACTTTTGAAGAAGCTTCTAAATTTATTGTATCGGCAGGAACATCCACGGGTAAGAGTTAAGCAATATCATTAATTATATCAGCTCTATCATACAATTTAATTAATGGTTTGAATTTACTTATATCTTCATTATTATTTTCAATTCTTTTAATTTCTTTTTCAGCTAAAATAAAAAGATCATGATTATGAACAGGGTCAGCTAACTTAAAATTTTTTATTCCACTTTGTTTAAAACCTAAAATGTCTCCAAAACCTCTCAATTTCATATCTTCCTCTGATATCTTAAAACCATCATTAGAGTCTTTAAGTATATTAATTCTTTTTTTTGCATTATCACTTAAATTTGACTTAAACATTAAAATACACGAAGATTCTTTACTACCTCTTCCAACTCTGCCTCTTAGTTGATGTAGTTGAGATAAACCAAATTTATTAGCGTTTTCAATAATTATTACATTTGCGTTTGGAAAATCTATACCAACCTCAATTATAGTAGTCGAAACCAAAATCTTGAATTCATTTTTTAAGAATTTGTTTAAGATCATTTCTTTTTCTTCTGATGTGGTTTTACCGTGAAGGAGAAAAACTTTTTTAGGAAATAACTTATTTAAGTATTCTGATTTCTTTACTGCAGAAGAATGATCAAGTTTTTTGGACTCTTCAATTAAAGGACATACCCAAAATATTTGATTACCTAGTTTGATTTCTTTTTTTATAAATTTTATTACATCATCAATTTTATTTTCAGGCTTACTATAGGTTTTAATGGGTTTACGAATATTTGGTTTTTCACGAATAATTGAAAGATCCATATCACCATATATTGTCATTGTTAAAGTACGTGGAATTGGTGTAGCAGTCATCAAAAGAACATCACAATCTTTTCCAGCTTTATCAGATAATTTTTTTCTTTGATTTACTCCAAATTTATGTTGTTCATCTATTATTATTAATCCAAGTTTTTTAAATTCCACCTTTTTTTGAAAAAGTGCATGTGTTCCAAAAATTATATCAATTTGTTTATTGAATAATTTATTGAGAATTACTTTTTTATCTTTATAGGAGGATTTTCCTGAAATTAATTCAATCTTAATATTTCTGGGAAATAGTTTTTTAGCCAAAAGAAAATGCTGTCTAGCTAGTATTTCAGTTGGTGCCATTACTGCTACCTGAAAACCTGAATTAATTGTATTAAATGCAGAAAGCAAAGAAACTATTGTTTTCCCACTTCCTACATCACCCTGAAGTAACCTAAACATTTTTTTTTCAGAACATAAATCTTTATTTATTTCACTTAGTGTTTTATTTTGGTCTTTTGTTAATGAGAAATTAAGCTTAGATATAATTTCATTTTGTTTATTAATATTAAAATTTTTTTTTGTTTTTTTTATTCTTTTTATTTTTTTTCTTATTTCTGAGTTCACTAAAAATGTGGAGAAAATTTCATCATAAGCAAGCCTTTGGAAAAAATTTTCTTTAAATTTACCAATATTTTCTGGTTCATGTAATTTTTTGATAGAGTCATTCCAACTTATATTGTTGAATTTTTTCAATATATCTTTTGAATGCCATTCTTCAATTATAGGTAAATTATTTATAATTTGTAAAATTATCTTATTATAAACTTTTTCACTGATACCCTCAGTTAATGAATAACTATTGTGTTTTTGTTTAATTATTGAAGAATCCTCTGAAATATATTTTGGATTTGTTAGTTGATATTTATTTCTAAAATATTTGATTTTTCCACTAATCGTTACCTCTTTGCCAATAGGTAATATTTTTTTTATATAACCCTCATAACTGTTAAAAAAAACACAATCTATCTCACCAGTATCATCTTTACATAAAACTCTATTCGGTAAGTTTCTAACTCTTGGGAATGAATATTTGAGGGGTATTATGGTTATGGTCTGTATTTCATCTATTTTTAAATCTCTTATTTTAGATGACAAGCTTCTATCAGTGTAAGATTTTGGTAGTTTCCATAATAAATCAAAAATAGTATTTACCTTTTTTTTCTTTAATAAATTTGAAGTTTTGGTTCCTACACCTTTCAGTAGACTGAGATCAGATAATAAGTATTCATAATTTCTTTTCATATCTATAAACTGATATTATATTCTTATTATGACTGCTGATATAGAACAAATTAAAAAAAAGATTATTTACAGATCAAATTATCGTGGCACAAAAGAAATGGATAAACTTTTAGGTGCATTCACAAGAAAATATTTAGATCAATTTAATGGAGAAGATTTAAATCAATTAATTAAACTCTTAGAAATTGATGATAATAATCTTTATAATTTCTATAATGGTTTAAACACAGACCTACAATTTGAGGATAATAAAATTAATAATTTATTTAAAAATTTTAAATATTAAAAGTTTTGATGGCGGAGAGACTGGGATTCGAACCCAGGAAAGAGTTGCCCCTTTGCCGGTTTTCAAGACCGGTGCTTTCAACCGCTCAGCCATCTCTCCGTGAGCAAGGTTTTATAATTATAATCATTTAATTCAACCATAAAATAGTCTATTAAACGTTTATTATCTATTTCATTATTTTATGAACCAGCATTTTAATAAAGGATTAATACTTACATCTTTGGGATCTTTTTGGTGGGGTTTTATTGGTGTAATATATTTTGAATATGTTGCCTTTATAGGACATGTTGAATTAGTTGTGCATAGATGTTTATGGACTGCTGTTATGTTAGTCATGACAACTTTTTTTTTTAAAAAATGGAAACTATTTATTAAAAGTATTTCAAATAAAAAAAATCTTTTTTATCTTTTTATCTCAGGTTCATTAATATTCATAAATTGGGCTATTTGGATTTATGCTGTAGCTACGGAAAGAATAATAGACGCTAGTTTTGGTTACTTCATTATGCCAATTATAAGTGTTTTATTGGGATACATCTTCTTTAGAGAAGAATTAAATAAAAAAAGAATTTTTTCGATTTTATTAGTAATCATATCTATTTTAATTATGATTTTTCTAAATATAAAAACACTTCCATGGGTCGGTATAATCGTAGCTTTGAGTTGGGCATTTTATAATCTAGTAAGAAAAAAAATTGATATAGAAACTGACATAGGACTTTTAATAGAAAGTTTATATATTTTTCCTTTTGCTCTTATTGTCTTTTACTTTATTTTTGATAGGGGATTAAATGACTTTAGTTTGTCTAATCCAGGCCTGAGTATGTTTCTATTATTAGCTGGACCCATGACTGTGATTCCTTTATTTTTATATGTAAGAGGTGTTGAATTAATTGGTCTTGGAGCTACAGGAATGATTTTTTATATTACACCTACATTGCAGTTTATTTTAGGCTACTTTTATTACAATGAGGATTTTTCACTTATTAAATTAGTCAGTTTTATTATTATCTGGATTGCTGTAATTATATATCTTAAAGATCTTTATGAAACTAATTAGCCAAATATTTTTTTTATTTTTACTAACAATATTGAATTGTTACTCTAGTGAAAATATCGATTTCAATGAATGGAAAGAGAATTTCAAAAAAGTGGCATTAGCAAATGATATTTCAGAAAAGACTTTTGATACAGCAATGCAAAATGCAAGATTTTTACCTAAAGTTATTGAATACGATAGATTTCAACCAGAGTTTTATGAGGACACAAAAACATATATTGGCAAACGCACTTCAACTAAAAAATTAAAAAAAGGTTTAGATTTTTACGAAAATAATTCAAATCTTATAAATTTAGTTGAAAAAAATTTTGGAGTAGAAAAAGAATTACTTTTATCTTTAATGGGTATCGAGACTAACTTCGGCACTTATGTTGGAAAAATGGATATAATATCATCATTAGCGACATTAAGTTATGATAAAAGAAGATCAGAGTTTTTTTCAAATGAACTCTTAACTTTATTAAGATTAATTGATGATAATCAAATAGATTATAAAACATTGTATGGTTCATGGGCAGGTGCATTTGGTTTTTTTCAGTTTATGCCATCAACAATAAAGAATTATGCTTTTGACTACAATAAGGATAATTTTATTGATTTGAAAGATTCCGAAGATGCATATGCATCTGCTGCTAATTATTTAAATAAGATTGGGTGGAAAAAAAATGATCTTTGTTTTAAGAAAATTGAATTAGATGAAAATATTCCAATTAAATTTTTGAACATATCAGCTAGAAAATTACATAGTAAAAAGAAAATTAAATCTTTTAAAAAATATATTAAAAATTATTCTGAATTAAAAATAGATAATGAAAATCAGAAAATAGCAATAATAACACCTGACAAAGATATTATCCCTAACGCTCAAACTTTAAGTCCTGCTTATATAGTTTTTGAAAATTACGAAATAATTTTAAAATGGAATAGATCTTTAAGATTTGCACTTGCAGTATGTACTCTGAAAGATAAATTTAGAAATGAAATTTAATATTTATATTATTTTCAGTGCTTTATTTTTGTTATTGAGCTGTGATCAATCCACAATTAATCAAAATAAAAAAATAGACATACCGATCGAAAAAAAATATAAAAATAGTGGATTTTCACTAATCTACAACGATCAAATAAAGATCAAAAAAATTGATCAAAGATCATTAACAATATTTCATAAGAATTTAAAAAGAAAATCATCTGTAAAAATTACTAATCCTTTAAATGGAAAATCGCTTATCGCAGAAGTAAAATCAAACAGAGTAAAATTTTCACCATTTTACAACTCAATTATCACTCAAAGAATTGCTGACGAGTTAGAACTTGATTTAAACGAACCTTATATAGATATTGTCTTGATTTCAAAAAATTCTACATATATCGCCAAAAAGACCAAAACCTTTGAAGAAGAAAAAACAGTTGCAGAGAAGGCACCTATAGATGGTATTAAAATTAGTGATCTAAACTCATCTAATAAAATTAAAAAAAAATTAAAGAAAAATAATAAATTTTCTTATTATATTAAAGTAGCTGATTTTTATTATAAAAAATCTGCTAAAAATATGAGTAATAGAATTAAAAGTGAAGTTAAATTGAAAAATATTAAAATCATTGAACTTACTAAAACTAATTATAGGTTATTATTGGGACCATTTAATGATATACACTCACTCAAGGACTCATTTGAAAAAATGAATTCTTTATATTTTGAAAATCTAGAAATAATTAAAGATGCTTAAAAAAATTTTTATCATTATCTTATTATATATATCATTAATTTTTTCTGTTAACGCAAATATTGATATAAAAGCTAGAACAGCAATATTGCAGGATTTCTTATCTGGAGAAATTTTATACGAAAAAGATCCAGATAGATCAATTTATCCAGCTTCAATGACTAAGATAATGACATCAATAATTGCTTTTGATTTAATAAAATCAGGTGATCTATCTTTAGATGATAAATTTATAATTTCTGAAAAAGCTTGGAGATTATCAACCGCTGGTTATTCATCTATGTTTATAATGGTTGGAGATGAAGTTTCTGTAGAGGATTTACTATTAGGTATAATCGTTGCATCTGGTAATGACGCATGTGTAGCACTTGCGGAAGGAATAGCTGGTACTGAGGAAGAATTTGCAATCTTAATGACATCTAAAGCAAAAGAATTAGGTATGGAAAATACAAACTTTGCGAACTCATCTGGTATTAATGATCCAGACAATTATTCAACGGTTAGAGACATTTTGATTATGTCTACTTATTTAATAAAAGAACATCCAAAATATTATGAGTGGTTTGCAGAAAAAGAATTTACATGGAATAGAACAGGAGGTGATCCAATTACACAAGGTAACAGAAATCCTCTTCTTTACAAAAATATTGGTGCAGATGGTATTAAAACAGGTTACTTAGCTGTTGAAAAATATTCGTTAGCCTCGTCAATTAATAAAAAGGGGAGAAGATTAATAGCTGTCGGAAGTGGTTTTGAAACCAAAAGTTCAAGATCAAGAGAAAGTTCAAGATTATTAACTTTTGGATTAACAAATTTTGATCTAGTTGAGATAAATAAAGCTAATGAACCTATTGATAAAATAGAAGTATGGCTTGGTAAACAAAGCTATGTTGATGTGCATGTTGATACTGATATTTATAAAACAATCAAAAAAGCAAAAAAAAAATTATTAAAGATATCCTTAAAATATGATGGACCAATAGAAGCACCGATTAAAAAGAACCAAAAAGTTGGAACTTACAGAGTGGTATATGACCAGGAATTAATAGGTGAATATGATCTATTAGCATCCAACAATGTTCAAAAAGTAAATATTTTTACAAGATTAATTAAATCATTAAATTATTTAATCTGGGGTGATGTCTAGAAAACCTGTTATTGTTTTCGAGGGTATTGAAGGAAGTGGGAAGACTCATCATTTAGATAAAATTTCAAAATATCTAAAAAAAAGAAAACTTTCCTTTATCAAGATAAGAGAACCAGGAGGAAGTTTTAATTCAGAAAAAATAAGAAAATTAATACTTAATAGAAAATCGAATTTTAATAAAAATACAGATATGCTACTTTATTTAGCTTCTAGAAGCGAAAATATCAATCTACTAAAAAGATATTATAAAAAAAAAATTATTCTAATAGATAGATTTGTTGATTCAACTATCTCATATCAACATTATGGTATGGGTGTAAATTTAGATTTAATAAATAGTATAAACAAACATATTTTATCAAACTTTAGAGTCTCTTTTACTTTTTTAAACCTAGTAAATCATAAAAATATGGTTAAGCGACTTAGATTAAGAAAATCTACCAATAGGTATGATAATTTCAAAAAAAATTTTTATAATAAAGTTCAAAAAGGTTTTATAAAACTATCAAATAAGAATAAAAGAAAATATCAAATAATTGACTCTAATTTAGATATTAAGTTGAATGAAAAGTTAGTTTTAAACAAAATTGAAGAATTGATAAAATGAGCCTAAGTCCAATAAATCAAACTAACTTGTATTCACTCGATGATTATCTGTTAGAATTTGTAGAACTTAATAAGAAAAAAAAATTGCCTACAAAAATTTTACTAACTGGTGACAAAGGTTTGGGCAAATCAACTTTAGCATTTCATTTAGTAAACTATATATTGTCCATTAATGAAGAACATCCATATATTATTAAAGAATTTAAGATTAATCCTGACAATAAATCTTATAAGCTTACAATAAATGGATCAAATCCCAACTTATTACTAGTTGATATTTTAAGTGATAAAAAAAATATTGATATTAATCAAATAAGAGAATTGATTAATAACTTGAATAAATCATCTTTTAATAGCAAGGAAAGATTTATAATTATAGATAATATCGAAAAATTAAATATTTCATCTATTAACGCACTTTTAAAAGTTTTAGAGGAACCACCATCAAACTCTTATTTTATATTGATAAATAATGACAGATTTATTTTACCAACTTTAAAATCCAGATGTATCAATTATAAAATATCTTTAGATCACAAAACTTCAATCTCGGTTATTAATAAGATTTTAAATGATGATATCATGAAATTCATTAATAAAGATTTAATAAACTACTATTTAACACCCGGTCAAATATACCATTTAATTGAATTTTTTAAATTACAGAAAAAAGATCTTAAAGATTACGATTTAAAAAGTTTTCTTAAATTTGTTATTAAAGATAATTTGTATAAAAAAAATTCTTTTATTAAAGATATGATATTTGAATATTTGGAGTTTTATTTTCGAACAAAAGTAAAATTGGCAAAATCAAGAACTTTTGAATATTATGATTATTTTTTAAAAAGAATAAACGATACTAAAAAATTTAATTTAGATGAAGAGTCTTTATTTATGGAATTTGAATATAAAATTTTAAATGGATAAAAATTTTTATATTACTACTCCGATATATTACCCATCTGGAAGACCTCATATGGGGCATGCATATTCAAGCATTATAGCTGACTTTTTTGCACGATTTAAATCAATCGATGATTATAACGTTCATTTTTTAACTGGCACAGATGAGCATGGTTTAAAGATACAAAGATCAGCTGAAAAAGCGGGTAAAGAACCTAAGGAATTTTGTGATCAAATTAGTCAAACATTTAAAGATCTCTCAAAAACATTAAATTTATCTAATACAGATTTTATAAGAACTACAGAGGATAGACACAAAAAAACAGTTCAGCATCTCTGGTCTCTTCTTGAAAAAAATGATGATATTTATTTATCAAATTATTCTGGATGGTATTCAGTTTCAGATGAGGCTTTTTACAATGAAGATGAAATAGAGGAAATAGAGGGAAAAAAAATTGCAAAATTGTCAAAATCAACCGTTGAGTGGATAGAGGAGGAGTCTTATTTTTTTCGACTCTCTAAATGGCAAAAACCCTTATTAGAATTCTATGAAAATAATCCAAATTTTATTTTGCCTGAATCTAGGAAAAATGAGGTAATTAGTTTTGTAAAAAGTGGTCTTAAAGATCTTTCTGTAAGTCGTAAAACTTTTACATGGGGAATTCCAGTTCCTAGTAATGATAAACATATTATTTACGTATGGCTGGATGCATTAACAAATTATTTAAGTGCTTTAAATTATCCAGATACAAATAATGAACTTTTTAAAAAATTCTGGCCAGCATCTATCCATTTAATTGGTAAAGATATCCTAAGATTTCATGCGGTTTATTGGCCTGCTTTCCTTTTAGCTGCTAAAATTGATTTACCAAAAAAAGTTTATGGACATGGTTGGATATTATCTGGTGAAGAAAAAATGTCGAAATCAAAGGGAAACATTTTAGATCCATTAAAAATTATTGAAGAATATGGTTTAGACCCTTTGAGATATTATTTGGTTAAGGAAATTTCATTTGGAAACGATGGTAATATTTCTCAAGATAGACTTGAAGATTGTATAAATAGCGATTTAGCAAATAATTATGGGAATTTATGTCAAAGAGTTACTGCTTTTGCGATGAAAAATTGTGATGGAAAAATTCCATCACAAATTGACTTTCAACCAGATGATTTAAAGATATTAAACAAATTTAGAGAAAATTTAGAGACCATAAGGTCTAAAATAAATGAACAAAATATAAATTTTTATATAGATTTTATTGTTAATTCACTTTTTGAAGCAAACAAATACTTTAATGATCAAGAGCCATGGAAAAAAAAGGATAATTTAATTAGGTTAAATACTATAGTTTATACAACATTAGAAATAGTAAGAAAAATTAGCTTTTTACTTTATCCAATTATTCCTGAAACATCATTGAAAGCGTTAAAAATTTTTAATTTATCAGAAAAAGATATCAAATTAGAAACTATTTCTAATAATGAATTTATTATTAAAGGTAATATGATAAATAAGATAGATATATTAATTAAGAAAATAGAAAAAAAAGATGATTGACTCACATTGCCATCTTGATCATGAACCGTTACTTAGTGATCTTTCAAATGTACTTAAAAGATCCAAGGACGTTGGTATTAAAAAGTTATTAACTATTTCTACATCTTTTGAGAGTTTTTCTAGAATTAAAGATATAGTCAATAAAGATGAGATCATTTATGGAACAGTAGGCATACATCCACATGAAAGTGACAGTAATACAATAACTAAGAATGAAATAGTTAAAAGTCTTAAAGAAAACCCTAAAATAATTGGAATAGGAGAAACAGGTCTAGATTATTATTATAAAAACAGTGCTAAAGAGAAACAAATAACTAGTTTTAAAACACATATTGAAGCAGCAATAGAATGTGACGTTCCTATTGTTGTACATTCAAGAAATGCTGAGGATGATACTTTTAAAATACTCAATGAATATAAAGAACATAATCCTAAAATTTTAATGCATTGTTTTACTGGATCAAAAAAATTTTCAGAAAAACTCCTTACATTGAACTCTTATTTTTCTGCTAGTGGAATTATTACTTTTAAAAATTCAGTTGATCTTCAAGAAACCTTTAAATCTCTACCAATAGATAAAATTTTAATAGAGACCGACAGTCCATATTTGGCACCAGTTCCAAATAGAGGAAAAAAAAATGAGCCTTCTTTTATTGATTTTACTGCTAATAAACTCTCTGAAATAAAAGAAATTTCCAAGTTAGAACTTGTAGACAAAACTACAGATAATTTTAATAGATTATTTTTTCAATAATATTTTATGAAATTTATAATTCTTGGTTGTGGTAGTTCAATGGGTGTTCCAAGAGCAGATGGTTTTTTTGGTAAATGTGATCCAAAAAATATAAAAAATTATAGGACTAGATGTTCAGCTTTATTAAAAACTTCAGATGAAAATGTTTTAATAGATACCTCTCCAGATTTAAGACAACAATTATTACGTCATAAAATATCGAAAATTGATAAAGTTTTTTATTCACATATTCATAGTGATCAAACACACGGAATTAATGATCTTAGAATTTTTTATATTAAAAATAGAAAACCAATAAATGTTTATGCAGATTTAGATACATCTAAGTATTTAAAAAAAAGTTTTTCATATTGTTTTAATAGTTATTCTAAAGAATACCCTGCAACTTTAAAGTTAAATAGATTAAAAAATAATCATTCAATTCTTAATCAAAAGAATAAAATAAATGTAAAATCTATTAAGGTTAAACATGGTAAAGTAAAATCAAACTGTTTTGTAATTAATAAAAAGTTAGCCTATATAAGCGATGTCAATAAGATTTATGATAAAGATTATAGATTCTTTAAAAATTTAAATTATCTAATTATTGACTGTTTAAGATATGATTTCCATCCATCTCATTTTAACTTAGCGTCAACTTTAGATGTAATTAGATTATTTAAACCAAAAAAATCGATATTAACTAATCTACATAGCGATTTAGATTATAATATTCTTAAAAAAAGATTGCCTAAAAATGTAGTGCCTGCTTATGACGGTCTTTCAATAAATTTTTAAAGTTTCCTCTATTTTTTGTATTATCTTTTGTGACATAGGTTTAGTTAATGACGAGAATGTATCTTCAACTTTTCCCTCTGTATTAATCAAAATTTTATAAAAATTCCATTTTGGCACTGCAGATTTTCCATGGTTTTCTTTAGCCCACTTAAAAATCTCATGTGCATTTTCACCCTTTACATCAGTAATAGTGGTAAGTGGGAAACTAATATCAAAGTTTACCTCACAAAATTCTTTGACATCCTTATTTGATTTTTTTTCTTGATTAAATGAATCTGAAGGAATTCCAAGTACGATCAAGCCTTTTGACTCATATTTTTCCCACAACTTTTGTAATCCCTCATATTGTTTCGTAAAACCACAATAACTTGCAGTATTAACTACTAAAATTGCTTTACCTTTATATTTTTTAAAATCTATAAGTTCCCCCGAAATACCGTTTATTTGTAAATCATAAAAAACCTTATTGTAATTAGCCGATGCAAAATTTTTAAAAAAAAACATAATAAATACCAAAACTATAAATATTGATTTTTTCATTTATAAATTACTTATTGGGGGTAAGTAATATCAAAAAGTAGCCAAATAAAGTGGATAATAATGACCCGGTTAATACACCTATTTTTACGCCATCCATATACTCCATGTTTTCAACAAAAGCTAAATTTCCTACAAAAAGACTCATTGTAAAGCCAATACCGGTTAACACACCTACACCATAAAAATTATACCAACTTGTGTTATTTGGCATTTGGGCAATTTTTGTTTTTATAGCGACATATGAAAAAACAAATACACCTAATTGCTTACCTAAAAATAAACCTAAAACTATTCCCAATGGTACTTTATCTAATAAAGATCCAAGAGATAAACCTTCTAATGAAACACCGGCATTTGCAAATGCAAATAAAGGCATGATACCAAAAGCGACATAAGGGCTTATTGCATGCTCAATTTTGATTAATAAAGAAAAATCTTTTTCTTTTTTTCTATGAGGTATTGTCATTGCTAATAAAACACCTGCTATCGTTGCATGTATTCCAGAATTATGAGTAAAATCCCAAAGGAAAATACCAATAATTAAATAAGGTAAGAATTTTTTAATGTTAAATTTATTTATAACCAGCAAGATTAAAAAAGCTAACAACATTAGACTTAAATATTTAATACTTAAGTCTCCTGAATAAAATAAAGCTATAATTACTATAGCACCCAAATCATCAATAATCGCAAGAGCTGTTAAAAAAACTTTTAATGATAATGGTACCCTTTTTCCTAATAATGATAATACACCAAGTGAAAAAGCGATATCTGTAGCAGAGGGTATTGCCCAACCATTCATAGTTTCGCTATCTCCAAAATTGATAAATACATAAAATAATGCAGGTACTAACATTCCACCAACTGCTGCAATTATTGGGAGTAGGGCTTGTTTTATATTAGAAAGTTCACCTTGTAAAAATTCTCTTTTTATCTCGAGAGTGACAAAAAAAAAGAATATTGCCATCAAAGCATCATTTATCCAATGTAGAACTGATAATTTTAATCCAAAATCATTTATACCAATAAATAAATATTGATTTAAAGTTGAAAAATATAATTCTGATAAATCTGAATTACTTATTATTAATGCAATTATTGCCGCAAATAATAAAACTAAACCACTGGCGGCTTCAAGCTTAAAAAACCAAATAAAGGGTTTGGATAAATAATTAATCATTTAATTAAGATCTTTAGCAAAAAGTATTAAATCTCTCAAGGTTTCAAATAAATTATATAATACAAGTTCTAAATTCGGGAAAACATTGCTTAATGGGTTCTTGAATGTGTCTAATACAATTATGATTGCAACAAATGTTATTATAGAAACAATTATATAACTTAAAAATTTTCCAAAGGTAAAATTATATTTTGGTTTATATTTAACTAATTCTGATCCTGGTTTTATAGGTGTTTTGGATAATGATTTATTAATATTTTCATCTTTATATAAAATCTTTTTTTGTTTAGCAGGCTTATCAATTAATGGCTCTGTTTGTTCGCTAACATTTTTATTAAAGAACCATGTTTGATCACATGATCCACATTTCAATAATCTGCCTTTATCTGGAATTAAGTTTTCATCTACTTCGAATTTTTTTTCACCGCATGGACAAATTATTATCATTAGCTTTATATAACAGATTCTGATTAAAAATCCCTTGTTTTACACATCTTTATACATTGAAAAAATAAATAACTACTGTATTAGTACTTCATTCGGAGTGTAGCGCAGCCTGGTAGCGCATCTGGTTTGGGACCAGAGGGTCGCAGGTTCGAATCCTGCCACTCCGACCATCAATTATGAAAAAAGCAAAAATTTATAAACCTAATAAAACAGCCATGCAGTCCGGTTTAGGCAAAATTGATAAATGGATTTTGGAATTTAAAACTAAAGATCCTACAAGAAATCCATTAATGGGATGGGAAAGTTCATCTGACACTTATACTGAATTAAAATTAGAATTTACTTCTAAAGAACTAGCAATTAATTATGCAAAAAAAAATAAAATTGATTTTGAAATAATAGAACCAAAACGTAGAAAAATTGTGAAAAAATCTTATGCAGACAATTTTTTAAACTAAACTTATGTTTAAATTTTTTACAGATAAAAGATGGCATTTGTGGAGTATTGGCGGTACTGTACTAATTCTTGCTGCTACATGGTATCAAGTACAACTAGATGTTAGAATTAATGAATGGTTTGGTGAGTTCTATGATACCTTGCAAAAAGCCTTAGCTGAACCAGGTGCAGTAACTGAGAAAGAATTTATTGCTTATCTTTTTACATTCGCAAAAATTGCTGCTGTTTATATATTGGTGGTCATATTTAGTGATTATTTTACGAGTCATTGGACTTTTAGATGGCGAACAGCTATGGCTGATTTTTATCATGATAAATGGAATTTTGCTTCATCAATTGAAGGCGCATCACAAAGAGTTCAAGAGGATACTCTTAAGTTTGCTAGAATAATGGAAGGTTTGGGTGCAGAACTTTTAAGAAGTGTTATGACATTGATTGCGTTTACTCCAATTTTATGGGGTTTGTCTAAAAGTATAACCGTATTACCATGGATAGGTGAGGTTAATCATGCTTTAGTTTGGGTAGCTATAATATCTGCCTTAGGTGGTACATTTATACTCGCTGCTGTAGGGATCAAATTACCAGGTATAGAATATGATATTCAAAAAGAGGAGGCTGCATACAGAAAAGAATTAGTTCTTGGTGAAGACTTTAAGGAAAATGCTCAACCAATGAGAATTGATAGTTTGTACGGGGGTGTGAGAAAAATTCATTATAAGATGTATTTTCATTATCTTTATTTTAATGCTGTTAAATGGAGTTATTTACAAGGAATGGTAATCGTTCCTTATCTTGCTTTAGCTCCAACTATTGTAACAGGGGCTATTACTCTGGGTTTTGTTCAACAAATTATTAGAGCTTTTGGTAGAGTAGAAACTTCACTTCAATACTTAGTAAGAAGCTGGCCTATAATTGTTGAACTTATTTCAGTTTGGAAAAGACTTAACGAATTTGAGAATAAGTTAAAATTAAATACAGAAAATATATCTAAAGAAAAAATTTAGTGGCTTTAAATAAAGATTTAATAAATGATATAATAACAGTAACTTCAAAAGCAGCTATTTCTTGCTATGATTTTATTGGAAAAAACCAAAAAAAAAATGCTGACAAAGCCGCAACGGACTCGATGAGAAATGAAATTAATAAACTTTCTATCAATGGACAAGTTGTAATAGGTGAGGGTGAACTAGATGAAGCCCCAATGTTATATATAGGTGAAAAATTAGGTTTAGGTGGAAATTTAAATATTGATATAGCAGTTGATCCAGTAGAGGGAACAAACTTTGTTGCAAAAAATCTTCCTGGAGCATTATCAGTAATATCAATTGCAGAAAAAGGAAATCTTTTTAATGCACCAGAAACCTATATGGATAAAATTGCAGTTTCAGACAAAATACCTTTTGAAGCGACCGATTTAGACTTTTCGGTTGAAAAAAATATTAAGAATATAGCTGATTCTTTAAACAAAGATTTAAAAAATATTACTGCTTGTTTATTAGATCGACCTAGGCATAAAAAAATTATTGATCAATTAAAAAAAATGAATGTTAATACTAAATTAATTTCTGATGGCGATGTATCTGGAGCATTAATGGTAACCGATGATAAATATGATGTAGACATTTTTTTGGGTATAGGTGGAGGACCCGAAGGAGTTTTAGCTGCTTCAGCTATTGATGCATATAACTGTAAGTTTCAGGGAAGATTTATTTTTGATAATGATAAAGATATAAAAAGAGCTAAATTAATGGGTATTGAAAATTTAAACAAAAAATATGATTTAAAAGAAATTATTAAAGGTGACTCTATTTTCTGTGCGACAGGTATTACATCAGGTGATTTAGTGAAAGGCATAGATCTAAAAGATAATAAATATATTACTCAAACTCTAGTTACACATAAAAGCTCAAATACTTGTAAAATTGTTACAAGAGAAGACACTATAAAAACTTGATAAATATAATATTTTACAATAAAAGATCCAAATTCGGTCCCTTCGTCTATCGGTTAGGACACGTGGTTTTCATCCTCGAAAGAGGGGTTCGATTCCCCTAGGGACCGCCAAAATGCCATATTTTGTTTATTTAATTACCACTAAAGATAAAAATTTAAAAAGGATTTCATACGTTGGCTATACAGGAAACATTAAAAAAAGATTAAATTTACACAACTCTGGTAAAGGGGCTAAGTTTACAAGGGGAAAAAAATGGAAGTTAGTTTATTATGAAAAATACGACTCAAAATCTGATGCAATGAAAAATGAATACAGATTAAAAAAAAATTATAAATTAAGAAAAAAATTAATCAAAAATAAATGAAAATTTCCATTTTACTTCCTTTAAAAGAAAATTTTTCACCATCTTATGCAGGTGCAGTTTCATTATTTATAAATGATACATTGAGATCAAGTAAATTTAAAAAAGATATTACGGTTTTTGGGCACACAAACTACGATAAAAAATTCGATCAAAAATATTATAATATTAATATTAAAAAAAAAATTTTTTCTAGCCAAAATAAAGAATATGTCAAAAAATTTATTGAAATAGAAAAAAAAATTAATTCACAAATTATAGAATTACATAATAGACCAATTTATTTAAAATATCTCGTAAATAATCTTAAAGATAAAGATTATATTCTTTATTTTCATAATGATCCTTTGACTATGTCTGGATCAAAAAGTATTAAGGAAAGATCGTTTTTACTTAATAATTGCTATAGAATTATTTTTAATAGTAACTGGTCTAAGAAAAGATTTTTACAAAAAATGAAATCTGATGCTATTAATAGTGAAAAATTAATTGTAATCAATCAATCAGCTTCAAAAAATAAGATCAATTTTAAAAATAAAAAAAGATTAATTACATTTGTTGGAAAACTTAATAGATCTAAAGGATACGACCTTTTTGGTCAAGCAGTGATAAAAATTTTAAAAAAATATAAAAACTGGAAAGCTTATGTCGTAGGTGATGAACCAAGAGATAAACTTAATTTTAAACATAGTCGATTAAAAAATTTTGGATTTAAAGAACACAAAGAGGTAATTAATATCTATAAAAAGACGAGTATTGCAGTAGTATGTTCTAGATGGGACGAACCTTTTGGAAGGACAAGTTTAGAGGCTGCTGCAAATGGTTGTGCTGTCATCATAAGTAATAGAGGCGGTTTACCAGAAACTATTACTAATGGTCGAATACTAAAAAACCTTAATGTTAATGAAATTTATAAAAATATTGAAGATTTAATTAAGAATTCATCTATTAGAAAAAAATATCAAACATTGTCTTATAAAAACTTTTATTTATCTCATGAATATGTTTCTGAACAAATAGATAAAATTAGAAATAATTTAATTAGAATAAATAAACCTTTTTTTTCTAATTCTCAATCAAATTTAAGAATATTACATATTACTAATTTTAATGAGCGGCATAACGGTAGACTTTTCTTTAATACTGGAAGAAGATTGAATAATGGGTTCATCAGACTTGGGCACAGCGTTTTAGAATTTAGCGACAGAGACATTGTGAGTAGAGGTAAATCCTTAAAGGATTTTTATGGATCTGATACATTAAATGATAAATTAGTTAAAACTTGTTATCATTTCAAACCAGATTTAATTGTTTTAGGACATGCAGACATGATTTCGAAAGATATTCTATATAGTCTTAAAAAAGATTATTCTAATTTAAAAATAGCTCAATGGTTTCTTGATCCTTTGAACAAAAACGGTCCTGATTTTCAGAAAAATAAAAAACGAATTCTAGATAAATCTGATGTGATAGATTCAAATTTTTTAACCACTTCTCCTGATGCATTAAGCTTTTTATCTAAAAATAGATTAAACTATTTTATACCGAATCCATCAGATCAATCGATGGAAACACTCAATAATTTCAAAAAAGATTGCTCTAATGATGTTTTTTTTGCATTAAGTCACGGTGTACACAGGGGTCAATTAAAAACCCGATCTTCTGATGATAGAGAAAAATTTATAAAATCACTGATCAATAAATGTAAAAATATAAGATTTGATATTTTTGGTATGGACAATATTCAACCTATTTGGGCCGATCAATATTTCAAAAATATATCTAATTCAAAAATGGGACTCAACCTAAGTAGGGGAACACCAATAAAATATTACAGTAGTGATAGAATTACTCAAATTATAGGTAATGGCTTAGTTACATTAATTGATGAAAAAACTTGTTATGGCGATTTTTTCGATAACTCAGAGATGGTTTTTTATAAGAATATTACCGATTTATCTGAAAAAATTGAAAAAATTTCTGAAGATGAAAAATTGCGCAAGACAATTGGACAAAAAGGTAAAGCTAAATACACGAAATATTTTAATTCGACACTTGTAGCAGATTTTATCATTAATAAGACCTATGAGATAAATGGTACAAAAAAATATTTATGGCATAAACCATAAAATGATTTCCATATTAATACCAACTTATAATAATTTAGATTATCTAAAACTTTGTTTAAAAAGTTTAGAAAAAAATTCTTCTTTTGAACATGAAATAATAATACATGTTAATAATGGATCAGACGGCACATTAAATTTTATTAAAGCTAACCATTATAAACATACAATATCAGATGATAATATTGGTCTATGTTCTTCAATAAATAAGGCTGCAAAATTAGTAACTAATCAATATGTTCTTTATAGTCATGATGATATGTATTTTTGTCCTGATTGGGATAAAGTTTTATTAAATGAAGTTAAAAGTTTTAATCATGATGATTTCTATCTATCTGGTACAATGATTGAACCTAACTCTGGTCATATAGTTTGTAATTTCGGTACTGATCTAGATACCTTTAAAGAAGATGATTTATTATCCAAATATAAGAATATTAATTTTTATGATCATCAAGGAACTCATTTTGCTCCACATTTAGTTTCAAAAAAAATGTGGGATAAAGTTGGCGGTTTTAGTGAAGAATTTAATCCTGGTATAGGTTCTGATCCAGATTTTAATATGAAATTATGGAAAGAAGGAGTGAGAATATTTAAGGGTTTAAATGATTTTAAAGTTTATCATTTTGGTTCATTAACGACGAGAAAGAAAAAGAATTTTATTCAAAATAGAGGGGATAAAACATTTTTAAAAAAATGGGGTTTTTCTACTAAATTTTTTAAAAAATATTATTTAAAATCTAAAACAAAATATGAAGGTCCTTTGAGTGAACCAAAAAAAACTTTTAATTATTTTTTTGATTTATTAATTTGTAAATTAAAATTATTTTTTACGTAAGATTTTATGTCTAAGTTTATTGATAAATTAAGTATCTTAAAAAAAAAGATTTATTCCACAAAAAAAAGTTATTCTTTTGGCGGATGTGATTTACTTATCGATTATATTTTCAAATCCCAAAAAAAGGGGTTTTACTTAGATGTGGGATGTCAACATCCAATATCTAATAATAACACATATTTACTTTATAAAAGAGGTTGGAGTGGAATGAATATTGACTTAGACCCAAAAAATATAAGATTATTTGATTTAGACAGACCAGATGAAATAAATATTTGTAAATGTGTATCTTCAGATAATTCTAAAAAGGATCTATTTTTTTTTCACTCTGGATCACCGATTAACTCATTAGAAAAAAAAACCATTAAAGATAAAACAAATTTTTCTTTGAAAAAGATCGAGACATTTACACTTAATTCAATTTTAAAAGATTATAAAATCAAAGAAATAGACTATTTCAATATTGATGTTGAAGGTCATGAGATCGATATATTAAAAAACTTTGATATCAAATATTATAAACCAAAAGTTATCTCTGTAGAGTTTATTGATTATCAAATGAAAAAATTAGAATTTAAAAATAACAATATCAATCGTGTATTAAAATCTGACTTATATAGATATTTTATTTCTAATGACTATCATTTTGTAAATTGGTCTCACGCAGATTTAATTTTTGTACATAAAGATTTTAAAGATTAGATTTTGATTTTATTCAAAGCGTTATTCTTAAATATATTTGCTTCTTTAATATACCTTCTAACCATTTGTGTTGTTTTATGTCCTGTCATTGCCATTATACTTCGCTCATCTGCCCCTGACTCTGCAGCCACAGTTGCAAAACCTGACCGTAAACTATGACCAGCAAAATTTTTATTTTCTATACCTGCTAAATTAAGATACTCTTTAATCAATAAAACTACAGATTGATCGGTTAACCTTTTATTTGTTAATGATGAACCTTTAGAAAATCTTTTAAAAATAGGTCCAGATTTAATTTTAGAAACCTCTAACCACTTTTTTAAATTTGTTACAGGACAGTAAATTTCATTGTTAAAGTAGGGTAGTCCCTTTATCATTCCGTCACCAAATTGATCAGTTTTTGATTTTTTAATTGAGATTTTAAGTCCCTCCGGTACAAATTCTAAATCTTCATGATCAATAGAAATAATTTCTGTTCTCCTAAATCCACCTCCAAAGCCAATTAATATTATTGATTTGTCTCTAAGTTTCTTTAACTCATTGATTTTTTGTTCATTTATTACATTAATAATCAATTTTAAATGATTGATTAATATAGGTTTTTTACCTTTCTGAATGCTTCCTTTCACTCTTCTTATACCCATTAAATTTTCAACTATGATCGGATGTTTAGTATCTAAATAAAGTCCCTTTAGCTTATGAACCATGCTTATTGATACTAATCGTCTTCTTAAAGTGCTTATTTTTGAGTTTTTTGATAGATGAGTAAGGTACAAGGAGACTATTTTTGGTTCAGTTGGTAACGATTTTAAGCCATGCTTTGCACAAAAAGCACCAAAGTCCTTAAAATCAGATTTATACGCTCTTAAAGTGTTGTTTGCCTTAGAGTTTTTGAGGTTATTTAAAGTTGCTTCATGTAGAGTTTTTAGGTCTGTTGTTAACTCATTCATATTATTACTATTGATAACAATTAATTATCATTAGTAATATATCAAGTGATTTATAATGTCAATAGTTTAAATTATAAATTTATGGGTTCAATTGATGGTGAAATTCCAGCTGTATGGTTTTTGATAAGCTCAATTGGTTTTATTATTTTGAGTTTCATTCAATATAGAAATACTGGTAAAAGTATTAATACAATTTTTTTAAGCATAATGGCCATTTTGTTTTTATTTAGTTATTTTATATTGCTTTTTAAAAACTGATTTATCCCCACTATTCACAACGAAATTAGAAAAATAATAGAATCACCTAAAAAGTGATACATTTTAAAATCAGTATTTGTTAAGTTAATGGTGAATTAAGAGGCAACTCTTAACTGGCCAATTGGAGAAAAGCCGAGAGGTACAATTCCAGGGGGCAGAAAGCTTCACAGAGCATCGCTGAACATGTGGAGCGGGAGGCATGGCGGTAGCGCATCAACGACGTGCCAAAACAACTGTTCTTTGCACCCTTAAAAGTGCAAGGAAACAGGGGTTTTTCACTAATGACACTCAAAGGAACTAAATTTCAATTAAAAGTTTGGAAATATCTCAAAACCATCCCTAAAGGTGAGGTAAAAACCTACAAACAAGTAGCTATTAGCATAAAAAGCCCTAAATCAGCACGTGCTGTCGCTAACGCTTGCTCTAAAAACCCATATGCCCCAAAAATACCCTGTCATAGAGTGATTAGATCAGATGGAGCTCTTGGAGGATACTCTGGAAGAGGTGGAATAAAGCAAAAGCTTAAATTACTTAGATCTGAAAAAGCAGCCATTTAGCCTTATTTTAGAGATTTATTATGTTAAAAAACCCAGTAATATCAACATTTTTTGATCTTTTTACTTAATTTTCTCTTAAATATCATAATTCACCCCTTAGTTGTACCATGGATAAGCCTACGCTTAAAATAGACCCCTATTTGGCCGTTTAAATGCTATATTCAATTAGTGCATCGCTCTACAATCTAACTATATCAACGCTTTTAGAACACCTCATTTTTTAAGATTTCCTTTTTTTCTTATGTTCAAAAAGCCGCTATTTTTAACGATAATCTAATATTTTTAAGATTTAGCTGAAAATTTAAGTACTGAAACTGAGATCAAATATGTTTTACATTTATAAAATCCATTTATATCAAATTCTTGTTAAATTTTAGATTTTATAAAAATGTAACAATTACAATAGCTTATAGTAAATAATAAAAGTAATACTTTATATATTAGTAAATAAATAATACCTATTATTTAATTTTTTTAACTATATTCTCTCTCCTAGAGATATAGATGCCGCTTAATACAATAATAAATAATCCTAAAAAAGTCCAATTATCTGGGAAATCACTAAAGAAATAATAACCTATAATTATATTAGTAATGATCTCAAAGTAGCTAAATGGAGCTAATTTAGATGCATCAGCGTATTTAAGAGATAAAATTAAAAAAAGGTGCCCAATACATGCAAAAATCCCTATGGCAGCCATCATAGACCACTGATTTAAAGTAGGGCTAACCCATACAAATGGCATTACCGTAGAAACTATTATGGCCCCTACTACACCAGTTAATAACAAAGTTAATAGAGGATTATCTGAAGTACTTAATTTACGAGTAATAATTAAATAGAAACCATACATTATTCCAGTTCCAAGAGCCGCTATGCTTGCTAAGTTTATTTCTACAAACCCAGGTCTTATAACCACTAATGAACCTATAAATCCAATAATTACAGCAGACCATCTTCTAAAACCAACCTTTTCTCCTAAAAAAATTGGAGAAAAAGCTGTAACAATCAAAGGTGCAACAAAAGCTAAAGTTAATGCTTTTGCTAATGAAATTACTGAGATTGCATAAAAAAAACAGATATTAGCTGTTAAAAGAATTATACCTCTTATAAATTGTAATTTTGGTTTATCTGTCCAAACTAGATTTTCTCTAAAAAAGAAAAACATAATTGGAAGAGTAAAAGCAACTGTAAAAAAATACCTTGCCCATGTAATTTGTAAAACAGGAAGGTCTGCACTTAAATACTTAGCAAATCCGTCCATAATTGGAAGCATTACCCACGCTAAAAGATTGAAAATTATAGCCTTCATGAACTTAAAGGATATAGATTAATTAAAGTATTTTAAAGCAAAGAATACAACAATTGGAATAGTTATAAAGGACATTAAGGTTGAAACAACTATTGTACTAGCAACACTATCAACAATTTTTTTTGGTGAATACATGCTACCAACTAGATAATTCAATATAGCGCTGGGCATTGCGCTTTGTATAAGTAGAACACCTGCAGCCAATCCAGACAAATCAAAATTATAAATCACAGCAAATGCTATTAAGGGTCCTATTATTACCCTACATAAGGATAAGATAATTGAGTTTTTCAATGAAAATCTAAATTTAGTAAGAGCGATACCTAATGACATTAAAACTAAGAAAATTGTTGCGTATGTTAAAAGGAATGTTGTGTTCTCAAGAAATAAAGGTGTGTCAATTTCAAAATATAAAAAAAAAACAGATATAATAATAGCATACACAGGTGGACTTTTAATTAAAATATCAAAAGAAAAACTTTTTTTTGCTAAAAAAACACCTAGCGTAAAATGGAACAAAATTATGACAGAAGCTATAGCAGAAGCAACACCAAGACCTTGAGTGCCATATGCAAAAAGGCAAATTGGAACACCCATGTTACCGGTATTTGGTAGAATTAATGGAGGAAGCTCCATACTTAAATCCTTTTTAAGAAAAAAAAGAAGCAAAAGCCCAATAATTGCAAAACCAGTAATCATTATTATAGCATAAATAAAATAATGAATAAAAATATCTAAAGTAATTCCAGTTGTTGTTACTGTATAAAAAATCATTGCTGGTGTACCAATGTTGCCAGCAAAATTTGTTATAAAATTAGTATCGAATTTAGGGTTTTTCTTACCAAGATAATAACCAACGCCAATAACAAAAAAAACGGGAAAAATAACTTCAAAAATTTTAATATAAATTTCCATTAATTATATAGTCTAATTAATGTTGGAAATTTTAAAATATTTCTATTCTTTCTAAATATTGATAAACAATTTCTAGCATTTTTTTCTGATGTTTTATGAGTAATTATGACAATAGTAGCTGAATTTCTTTTTTTATCAGGTGTTTGTATTATCCTTTTTACAGATATCTTATATTTAGCCAGTCGATTAGTTATCGAAGATAAAACACCTTGTTTATCTTTAACTTCAAATCTTAAATATAGAGAATTTGAGTAGTCATCATTATTAAAAGCCTTTACATCTTTTCTTTTGTTTGAAGAAATTCCAAACGGATATTTTATATTTCCTCTAAGAATAGATAATAAATCAGATAATAGAGAGGATGAAGTAGGTCCTGGACCTGCGCCCTCCCCTTGAAGTATGCTCTCACCAACAGGTTTTCCCTCCGTAATAACAGCGTTCATAACACCATTTACATTACCTATGTATGTGTCTTTACCAACTAAACATGGATGAACAGTTTCAAATAAACGATTATTTATCATTTCACATATACCGAGTAACTTAATTCTAAGATTTAATTGATTTGCAATTTTGATATCTTTTAAATCAATATTTTCTATACCTTCCATAATACATTTGTGATGGGAAATTTGATTATTGAATGCAAGCGCTGATAAAATCCTAACTTTTGCAAAAGCATCAAACCCATTCAAATCTAATTTAGGATTACCAGGTTCGGCATAACCAAGTTCTTGAGCTTTTTTTAAAACTTTATCAAAAGTCTCATTTGAATTTTCCATCTCTGTTAGAATATAATTAGTTGTTCCATTTAAAATTCCATAGACTTTCTTTATCTTATTTGTGGCTAAACCTTCTTTAATCGTTCTAAGTATTGGAATTCCGCCAGCAACAGATGCTTCAAATTCTAAATTTACATTATTCTTCTCAGCTAATTTAGCTAATTCATTGCCGTGTTTAGAAATTAAAGCTTTATTTGGTGTTATAACATTAATCTTATTTTTTAAAGCCATCACAACAATTTTTTTTGAAATTCCATCGGATTGTCCAATAGACTCAAATAAAATATCTATTTTTTTTTCTTTCAGAATTTTAAAAGGGTTTGTATAAAAAATCTTTTTATTAATATTATATTTCCTTTTTTTATTTCTATTTTTTGCAGAAATTGCAACGATATTTATCTTTTTTCCTGTTTTTATTTCGATTTCTTTTTTTTTTAACCTTAATTCATTGTAAAGATAAATACCTACTTGACCCAAACCAACAATTGCAATGTTAACAATTTTATTCATCTATATTTGGATAATCACTATTATCTACGTAAACTTTTAAATTTGATTTAAATTCTTTAAAAGTTAGATCTTTTGAAAAATTAATTTTTTTCTCAGTTTGTACAGGGGCACAAGAAATAACTAGAAAGAAAATTAATAATGATAATTTTTTCATAATAATCCCTCATTATTTTTAAAACCAAATTTCAAATTCATATTTTGAACTGCTTGACCTGCTCCTCCTTTAATAAGATTATCAATGACCGATAAAATTATTATTTTATCTTTAAATTTGGTTTTACATACAGAAATAAAGCAATAATTAGTATTCATAACGTCATTTGTGCTCAAAAAAGAGTTAATATTCTTTATCTTTACAAATTTATTCTTTTTATGAAATATTTTCAAAATATTTTGTACTTTATTTAAAGTAGTACCAGGTTTTAAGTCCAAATATATTGTACTTAATATACCTCTAAACATTGGAATAATATGAGGTGTAAAAATAAAATTGATTTTTGAGGAAGAGTTATTTTTTAGTTCTTGATCAATTTCTGAATTATGTCTATGAAAACCTACACCATATGCACTAAGAGATTCGTATAAATTTTTGTTTTTGAATTTTTTGTGCACTCCTCTACCCGCTCCAGAATATCCTGATTTGGAGTCTATAATGATATTCTTTAAGTTGATCGATCTTTCTTTAACTAATGGAACAAGTGGTAAAAGTATTGATGTAGGGTAACAACCTGGACACCCAATAATGCTAAATTTTTTAACTAATTTTCCTGTTATTTCAGGTAAAGCATAAATACTATTTTCTATATTACTTAACGCTTTATGCTTTTGTTTATACCATTTAAGATAATCAGAGGCTTTATTTAGTCTAAAATCAGCAGCTAAATCAATTAAAGTATTTTTTTTTAATAAATCTTTTGAAATTAATTGAGCTTCCCCATTCGGCAGAGCAGTAAATATAATATCAACATAACTTAAATATTTTTTATTATACTTAATAATTTTTGGTAACTTTTTGGACTTTAACGAAGTATCATATGATGAAATTTTTTTTCCAGCAGAGGAATTACCACATAGATACTTTATATTGATATTCTTGTGTTTAATTAACAATTTTATTAATTGAACACCAATATATCCAGTTGATCCAGCAATTAGTACATTAAGCTTAGCCATTTAATATTATAACAGTTAAAAGTTAAAAAAGAATTATCTTTTAGAAAATTGAAAGCTTCTTCTAGCTTTTTTACGTCCAGGTTTTTTTCTTTCAACTGATCTGGAGTCTCGGGTAGTCAATTTTTCGGTTTTAAGTGTAGATTTCAATTTTTCATCAAACATAACTAAAGCTTTAGAGATTCCGTGTACCATTGCTCCAGCTTGTCCTGTTGGACCTCCACCTTTTACACTACATTTTACATCATATTCTGTTGCTTGATTTATAAGTTCGAAAGGTCTTACTATTTGCATTTTATGATTATCGCTTGAAAAATAATCACTAAAAAGTTTACCATTTACATAAATTTTACCTGAACCCTTTTTCAGCCAAACTTTAGCTATTGAAGTTTTTCTTCTTCCAGTAGCATACTTACTGTCTTTAAAGTCTAGTTTTATCTTTGGGGCTTTAGTTGATGTTTGGGTATTTTCCATTTTAGTTTCTTGCTATATTTTTAGAGTTTAATTTATCCAATTGTATAACTTGAGGATTTTGTGCTGAATGAGGATGATCATTTCCGACATATATTTTCAATTTAGTAAGTTGCTTTTTTCCCAACACTCCCCCTGGAAGCATTCTTTTTACTGCAAGTTTAAGAGCTTCGCCTGGTTTTTTTTTAGCGAGATTTTCAGGTGTAGTCTCTTTTATTCCACCTGGATGACCTGTGTGTCTATAGTATTTTTTATTTTGAAATTTGTTTCCAGTAAATTTGATATGTTCAATATTTTTAACAACTACAAAATCTCCATCGTCCATATGTGGTGTGAAAGTTGTTTTGTTTTTACCTCTAATGATTTTTGATATGACAGTTGCTAGTCTGCCTACTACAGCATTTTTAGCGTCTATTTCAAACCAATTAGATGATAATTGATCTTTTTTAAGGAATTTTGTCATTGTGCGAGGATTAATACTATTAATAAGATCAAAGTCAAATTGATATTTTTATTGTTTTAAGCCTTTTTTTTGTTATATTGATATCGCCGATTTGTTCCTATTGCGGGCTTACAGCTAAAGAGGAAATCATCACACAAACTCGGTAGGCATTTGAACTATATTGTGCGCCTTGCATAAAGCTAAAGCACTAAAAAAGGAGTAAAATGAGTAAAAAAAGAAATAATCCTGAAACCATTGCCATACATGGTGGTGATTACAGAAGTGACCCAGCAACTAATGCTGTTGCTGTGCCAATATATAGAACAACTTCATATCAATTTCAAAGTACTGAACATGCAGCAAATTTATTCGCATTAAAGGAATTTGGAAATATTTATACTAGGATTATGAATCCAACTAATGATGTTTTAGAGAAAAGAATTGCAGCATTGGAAGGTGGATTATCTTGTGTAACGGTTTCATCAGGCCAAACAGCTTCGAGTTTTGCAGTTCTAAATGTCGCTCAATCAGGTGATAATATTGTTAGTTCCACGGATCTTTATGGCGGAACAGTTTCATTATTTACACATACGTTAAGTAAACTTGGGATTGAAATTAGATATGCTGATCCAAGAGATCCTAAAAACTTTGAAAAGGCAATAGATAATAGGACCAGAGCTTTTTATGGTGAGACATTACCTAATCCATATTTGAGAGTGTTCCCTATTAAAGAAGTTTCTGATATTGGAAGAAAATATAATATTCCATTAATAATGGATAATACTGCTGCGCCAGTAATATGTAAACCTATAGAACATGGAGCGGCTGTTGTTATACATTCATTAACAAAATATATTGGAGGACATGGAACTGCTGTTGCTGGAAGCATAGTTGATAGTGGTAACTTTGACTGGACTGCAGATCCTAAAAGACAACCTTTATTTAATGAGCCTGATGCAAGTTATGGAGGTGTTGTTTGGGGAAAAGCTGTACCAGAATTAACTGGAGCTAATGTACCTTTTGCAGTCAGAGCAAGAGTTTGTTTGCTTAGAGATTTAGGTTCTGCTTTAGCACCAGATAATGCTTTTGCAATAATTCAGGGACTTGAAACCGTGGCTCTAAGAATGAAGCAACATTGTGAAAATGCTGAAAAAGTAGTTAATTTCTTAAAAAAACATAAAGAAGTTACTAAAGTTATATATTCAACCGAACATGAGAAGAAAATTGCTGATAGAGCTAAACAATATCTTAAAGGTGGAAATGGACCAATGGTTGGTATTGAACTTAAAGGTGGTATTGAGGCTGGGAAAAAATTTATTGAGTCTTTAAAAATGTTCTACCATGTAGCAAACATTGGTGATGCAAGAAGTTTAGCTATACATCCTGCTAGTACTACTCATAGTCAATTAAATGAAAAAGAGTTAGCAGCATCAGGGGTAACCCAGAGTTATGTTAGACTTTGTATCGGTATTGAGCACATTGATGATATTATTGATGATTTAGATCAGGCCTTGAACAAATCATCGAAAGGAAGTTTAAAAGCAGTTAGTTAAATTTTGTATTTAAATAAAAAAAATAAATACTTGAGCTAACCAAGAAAATTGAACTTATTTGGTGCATAGATGCAATATAAATCTGTGCACCATATAATACTGTGAAAATACCTAATATAATTTGAAGAATTATAAATATTCCCAAATAGTTAATAGATTTATATAAATCATACATCTTGTTTCTATAAATCTTGTAGAAAATTAAAATGTAAAAAATTCCTATTAAATAAGCTAAATTACGATGAATAAATTGTACTAAAGAAGGATCACTTAAAGCTGCAAATTCAAATAGATTAATGATATTATTATCATTAGGAAAATAAGTATCACCCATCAGTGGCCATGAATTATAGATTTTGCCAGCATCCATACCGGAAACAAAAGCACCAATCGAAATTTGTAAAAAAACTAAAATCAAAAAGAATAAAGGAATGAATACGTTTAGTTTGTTTGTTATTTTTCTTGATATGTTAATTTTTAAATAATTCCAATAAATTAAAGATAAAATCAAAAAAGCCAAAAATAAATGTAAGGATAATCTAAAGTGACTTACATCCACTCTATCAACTAATCCACTACTAACCATATACCAGCCGATTAAACCCTGAAAACATATGAGAAAAAATATGAAATATAGATTAAATAATTTAGTGATCTTTATTTTAAAAGAAAAATAAATTAGTGGTATCAAATATCCAAGACCAATCAATCTTCCAAGAAATCTATGTGCCCATTCCCACCAAAAGATAACCTTAAATTCACTTAAAGTCATATTATAGTTTTGTAATTTAAATTCAGGAATTTGTTTATAAAGATTAAAATAAACAATCCAATCGTTCTGGTTAAGAGGTGGAAAAAATCCAGAAAATAATTCCCACTCTGTTATTGAAAGACCTGAATCAGTAAGTCTTGTTAAGCCACCAACTATTATCATAAAAGATATAATCCAAAACATAACAATTAACCAAATTGATAGCTGATTATTTATTTCTGTATTTGTTGTATACATGTGGGGATAAATATAATAATTTTCATATTATCCAAATATATAAATGTCGCCTTTAAAAAGAAAAAAACTTAATAAGATAAGATTAAAGCTAGATAAATTAGATAATTCATTAATTAAACTAATAAAACAAAGAACTAATCTTGTAAATCAAGTTTTAAAACTTAAGGATAAAAAAAAAGAAATAATCGATAACAAAAGAATTAAAATAATTTTGAAAAATATAAGAAAAAAATCTCTTGCAAATAAAATAGATCCTAAAATTACCAATCGTATCTGGAAAAATATGATATGGTCTTATATTGATTACGAAAAAAGAAATTTTAAAAAAAAATAGCTACTTACTGTGAGGGGGCAGTTTTTTTTCAACAAAAACTTCGTGCTTTCTAGTGCTTGGGTTATATTTACGAGCTGAGAGTTTAACTTTTGCTTTTTCACCACCTGCTGGTTTTTTTACATAATAAAAAAAAGGGCTGTCTGGTTTACTTTCGGGTACCAATCTAACTTTTACGTGTGTTTTTTTTGCCATTACTTATAGTTTTTTAAATTTTTAACAATTTTTGAAATTTTTAAAACTTTATTTTTAAAATTCTTAGTTCTTATAGATTTATTTGAAATTTCGTCAAGATTTAAAGTGTCGTTAATATTTGAATTATCTAGGATTTTTCTAACTCCATTTATAGTCATGCCTTGGTCTTTAAGAAGAAATTTTATTTTTTTTAAGATATCTATAGTCTTTTGATCATAATATCTTCTATTAGAATTTAATAATTTTGGCTTAACTTGCTTGAACTGCGTTTCCCAAAATCGAATAGTGTGTGTAGAAAAAACTCCCTTATTTTTTGACTTTAATTCTAAAATTTCAGCCACTTCCCCTATTGTTTTGTAAGCATTTTCAGATTTATTAATCATTTTTATTGTTAATAAATTCCTTAAATTCTTTTGAAGGTTTAAATAGGACAACTTCTCTACTTGAAATAACCGTAGGTTCTTTAGTTTTAGGATTTCTACCAATTCTTGATTTTTTTCTTCTTATGGAAAAAGTTCCAAAGCCTGATAATTTGAGTTTTTTTTCCTCTTTCAAGTTAAGTATAACTGTTGAGAGAAAATCATTAATAAGATTTTCAGATACTAGTTTTGAAAAACCCAGCTGCATATAAATTTGGTTGATTAAGTCTTTTTTAGTTAAATTTATTCTCATTTTTAAATATTAAACTTTATTTTTTCTATCAAATTTCCTTTAACAATTTTATTACAAACATCTAAAGAGTTTGAAAACCCTATAAAGTCTGTACCACCATGACTTTTCACAACTGGTGAGTCTAAGCCTAAAAAAATTGCACCGTTATATAATCTAGGATCTAGTCGGTTTTTAAATTTTTTTAAATTATTATAATTTAATAAGGAAGAAATTTTTCCTAAAAGTGAGCCACTCATCGCATTTTTTAATTCTTTAACGATGAAATTTGCAGTTCCCTCTGCTGTTTTTAAAGCTATATTTCCAGTAAATCCGTCAGAAATTATTACATTTATTTTGCCATCCATAATTTGATTACCTTCAATGTATCCAGAAAAATCATAATCTTCAGATTTTTTATTACTCAATATTTTAAATGTTTCTTTGATAGTTTCATTTCCTTTAAGTTCTTCTGAACCTATATTTAATAAACCAATATTTGGTTTTTTATCTGGGTATAAAG
>CACIKE010000004.1 GCA_902587155.1 uncultured Pelagibacteraceae bacterium | reverse complement strand
TACCCGAATTCTTAAGCTCTTCTGTTATTAATTCTTGCTCTTTATCAATAATTGTTTTGTCAATTAAAGTGGACTCTAAAGCTAAAGGATTTGAAGCTGCAATATGCATTGATAATTGTTTTCCAAATGTTTTCACAGTTTCAGAATTTTCTTTAGTTTCCAACGAGACAATTACAGCTAGTTTTGCCAAGTTATCCTTAACCACTGTATGTAAATATTGGTAATTAGTTGAAGAAGAGTTTGAAATAGTTTTTGTTTGGCCGATTGTTATTTTTTCTCCAATTTTAGCTATCAAAGCAACTAAATTATCCTCAACTGAGGAACCATTTTTCATTTTAGATTTTTTTAGATTATCAAGATTAGAGTCATTTTGATTGTTTAATTCACTTAACTCCTTTACAAAATTTATAAAATCATTATTTTTTGCAACAAAGTCTGTTTCACAATTAACTTCAATTATTGAGGTCTTTTTTTCATCACCGCTGATTGCTACCAAGCCTTCTTTTGCTTCTCTTGCCATTTTTTTTGATGCTTTAGAAATTCCTTTAACTCTTAAAATCTCTACAGCTTTATCTAGGTCTCCATTGGACTCTTTTATAGCTAAGTTGCAGTCTTTAAAACCAGCTCCAGTAGCAGCTCTTAACTTTTTTACTTTTTCAACATCACTCATATCAATTTAACTTTTCTTTTTTTTTTTCACTAAATTTTTCCTCTAATTTTTCTCTATCTTTTTCTTGGACAGTCTTGGATGATTTAGTCTCTTTCTTTATAGTATCTTTTTTTTCAACTACAGGAATTGAACTTTTTGCAGAAATAATTGTCTCTTTAATTAGATTACAATATAAATCTATTGCTCTTCTAGCATCATCATTTCCTGGTATCGGGTAATCAATACCATCAGGATTTGAATTACTGTCTAATATTGCAACAATAGGAATTTCCAATTTAAGCGACTCTTGAATTGCAAGAGATTCGTAATTTGTATCAATAATAAATACTAAGTCTGGAACTTTTTTCATCTCAGATATACCACCTAATGATCTTTGTAATTTATCTTTTTTTACACTCATTTTTAAAAGTTCTTTTTTTGTGAAACCCCTATTTTCAGAAACTAAATTTAATTCTAATTGTTTTAATTTTTTAATTGAATTTGATATTGTACCCCAATTGGTTAACATTCCTCCTAACCATCTATAGTTCACAAAATATTGATCTGTTTCTTTAGCAACTTCTGCTATCGCTTCTGATGCTTGTTTTTTTGTTGAAACAAATAAAATTTTTCCATTATTTGATATAACATTATGAATTTTTTCTAATGCAACTTTAATAAGTTCTAAAGTCTGAGTTAAATCAATAATGTGTATGGAATCTCTTTTACCAAAAATATATTTTTTCATTTTTGGATTCCATCTAAGTGTTTTGTGTCCTAAATGAACACCTGCTTCTAATAATTGTTGGATTGTAACGTTAGGTATTTTCATATTTATTCCCGGTTAAGCCACCACAGTAATTTCCAATTAAGGACCGGAGGTATAAAACCAAAAACTGTGTGCGTTTTTGTTAAATTTAGTGATTATGTACAAAGATTTTTTTTATTTAACAAGCTAAAAATTATCGAATAATCGCAGAAATCTCTTTATTTCTAATTATATTTAACATTTTTCTGTCGATATTTCTCTTATTCTTAAGTGTAAAATCCAATTCGTTATTTTGGTCTCGTAATTTGATTTTAACAATTGTATTTCCATCGTCAGGTATAATTTTTGAGATTTCATTCAATTCATTTAATGATTTTAAGTCAAAAAATACCTCCTCAATTGGTTTATTCATCAACTCTGAAAGTGAGGCTATTTTCTGAACATTTGTCCTCTTAAAACGATTTTCTTCATTAGAAACAGATTTGGCCAAAGTTAATATTATTGATGATCCTTCTTTCAATATTTCACGATTTTTTTCTAAAACCTCAGAAAAAATAAATAATTCAAAAACACTAGTTAGATCAGTTAATTTTAAAACAGCATAAGGATTTCCTTTAGCAGTTTTTCTCTCTTGTATTTTTAATAAAGTTGCAGCGATATTTGAATTAATTATTTCATTATCATTATTAAAACTTAAGTAGTCTTTTATATTATAGTCTGCAAATATTTCTTTAAATTGATTCAATGGATGATCAGATATAAAAAAGCCAACTGACTCAAATTCTTTGGACAATCTTTCTTCAAACTTCCAGTCATCAATTTTCATTATTACTTCACTATCTGGGCTATTATTTTCACCAAATAAATCAATTTGATTAGCAGATTTATTTTCATAAATATTTTTAGATTTTGTAATAAAATTTGGTATTGAATTGAATAACGAATGTCTATTTTGATTTATATTATCAAAAGCACCTGCTTTAACTAAACCTTCTAATTGTAACTTATTTATATCTTTTGGATTTACTCTATTTAAAAAATCGTTTATTGAGCTAAATTTTCCATTTTCCAATCTTTCTCTAACAATATTTGAAACTGCTTCATATCCCACAGCTTTAATAGCTCCTAATGCATAATAAAAATTTTCTCCATCTGTTCTAAAATTAGCATAACATTCATTTATATCTGGTCTTACTATCTTTATATTTAATCTTTTTAATTCCTCATAAAACTCATTTAATTTATTTTGATTAGAAATATCCATTGTCATTGATGCAGCAATAAACTCTTTCGGATAATAAGTTTTTAGATAAGCTGTTTGATAAGAAATAATTGCGTATGCAGCTGCATGGCTTTTGTTAAATCCATATTCTGCAAATGGCTCAATTTTTAAAAAAATACCAGCAGCAATATCTTTGCTAATACCATTTTTTACAGCACCAGAAATAAAACTTTGTTTTTGTTTTTCTAATTCAGCTCTTTTCTTTTTACCCATCGCTCTCCTTAAAATGTCAGCTTGACCAGCTGTAAAACCAGAAAGTTTTTGTGCAATTTGCATTACTTGTTCTTGATAAATAATCACTCCATAGGTAGGTCGTAAAATATCTTCAAGTAAAGGATGTAAATAATCGGGTGTTTTTTTTCCATGTTTGCAATCATTATAAATTGGTATATTGCTCATTGGGCCTGGTCTATAAAGTGCTACTAAGGCAATAATATCTTCTATATGATTTGGTTTCATTTGCACCAATGCTTCGCGCATTCCAGCACTTTCAATTTGAAATAAACCAACAGTTTTGCCAGATGACAATAAATCAAAAACTTTTTGATCTTCAAAATTTATGTTTTCAATATTAAATTTTTTATCTTCTTTTTGTATAAGTTTTTGAGTCTTATTTATAACTGTTAAAGTTTTTAATCCCAAAAAATCAAACTTGATTAATCCTGCATTTTCGGCTGAGTACATGTCGAATTGTGTTGAAGGTAACAATAAGTCAGAAGTTGAGTCTCTGTATAATGGAACTATTTCAGTTAATTTTTTATCAGCTATCACAACACCAGCGGCATGAGTTGCAACATTTCTATTTAATCCTTCTAATTTTAAAGAAAGATCTGTAAGTTTTTTTACCCTGCTATCTTCATTTATCAATTTTTGAAGTCTTGGTTCTCCAGCAATACATTCTGTAAGACTCTGTGGCCTCGATGGATCGAATGGAATCATTTTTGATATACTGTCAACAAAACCATAAGCCAGTCCTAAAACACGTCCAACATCTCTTATAACCATTCTAGCTTTTAATTTTCCAAATGTGATTATATGAGCAACACTATTTTCATATTTTTTTGTTAAATATTCAAAAACTAAATCTCTTTTTTCTTCACAGAAATCTATATCGAAATCAGGCATTGAAATTCTGTCTGGATTTAAAAATCTCTCAAAAATTAAGTTAAATCTTATTGGGTCAACATCAGTTATTGAAAGACACCAAGCGACTAAAGAACCAGCACCAGACCCTCTACCAGGCCCAACTGGAATATCATTTTCTTTTGCCCATTTTATATAGTCAGATACAATTAAAAAATAACTTGCATAATTCATTTTAATTATGATTTCTAACTCATGATCTAATCTATCTTTATATATTAAATAATTTTTGTCAGATGCAAAATCTTTATTATCTAGGTTAAATATCTTTATAAATTTTTCATTAAGACCATCTAATGAATCTTTTTTTAAAATTTCATCTGCGCTAATACCTTTGTCGGAACTTATATTAGGTAAAATAGGTTTAGAAGATAAAGGTCTAAAATTACATCGAAACGGAAAATTATAATTATTTTCTAATGCTTCTGGCAAATCAGCAAATAAATCAGCCATTTCTGAGCTATTTTTAAGGTAATGATGGTTACTAAATCTAACTCTATTTTTTTCATTAACATAGGTCTTATTTTTTATACAAATCAATGCATCATGTGCTTCATGCATATCTTTATCTATGTAAAACACCTCGTTAGTTGCTATTAAAGGAATATCTAATTTTTTTGAACTTATTAAATTAAATTTTTCAAATTCTTTTTCATTTAGATCACCATGACGTTGAATTTCTATATAAAATCTATCTCCATAATTAGCTTTTAGTTTTAAAAAAATTTCACTTATTTTCGAAAATTTACCCTTATTAAATAACTGTCCAAATAAACCGTTAATTGTTCCAGAGAATATTGCTACACCTTTATTGTTATTTAATAATTCATTTAAATCTAAATGAGGGTCAGAAAGTTCATCATTTTTAAGAAAAGACAATGATGATAACTTTATTATTGTTTTGTATCCATCTTCATTTAGAGCAAATAAAGGTAATAGACCAGTTGTATCATCTAATTTAAAATTAATTTGCGTTCCAATTATTGGTTGAGAACCTGATTTAGATAATTTTTCAGCAAACTCTAAAGCACCACATAAATTAGAAGTATCACACAAACCTAAAGCTTTTAACTTTTTATGTTTAGAAATATCTTTTAAATCATCTATCTTAATAGCTCCTTCGCAAATAGAAAACTGAGAATGTATTTTTAGGTGATTAAAATTTTCAGAATTAGACTCTTGCATTAATAATTCTTATATTACCATTAACTATTTCCAACATGCAATCTGACTTTTTAGCAAAAAATCTATTATGAGTTGCAAAGATTATTAGTCGGTTCCGATTTATTTGTTTTTTTAAAAGATTAAAAACACTTTTCGCTGTTTTTAAATCTAAACTTCCAGTTGGCTCATCGGCTAAGATAACTTGAGGATCATTAATCAAAGCTCTAGCTATTGATACTCTTTGTTTTTCACCACCAGAAAGTTCTGAAGGATAATGGTAAATTCGATTTGATAAACCGACTTTTTTCAATAATTGTTTTGATTTTAACATAGAAATTTCTTTATTTTTTTCAATTGATAGATTGGCTAAATACACATTTTCTAGAGCTGTGAAATCTGGAAGTAAATTATCTTGTTGGTAAATTATTCCAATTTTATTAGCTCTCAAAATGTCATTATAGTTAGAATTTTCAAAATCAATTTGTTCATTTCCATATTTCATTGTTCCACCAGATGGTCTATCGATTAATGACAGCAAGTTTAATAGTGTTGATTTTCCAGAACCAGAAGGTCCCATTAGAGAATAAATTTTTCCAAGTTTAAAATTATATGTCAATCTTTTTAAAACTCTGAGATTTTTTTGGTGAGTAAAAGACTTAGAAATATTTGAGAGTTTAATAAAATTACTCATATTTTAATGCTTTTACAGGATCTAGTTTTGCTGCTTTTAAAGCAGGGAAAATTGAAACAATAATTGTAATAATTATTGAGCATAGCGAGACTAATAAAATTGATAGTGAATTTATTTCTGATGGCATCTTACTTAAAAAATATATTTCCTCTGGAAACAAACTTATATTAAATAATGTACTTAAAAACTGTCTTAAATTTTCAACGTATATTGAAAAAGTTACTCCAAGAATAATTCCAAAAATTGTAGCTGAGGTTCCTATTATTACTCCGACTAGAAAGAATATCTTTATAATTGATTTATTAAGTACACCAATAGATTTTAAAATTGCAATATCTTTAGTTTTGTTTTTGACTAATATTGTCAAACCAGAGATTATATTAAAAGCAGCTACTATAATAATTAAAGACAATATTATAAACATTACATTTCTCTCAACTTTAAGAGCTGAAAAAAGCGCACTATTCATATCTGACCAAGAATACACAAATTCATTTTTAAAAATTTTCTGTACTATTTCTTTTTGGTCTTCAATTTTTTGGGGGTTTTTAAGATAAATTTCCAAATTTCTATCATCTTTATCTAGATTAAAGAATTCTTCTAAAGTTGATAAATTAATAAAGGCTATATTGTTATCAAAATCAATAAGTCCACTCTCAAAAATTGACACAACTGTAAAAGTTTTTTGTTTAGGTATGTTGCCTATTATTGTCTCAATTCCACTTGAGGACATTATTGTGATATCATCTCCTATATCAAGATTTAAATTAAAACTAAGCTCTTTTCCAATTGAAATAAAATTTTTACTTAAGTTATTTCTATCGCCTAAAAAATTTTTATTTTTTACTAATTCTAGTTTAGAAAAATCATCACTTGAGTATCCTCTTAGAACTATTCCTTTTGATGTCTCACTTTTAATCATTATAGCCTCACCTGAATTACTTAAAATCAATTCATTGGAAATAAGTCTTAATTTATTTTGTTTTAATTTTTCAATTTCAATTATATTTTCATATGGTTTAACAGTTATATGGGCATTGAAACCAACAATCTTATTAATTAGTTCTGTTCGAAAACCATTCATAACAGACATAACAATTATCAAAACTGCTACTCCAAGGCTGATACCTATGAATGAAAAAATTGAAATAACATTTAGAAAGCCATCTTTTTTTCTAGCTTTCAAAAATCTAAAGGTAATTTCTTTTTCTAAAGTAGAAATCAATTTTTTTCTTTTTGTTTTTTGATTATTTCTATTATTTCAGCTATTTTTAATTTTTTTGTTTCTTTTCCAACTTCTTTAAATTCTATTAAGTCACCCTCAGTTTGTTTACCTATTATTATTTGATATGGAGCACCTATTAAATTCATTTTTTTTATTTTTGATGAAAAATTTTCATCAGTATCATCAATTATTGCATCAATATTATTTTTTTCTAATTCAGAATTAATTTTATTCGCTTTTTCTAAAGCTGAATTATCATTTTTATTTATCATTGGTATTATTCCAATATCGTATGGTGCAACAGATATTGGCCATTTCATGATTTCATTTTTCTCATCATATTTAGCCTCTATTATTGCGCCTACTAACCTTGAAACTCCAATACCGTATGAGCCCATTTTAACAAAATCTTTTTTACCTCCAGGTAGATCTACTGATGCTCCCATCGGTTTTGAATATTTGTCACCAAAATAAAATATATGACCAACTTCAATACCTTTTGTTTTTAATCTATTAATTTCTGAAACTTTTTTCTCAAACTCACTCTTATTAAATTTTTCATCAGTAACTGAATAAAATTCCTCATATTTTTTTCTCAGGTCCTCTAGAGATTTTTTCTCTAATTTAGTACCTTCACTTCTTAAATCAAAAATTCTCTTATCCGTATAAATTTTACTTTCACCAGTTTCAGCTAAAATAATAAACTCATGAGAAAGGTTACCTCCTATAGGTCCAGTATCAGCAGCCATCGGAATAGCAGTAAGATCTAATCTCTTAAACGTTTTTAAATAAGATAAAAAAAATTTATTATAAGAAAATAAAGCTTCCTCATCAGAAATATCGAATGAGTAAGCATCTTTCATATAAAACTCTCTGCATCTCATTATTCCAAATCTTGGTCTAATCTCATCTCTAAATTTCCATTGAATATGATATAAAAGTTGTGGAAGAGATTTATAAGATTTAACTGATGCTCTAAATATATCTGTTACAAGTTCTTCATTTGTTGGGCCATAAAGCATTTCACGATTTTGACGATCTTTTATTCTAAGCATTTCTTCACCGTAGTCCTCGTAGCGCCCACTCTCTTTCCATATCTCACTTGATTGTATTGTTGGCATTAAAATTTCTTGGGCTCCAATTTTGTTTTGCTCTTCTCTAACAATATCCTCAATTTTTTTCATAACTTTAAAACCTAGTGGTAACCACGAGTAAATTCCTGCTGATGATTGTTTAATCATTCCCACACGTAACATTAATTGATGTGATTTTATTTTGGCTTCTGAAGGATTGTTTTTTAAAATTGGGATAAATGATTGTGAAATATACATTCTAGGTGATTATATTTCTTAAATTTAAATATTCAAATTTCATAAGTAAGTAAATGATTATAAATAAAACTGTTGTAATTCCAGTGCAATAAACAAATTTCTTTAACATTTTTGGATTTTCTGGAGAACCTGGATCTTCTCCCTCAATTTTAATCACTTTATTTCTCTCTACATCTATTGGTAGAATTGCAAAGAAAATTATCCACCAAATGATTATATAGATTATTGCTAATCCTGTAAGGCTCATTAAATTTTCACCAGGTTAATATTAGCGAAAGGTTTTTTTCCAGTTTTTTCTTTAGTAAATTTACGACAAGCAATTTTTAGCACTTCTATTAAATTATGCTCTTGCTGTTTATTACCAAGTTTAAATGTTCTTGTTATTTTTTCAATTTCATCTTCTAATCCATATAAAAACTCCTCTTTCTCATAAACAGGCAGACCTCTGAAGGTTATTATTGGGCTGTTGTGGATATTTCCTTTTGGTGTAATTAAAATTGTAATTTCCAAATAACCATTACTACTCAAGTTTCTTCTGTCTTTTATAGACTGAGAGTCCTCTTCCACACTAACATTACCATCTAAATACAATCTTCCACTTGGTGCTTTATCATAAACTTCTGGTTTGTCTCCAGGAAATAATTTTACAATATCTCCATTTTCAACTTGAACAGGATGAGGAACCTGCATTTCTTTTGCAAAATTAATATGTTCTATCATATGTCTGTGCTCTCCGTGAACTGGGATAACACATTGTGGTTTAACCCATTGGTACATATCTTTAAGATCTTCTCGATTTGGATGACCTGATACATGAATAAACTCAGTCTCTTCAGAGATAACCTCTATGCCATCTCTCACTAATTGATTATGAAGTTTATAAAGTTTTTTCTCATTACCAGGAATAATTTTTGATGAAAAAATTACAGCATCATCTTTTTCAATAAATACATCTGGATGAATATAATTTGCTATTCTCATCATCGCTCCCATCGGTTCACCTTGACTACCTGTGCATAAATAAAGAATTTTTTCTCTAGGAAAATTTTTTGCATCTCTAGGATCAATTGGTTCAATTGTATTTTTTAAATATCCACATTGTCTTGCAGCCTTATAAATTCTGTGCATTGATCTTCCAACTAAAGATATCTGTCTCCCAGATTTTTCAGCACAGTAAAAAGCTGTTTCCATTCTTGCGACGTTTGACGCAAAAGAAGTAATGATAACTCTTTTTTTTAATCGATTAACTATATTCAACAAATTTTTTCTGACATCTAACTCTGATCCTGATCTTCCGGCACTAAAAACATTTGTTGAGTCACAAATCATTGCTAAGACACCCTCATCACCTATTTCTTTTAACCTTTTAGAATTAATTTCATCACCGATTAATGGATTCGGATCAACTTTCCAGTCTCCAGTATGTAGAATTACACCTGCTGGGGTTTTTATTCTCAAACCATTTGGCTCTAGTATTGAATGTGTTAAAGTGATGTATTCAATCTCAAACTTTTCTAATGAAATATTTCCATTTAATTCAACAATTTGTAGATCTTTAGTAATATCAATATGTTTTTCTCTAAATTTTTCCTTTATCAAAACAGCTGTGAACGGTGTTGCGTATATCTTGCATTGAAGTTTTGGCCATAAATGAGCAATTGCTCCAATATGATCTTCATGGGCATGGGTAAGAACTATACCTAATAAATTATCTTTCTTTTCAACAATAAATCCTGGATCTGGATAAATTAAATCTATTCCAGGAAGAGTATCATCTGCAAAAGTAACACCAATATCAACCATGATCCATTTGTGGTCACCTGGTAAACCATAACCAAACAGATTCATGTTCATCCCAATTTCACCAGATCCACCTAGTGGACAAAATAATAATTCTTCTTTCATCTATTTAATAATTTAGAAATTTTTATAAGACCCTTAACAGTGATATCTTTGTTTTCAATAACTTTAGTTTTAATCGAATTTTTAAATAAGTCAGAAAAACCACCCGTAATAACAACCTTATAAGATTTTCCTGTTTCTTTCTTAATCAAATTAATAATATTGTCAATTAAGCCTGCATAGCCCCAAAAAAAACCTGATCTAACAGCTGAATTCGTATCAATTCCAATTACTTTTTTTATTTTTTTAAGATTAATTTTTGGTATCAGAGAGGCCTTATCAATTAAAGTATTTAATGAAATACTTATACCGGGAGCAATAACACCTCCTCGGTAAGTATTATTTGTTAAAACATCGAAAGTTGTAGCTGTGCCAAAATCTAAAATGATGAAATTTTTCTTAGGACTCATTAAACTTATTGCGTTTGCCAGTCTATCAGAGCCGATTTGTTTAAAGTTTGCTTTTATATTTAGAATAGATTTTAAATTTAGATCTTTTATTTCATAACACTTAACTTTAGTTTTTTTTGATATAAATCTTTTAATAAAGTTAAAAGTTTTTGGAACAACGCTACAAAATACTATCTTTTCAATATTCTTGAAATCTTTTGTTAAAATTTTAAATTTTTTATTAAGAATTGAGTTTGTTATTGATTTTGATGGTAAACTTATTTTTTTTAAGATCTTATCTTTAGGATTTACTAAAAATAATTTAGTCACTGAATTTCCAATATCTCCTAAAATTAACATATTTATATTTATACTCTTTTTTTAATTAATCTCCTTAAATTGTTTTCAAAAATCTTTTTTAGTTTTAATTCAAATTTTTTTTTTGATATATCTTTGTTTATAAGTTCTCTTAAATGAGTAGTTGGATAATTTCTTATAAAGGGACTTTTTATTAAATTTACTCCAATACCAACAATCAAATAAGTATTATTAAATTTATTCACTTTTTCTTGTAATATCCCACATATCTTTTTTTTTTGGATTAAAAGATCATTAGGTTTTTTAAAATGAATCTTTTTTTTATAATATTGTGAAATACATTTTTTAACTATTAAACAATTAATTTTAGTTAATTTATTTAAAGATATCTTAAAGTTTTTAAGATTATAAAAAAAACTTACGAATAAATTTCCTTTATAAGAAAGCCATTTTTTTCCATATTGGCCTCTACCATTAACTTGCAAATCAGATAAGATCATACCAAAATCATAATTATAATTTTTGATTATTCTTATTGCGGTATTGTTGGTACTTTTTACTTTATTAAATCTAAATATTTTAAATTTCATTAAATTATATTGATTTTTGAAACTACATCAATCAATTCACTAGGAAAAATAAAGTACATTAAAATTAGTATTGTAGAAACTGTTAAAGATAACTTCAACCAAAGGTTATGATCTTTGTCGTAACTATCTTTTTCCTCATCAAAATACATTATCTTAATAATTCGCAAGTAATAAAACGCTGCTACTACTGTTGATAATAGTCCAACAATAGCTAAAAAATACATTGACTGTTCAATCACAGATTTAAAAATATAAAATTTTGCAAAAAAACCTGCCAGTGGTGGTATTCCGGCTAGAGAAAATAGAATTATCAATAATGAAATTGAAAGCAAGGGATGATTTTTTGATAATCCTGATAAATCATCTATTTGTTCATAATAAATATTGTTTCTTTTCATCATTAACAAACATGAAAAAAAACCTAAGTTCATGATAATATAAATAGTCATATAGATAACTGAGCTTTGTATCCCTTCATTAGACCCGGTTGCTAAACCTGCTAATGCATATCCAATATGACTAATAGAGCTATAAGCTATAAGTCTTTTAAGATTTTTTTGTCCTATTGCTGCTATCGCACCAAAAAGCATGGATGCGATTGATAAAAAAACTAAAATCATTTGCCACTGATCAATAAGATTTAAAAAAGGAACATACAAAAATCTTATAAACACAGTTAACGCTGCTATTTTAGGAACCATTGTAAAAAATAATGTTACTGATGTTGGCGACCCTTCATAAACGTCTGGGGCCCACATATGAAAAGGTACAGCAGAAATTTTAAACGATAAACCCACCAAAATAAAAACTATTCCAAAAGTAATAGCATATTCATTTGTATTAAATTGGGTTGAAATAACATTAAAATTTGTTGAACCTGTAAAACCATAAATCAAAGAACAACCGTACAATAATAAACCTGAGGATAATGCACTTAAAACAAAATATTTTAATCCTGCTTCAGATGATTTTAATTGATCTCTATTAAATGTTGCCAAAACATATAAAGCTAATGACTGAAGCTCTAAACCCATATAGAAAACAATTAGATCACTAGAACTAATCATAATCATCATTCCCAATACAGAACTTAAAATTAAAATTGGATATTCAATTTTGAAAATTTTAAAAGTTCTTAAATAATTTGATGAAATTAGCAAAACTACAAAAGCAGCTAATAAAGTTACAATCTTCATAAATGATGACAAATAATCTATGACAATACTCTCATTAAATAGAGTTGTCGGATTAATACTTAAAGTTTCATTAAATGTGATAACTGCTGTAATTAATAAAACTAATAATGAAATATTATGGATTATTTTTGAACTATCTTTTTTAAAAACCCCTAAGATAAGTAAAAACATTATTGATAATGAGATAAAAATTTCTGGAAATATTAATTCAATATTATTCATTGTTTGCTTGCCACACTGAAATTATATGTATCGATTAAATCACTTATTGAAACTTCAATAGTGTTAATTAATGGTTCTGGGTAAAAACCGAAATATAAAGTTGGTATAGCTAAACAGGTGAGCGTGAACGCCTCTGATTTATTTAAATCAATCATTTTTTTTAACTCAGAGTTTATTAGCTTTCCAAAAATAACTCTTTTGTACAACCAAAGCATGTATGCTGCTCCAATGATAACTCCTAAACTAGCTAATACTGCTACTAAAAAATTATCTTTAAAAGCAGCCATTAAAATTAAAAATTCACCAACAAACCCACTTGTTCCTGGTAATCCTAAAGCGGCTAAAGTAAATACCATAAATAAAATAGCATATTTGGGTATAATAGTAACAATACCTCCATAGGTTGCGATCAATCTAGAATGCATTCGATCATAAACTACACCAACACATAAAAATAAAGCTGCAGATACTAGACCGTGACTGATCATTTGAATTATACTTCCCTCAATACCTTGTTGTTGGATTGTAAATATTCCCAAAGTAACAAATCCCATATGGGCCACAGAGGAATATGCTATTAATTTTTTCATATCCTCTTGCATTAAAGCTATCAACGACGTGAAAATTATTGCGATAACACTTAATGTATAAATTAAAGGAGTAAAAACCTCTGAAGCGGAGGGAAATAATCCCAAAGAAAATCTAATAAATCCATAGCCTGCCATTTTAAGCAAAATCGCGGCTAACAATACCGATCCTGCTGTTGGAGCTTCAACGTGTGCATCTGGAAGCCATGTATGAACTGGCCACATTGGAGTTTTTACAGCAAATGAACTAAAAAAAGCTAACCACAATAAATTTTGATATTTAGTATCTATACCTAATTCGTAAAGTTGAACGACATCTGTTGTACCTGTGATCCAATAAATTGATATTATTGCAACCAGCATTAAAACTGATCCCAAAAGAGTGAATAAAAAAAACTTAAAAGCAGAGTAAACTCTTCTAGCTCCACCCCAAATTCCAATAATTAAAAACATTGGGATTAATCCAGCCTCAAAAAATAAGTAAAAAACAACAAGATCTAGAGAACAAAAAACGCCTATCATGAAAGTTTCCATTACAAGGATAGCAATTAAAAATTCATTTAATCTTTTTGTTACTGAATTATTAACTGAAATTATACATAGGGGTGTAATAAAAGTTGTAAGAATTATAAAAAGTATTGATATTCCGTCAACTCCCACTTTGTAATTAATTAAACCTTTGATCCAAATTCTATCTTCAACAAATTGGAAAGCAGAAGTTGTTTGGTCAAATAAAAACCATAAATAAATAGATAAAAAAAAGTTTACTAGAGACGTAAATAAGGCAACATATTTTGCAGTAATCTTATTTTCACTTTTACTTTTTGTAAAAAATAAAAAGAGTGCTCCAATAGAAGGTAAAAGTATTAATGAAGAAAGAATTGGGAAATTCATTATTTAACAATTAAGAAGGTTAAAAAAGCAGAAAAACCAAGTAACATTATAAATGCATATTGATAAATATAACCACTTTGGAATTTATTGGCTTTGATAGAAAAAGTTTTAATTATCCCAGAAATACCATCAGGTCCAAAGCCATCGATAACTTTAACATCAAAAAATTTCCACAAAAATAAACCAAATTTTTTTGAAGATTTTACAAATAATGTTTCGTAAATTTCGTCAAAATACCATTTGTTTAACAAAAATTTATATAGTGGCTCATTAATATTGACTATTTGAGCTGAAAAATTCTTATTTTTTACGAATAGATAATAAGCAAGTGGTATAGATAAAGTTACTAATGTTGGGGTTAAAACTAAAAACCACAATGGTGGGTGATTAGTGCTTAATGGTTCTAAAAAGAAAATTGAATTATTCCAAAAATTATTAATTCCTTCATAACCTATAAATAAATCTTTAAAAATAAATCCAGCAAAAATCGCTCCAACAGATAATATTATAAGAGGTATTATCATAACTAATGGAGACTCATGTGTCTCTTCAATATTGAGTTTCTTGTTGTTATATTGACCATGAAAAGTTTTAAACATCAGTCTCCACGAATAAATTGATGTTAAAAAAGCCGTAAATATTCCAATACCAGCTGCATAGTACCCTGTTGTAGTGCCACTTAAATATGCAAATTCTATAATTGCATCCTTAGAATAAAAACCAGACAGCAAAGGAAAGCCTGTTAATGCTAAAGTTCCAATTATCATTAATGCATAAGTGTAAGGTAATTTTCTCCATACTCCTCCCATGTTATTTATATTTTGCTCATCTTTAAATCCATGAATAACAGACCCTGATCCTAAAAATAATAACGCCTTAAAAAATGCATGAGTAAATAGATGAAACATTGCAACATTATATGCACCTACACCAGCAGCAAAAAACATATAACCTAATTGACTGCACGTGGAATAAGCTATGATTTTTTTTATGTCTGTTTGAACTAAAGCTACACTCGCTGCAAAAAAAGCAGTGCTCATACCTACTACAGTGACAATGTTTAAAGCTAACTCTGAATATTCATATATCGGTGAACATCTTACAACTAAAAAAACTCCAGCAGTAACCATAGTGGCTGCATGGATCAAAGCTGAAACAGGTGTTGGACCTTCCATTGCATCTGGCAACCAGGTATGTAAAAAAATTTGGGCCGATTTACCCATAGCACCAATGAATAATAAGATACAAATTAAATCTACAGCATTAATCTGAATACCTAAAAAATTAAGTTTTTCATCTACAACTGTTGGGATTTGATTAAAAACTTCAGTGTAGTTTACAGTGCCGAATAAATAAAAAATCAAAAAAATACCTAGAGCAAAACCAAAATCTCCAACTCTATTTACAACAAACGCCTTAATAGCTGCTGCATTTGCAGTCTCTTTTTTAAACCAAAAACCAATTAAAAAATAAGAACAAAGACCTACACCCTCCCAACCAAAAAATAATTGAATAAAATTATCAGCCGTTACCAACATTAACATGGCAAATGTAAATAACGATAAGTAAGCCATAAATCTTGGTTTGTGAGGATCATGGGACATGTATCCAATTGAATAAATATGAACCAATGCAGAAACAAAAGTTACAACCACTAACATTACTGATGACAACGCATCTATCTTCATTGACCAGTTTACCTCTAGTGATCCAGAATTAATCCATGTAGCAATTTTGATATTTTCCTCGTATTGATTAAAAATTACCTCATAAAATACAATTGCTGAAAGAATAGCTGAAATTGATACCAACAAACTTGTAACTATTTCAGAATTTCTGTCGCCTATAAATTTACCAAAAAATCCTGATATAATTGATGCGATTAATGGTAATGCTATAATTGAAATTTCCATTTTATCCTTTCAATTTATCTATCTCTTCAACTCTTATAGTTCCCGCATTTCTGTAATAGACTACTATAATTGCAAGACCGATAGCTGCCTCAGCAGCTGCTACAGTTAAAATAAATAATGTAAAAACTTGACCAGTCAAATCACCAAGATAAATAGAAAATGATACTAAATTAATGTTAACAGCTAATAATATTAGCTCAATACTCATCAAAATCACGATAATATTTTTTCTATTAAGAAAAATACCAATGACACCAATACTAAAGATAACAGCTCCTAAAGTAAGATAATGTCCTAAACCTATTTCAATCATCTATCTTTACTCCCTTATTTGATTGAACTTCTAAAACTTCAATACCCTCAGACCTTTCTCTAGAAATTTGTTTCAAATAACTTTGAGTTTTTACTCCTTCTCTTCGTCTAAAGGTAAGAACGATTGCACCAATCATTGCAATTAATAATATCATTCCACTAATTTGAAAAATATGAATATAATCAGTATACAAAACCTGGCCTAATGAGTGTGTATTACTTATTTCATTAGAAATCTGATTAATATTTTGATCAGATAACTCAGGTTTATATTTCCAACCACCTACAACAATAATTAATTCAAAAAAAATAATTGTACTTATAATTAAACCAATTGGTATATGACTGGAAGAAGTTGCCTCAGAATTAAACCATTGATTTTTTTGTTGAGCAACATTTAACATCATTACAACGAATAAAAACAAAACAGCTACTGCACCAACATATACAATGAGCATTATCATCCCTAAAAACTCCGCTCCAATCATTATAAAGAGACAAGAAATACTAATAAAATCTAATATTAAAAAAAAAACTGAGTGTACTGTGTTTTTCGAAACCGTAACCATGATGGCTGAAATGACTGCAATAATCGAAAAAACGTAAAAAAATATTGCATGGGCTACCATAAATTTACCTATAAGGATTATCTGATTTGATATTCGCTGCTAAAACATTTTCCCATCTATCACCATTATCAAGTAATTTTTCTTTAGTATAATAAAGCTCTTCTCTTGTTTCTGTTGAAAATTCAAAATTTGGACCTTGTACTATTGCATCTACTGGGCATGACTCTTCACATAAACCACAATAAATACATTTCATCATATCAATATCGTAACGCGTGGTTTTTCTGCTTCCATCAGATCTTTCAGCTGACTCGATTGTAATTGCTTGCGCTGGACAGACTGCTTCACATAACTTACATGCTATACATCTCTCTTCGCCATTTGAATATCTTCTGAGTGCGTGCTCTCCTCTAAATCTTGGGCTAATTTTTCCTTTTTCAAAAGGGTAATTTATTGTTTTTTTTGTTTTAAACATTTCTCTTAAAGCAATTAATAAGCCAGTTGCAAAATCAACCATGAATATCGTTTTCAAAAATCTTGTAATTTTCATTTAGAGTGTAGGTAAAAGGTTAAAATAAAATAAATAACTAGCAGTCAAAACAACATAAGTAAGAGAAAATGGAAGGAATATTTTCCAACCTAATCTCATTAATTGATCATATCTGTATCTTGGTACAACTGCTTTAACTAATGCAAATAAAATAAATAAAAGCAATATTTTTAAAATTAACCAAATAGCTCCAGGAATTAAGTTAAATGGATATAAATCAATAGGAGAAAGCCAGCCTCCCAAAAATAAAATCGATCCTAAAGCACACATTAATAAAATATTAGCGTACTCTCCCAACCAAAACATTGCATACATCATACCAGAATATTCAGTTTGATATCCGGCGACTAATTCTGCTTCGGCCTCAGGTAAATCAAAAGGAGGTCGATTTGTTTCTGCTAAAGCTGAAATAAAAAATATTATAAACATTGGAAATAAAGGAATTATGAACCAAATTTTTTGTTGAGCTAAAACGATATCACTTAAATTTAATGATCCTACACACAAAAGGACATTAATGATAATAATGCCAATTGAAACTTCATAAGAAACCATTTGCGCCGCAGATCTTATTGATCCTAAAAAAGGATATTTGGAATTGGACGCCCAACCCCCCATGATAATTCCATAAACTCCAAGAGATGAGACAGCAAAAATATAAAGAATTCCAACATTTATATTAGCTAAAACCTGATCTTCTCCAAAAGGTATAACTGCCCAAGCTATTAAAGCTAAAGTCATGGTAATAATTGGAGCTAAAATAAAAATAATCTTATTAGAGCTTGCTGGTATTATGATTTCTTTAAAAATATATTTTAGTGCATCAGCTAATGACTGTAATAAACCAAAAGGACCAACAACATTAGGACCTTGTCTTTTTTGAACGAAAGCCCAAACTCTTCTATCTAACCAAACAATCATGGCAACAGAAACTAAAACTGGGACAAGAAGAAAGAGGATTTTATAAACCTCTTCAAAAACTAAATTTATATATTCCATTATTTACCCTTCGGTACCAGTTCGTTTAATCTCTAATTTAGAATTATTACAATTCAACATTGTTTTTGATGATCGTGCAATTACATTTGAAAAGTAGTAATCCTTATATGTTATTTTAAGGGTTTCATCCTCAAAATTAATTAAATCTACTTTTGTGTTAGAGGGATTTTCTTGTTTTTCTTTTTTTAAATTGAGATAATTAAACATACTGCTCTCTAATTCATCTTTATCATTAAAAAGTTTTCTATTATTCATAAATTCAGCAAGATAATTTATAATTTCCCAATCTTCTTTAGCATCTCCTGGCGGATATGATGCTTTATAAGCTTTTTGGACTCTACCTTCTAAATTAGTATAATGACCTGATTGTTCTGTATAAGCTGCTCCTGGTAAAATAATATCTGCTAATTCTGCACCATTATCTCCGTGACTACCTACATATATTACAAATTCATTTTTTTTATTAAATTTAAGATTATCTTGTCCTATTAAAAAAACTAAATCAAATTTATTTTCATTCAGATTCTTTATTAATTCATTTGATGGATCAATTATATCAAGATCAAAATTTCCAACAGTAGCTGCATCAGAAGGTAAAAAATTAAAAGGGCTCCAATCATCAGTAAATTTATTATTATTCAATAAAAAGTTTTTAAATAAACTAAACAAAAATTCTGCTGACTTAGATCTTAAAAACGACTCTCCAAATATTATTAATGGTTTTTGAGCATCAATAATATCTTTTGTAAGTGCATTTTTATTTTCAAAAATATCTTTGATTGTTTGAGTTTTACCATCAAGGCTTTGATAAGGATAAGTTAGATCACCTACTTCATTTAAAGAAACAATTTTGACTTTATTTTTAAGATAAGCTTTTCGAATTCTTGCATTTAGCATTGTAGCTTCAAATCTTGGATTAGTACCAATTAACAGAATAAAATCTGACTCCTCAATTCCATTAATTGTTGAATTGAATAAATAGTTTTCTCTTTTAGAGGTATCAATAAACATATCAGATGATCTAGACTCATAATTTTTTGTGTCTATAGTTCTCTCTAAAAATTCCTTAAATATGTAGCTAGTCTCCATATTTGTCAGATCACCCACAAATCCAGCTATTTTATCTTTGTCGGTATTTTGTATTTTTGATTTTATAATTTTAAAAACTTCATCCCATGAAGCTTTTTCAAACTTATTATTATATTTGATATATGGTGTATCTAGTCTTTGATTTAAAAGACCATCACAAGCATATCTTGTTTTGTCTGATATCCATTCTTCATTTATATCCTCATTGATCACTGGTAGTACTCTTTTTACCTCCCAGTCATATGTGTCTACTCTAATATTTGATCCAACAGCATCCATTACATCAATCGTCTCAGTTTTTTTTAACTCCCAGGGTCTTGCTTCAAACACATAAGGTTTAGACGTAAGGGCTCCTACAGGGCAAAGATCTATTACATTACCTGATAATTCTGATTGTATTGATTTTTCTAAGTATGTTGTGATTTGCATATCTTCACCTCTACCTATTGCACCTAATTCAGGCACACCAGCAATTTCTGTTCCAAATCTAATGCATCTAGTGCAATGAATACATCTGGTCATTTGGGTCTTAATAAGTGGACCCATGTTTTTATCAGGAACTGCTCTTTTATTCTCTTTAAATCTGGATTTATCAATTCCATAAAACATTGACTGATCTTGAAGGTCACATTCACCACCCTGGTCACAAACAGGACAGTCCAAAGGATGATTTGCTAATAAAAATTCCATTACGCCCTTTCTAGATTTTTCTATTTTGGGAGTATTTGTTTTTATTACCATACCCTCAGCAGCAGGCATTGCACAAGAGGCTATAGGTTTTGGAGATTTTTCCATCTCAACAAGACACATTCTGCAATTTCCAGCAATTGATAATTTTTCATGATAACAAAATCTTGGAATTTCGACTCCAGCTTTTTCACAAGCTTGTAGAACTGTCAAACCTTCTTCGACTTCAACTTCAATATCGTTTACTTTTAATTTAAGCATTTTTATCTAACAAGTGCTGATCCACCAAGTAAGGAATATTCTGAGTTTCTTTTACAATTGGATCAAAATTATTTCTTTTTTTAATTTCGTCTTTAAAATGTCTTAACAAACCTTGAACAGGCCAAGATGATCCCTCGCCAAATGCACATATTGTGTGACCTTCAATTTGTTTAGTTACATCACCTAGCATTTCAATTTCATCTTTTGAAGCCTCTCCTTTCGCCATTCTCTCAAGCATTCTCCACATCCACCCTGAACCCTCTCTACAAGGTGTACATTGACCACAGCTCTCATGCTTATAGAATCTAGCTATTCGTGCCATACATTTAATTATGTCTTGATCTTTATTTATAACGACTACTCCTGCTGTGCCTAACCCACTTTTTTCGGCAACTAAAGAATCAAAATCCATTGTCAGTGTTTCACACTTTTCTTTGGGAATAAGTGGCATTGAAGATCCTCCAGGTATTACAGCTTGTAGATTGTCCCAACCGCCTATTACACCTCCTGCATGAACTTCTATTAATTCTTTTAAAGGTATGTTCATTTCTTCCTCAACATTACATGGATTATTTACATTTCCAGAAATACAAAATATTTTAGTACCAGTATTTTTTTCTCTTCCCAAGGAAGCAAACCATTTACCACCTCTTCTTAGAATTGTTGGAACCACAGCTATGGTCTCAACATTGTTAATTATTGTTGGACATCCATATAAACCAATTAATGCTGGGAAAGGTGGTTTTAATCTTGGTTGACCTTTATTACCTTCAATACTCTCGAGTAATGCTGTCTCCTCTCCACAGATATAGGCTCCTGCACCGTAATGTATATAAATATCTAAATCCCATCCAGTTCCAGCCGCATTTTTTCCAATTAATTTTTTTTCATAAGCCTCGTCAATTGCAGCTTGAAGTTTTTGTCCATCCACAAAATACTCACCTCTTATATAAATATAACAAACATGTGCTTGAATTGCATATGAAGCTATTAAACAACCCTCAATAAGTTTATGTGGTTCAAACCTTAAGATGTCTCTATCTTTACACGTGCCTGGCTCTGACTCATCACCATTAATGACAAGGTAGTGAGGTCTAGATCCAACTTCTTTTGGTGCAAATGACCACTTAAGACCAGTAGGAAAACCTGCTCCCCCTCTTCCTCTTAATTGAGAGTCTTTGATTTCACTTATGATCCAGTCTCTACCTTTTTCAGTAATTTCTTTTGTATTTATCCAATCACCTCTATTTTGAGCTGAAGTTAAATCTACACCCAAATCGTTATATAAATTTTGAAAAATTCTATCTTGATCCTTAAGCATTTTTTAATTCCATTAATGTTTTTCTTCCATTTTCTGGCTCATTGTTTATGCGTCCTCTGTATGAACCTGGTTTTGGTGTTTCATCTTTTAAAATTTTATCTAAAATTTCTAAAGTTTTTTCCTTGTCTAAATCTTCATAATAATCATCATTAATTTGCATCATTGGAGCAGTGACGCAAGCACCTAAGCACTCTACTTCCGTCCATGAACAGTTTTTATCTGGCAATAATTCAGATTCATTTTCAGATATTTTTTCTTTGCAGGCCTCAACTAATTTGCCAGCTCCCCTTATCATACAAGGTGTTGTAGTACAAACTTGAATGAAATATTTTCCAACTGGTGATAAATTAAACATACTATAAAAAGTCGCTACTTCATAAACTTTTATGTAAGGCATATCTAAAAGTTTGGCTATATATTTCATTGCAACTAAAGGTATCCAATTATTATTTTGCTTTTGAGCTATATATAACAATGCCATGACTGCACTTTGTTGTTTTCCCTTAGGATATTTTGAAATAATCTTATCGGCTGCTTCTAAAGAAGATGAATTAAATTCAAAGTTCTCTGGTTGATCTTTGGCTGGTCTCTTTAAACTCATCTATCAACCTCACCAAAAACTATATCTAAAGAACCGAGTACTGCAGGAACATCAGCCAACATATGTCCTTTAATTAAATAATCCATTGATTGTAAATGTGAAAATCCAGGTGCTCGAATTTTACACTTATAAGGTTTGCTCGATCCATCTGAAATTAAATAAACGCCAAATTCTCCTTTAGGTGCTTCAACCGCTGTATAAATTTCATCTTCAGGCACGCGATATCCTTCAGTAAATAATTTAAAGTGATGTATTAAGGCCTCCATTGATTGTTTAATATCTTTTTTTGATGGAGGTGATATTTTTCCATCAAAAGTTTTGATTGGCCCTTTTTCCATTTTTGATAAACATTGTTTAATTATTTTGACACTTTCTTTCATTTCTTCAATCCTGCATAAATATCTGTCGTAACAATCTCCATTTTTTCCTATGGGAATTTTAAATTCTAGTTGGTTATAACAATCATATGGTTGTGATTTCCTTAGATCCCATGGAACACCAGAACCTCTAATCATAACACCACTAAAAGAATAATCGAGGGCGTCTTCTTTTGTAACAACACCAATATCAACATTTCTTTGCTTGAATATTCTATTGTCAGTCAATAAGTTTTCTAAATCATTAATTATTTTTGGAAAAGTTTCGCAGAATTTTGCAATATCTGTCTCTAAACCTGCTGGTAAATCTTGATGCACACCGCCAGCTCTAAAATAATTTGCATGTAATCTTGATCCAGATGCTCTTTCATAAAAAGTCATTAAAGTCTCTCTTTCTTCAAAACCCCATAAAGATGGTGTTAAAGCTCCAACATCTAATGCTTGTGTTGTAACATTTAGAATATGACTTAAAATTCTTCCAATTTCACAAAACATCACTCTTATGAATTGGGCTCTAATTGGAACATCAATGTCTAAAATTTTTTCAACAGCCAAAGCAAAAGCATGTTCCTGATTCATCGGAGCTACATAATCTAATCGATCAAAATATGGAACTGCTTGCATATAAGTTTTATTTTCTATTAATTTTTCAGTACCACGGTGTAGTAAGCCAATATGTGGATCTGCTTTTTCAACAACTTCACCATCTAATTCTAATATAAGTCTAAGAACACCATGAGCTGCTGGATGTTGAGGTCCAAAATTTAAGTTTAGATTTTTAATTTTTTTTTTCATTAGTATCAGTTAATTCTTTAATATATTTTGTGCCTTCCCACGGACTTTCATAATCAAAGTTTCTATAATTTTGTTCTAGTTTTACAGGTTCATTAACTACTTTTTTTTGATCCTCGCTGTATCTAACTTCGGTATGACCAGTTAAAGGAAAATCTTTTCTTAATGGATGACCCTCAAAACCATAATCTGTTAAAATTCTTCTTAAATCAGGATGATCTTTGAAACTCACTCCATACATGTCAAAAACTTCTCTTTCCATCCAGTTAGCAGATGGAAAAATTGGTGTTAATGATGCAATAACTTCATTTTCACTTATATTGTAACTTAAGATCATTCTCTGATTAAACTCATGACTTAAAAATAGGTATACAATTTTAAATCTTTTGGACCTTTCAGGATAATCGACAACTGTAATGTCTATAAGTTGTCTAAATTTTGTATCTTTATTAGTTTTAACAAATAAAACTACATCAATTAAATCATCACTATCTATCTCAAGATAAATTTGATTATGTTTAATTTCAGAAGTATTTAATTTGGTGCCAAGCTCTGAATTAATTTTTTTTTCTAAATCAATTAAGTTATTCATATTATCTACTTATGGATCCTTTATTTCTTATTTTTTTTTGTAATTGCATAATTCCATATAATAAAGCCTCTGCAGAAGGAGGACATCCAGGAACATAAATATCAACTGGAACAATACGATCACAACCTCTAACAACTGAATAAGAGTAGTGATAATATCCACCACCATTAGCACAACTTCCCATTGATATAACATATCTTGGTTCAGGCATTTGATCGTAAACTTTTCTAAGAGCTGGTGCCATTTTGTTGGTCAAAGTGCCAGCAACAATCATTACATCAGATTGTCTTGGTGACCCACGAGGTGCAGCACCAAATCTCTCTAAATCATATCTGGGCATTGCAGTTTGCATCATTTCAACAGCACAACAAGCAAGGCCAAAAGTCATCCAGTGTAATGATCCTGACCTTGACCAGTTTATTAAATTGTCTAATGATGTAGTAATAAAACCATTCTTACTAAAATCTTCAGCAAGTTGTTTAAACTCTTCCGGAACTTGATCTATCTTATTATTCATTTAAAAAAAATTTTATTCCCAGTCTAAAGCGCCTTTTTTCCACTCATAAATAAATCCAATAGTAAGTATGAATAAAAAAATCATCATTGAGGTAAAACCTAAAATTCCAATATTTCCTAAAGAAATTGCCCACGGAAATAAAAATGCAATTTCAAGATCAAAAATTATAAAAAGTATAGCAACCAAATAAAAACGAACATCAAATTCCATTCTGGAATCTTGAAACGGTTCAAATCCGCATTCATAAGCTGATAACTTTTCTGGATCTGGATTTTTTGGAGATAGAATAAAATTAATTACTATAAATGCACAGCTCAATCCTAATGCAATAATTAGGAACAATATTATAGGTAAATAATCCTTTAAAAATTCCGCAGTCATGTGGAATATATATCATTTTTTATAGCTAGATGAAGTGGTGTTAGGTCACATTATTCAAAATATACAGCGTATTTGATAGTGATTATCAACAGTAAACTTGCAAAGTGGCGGGAGTGAAGGGACTCGAACCCTCGACCTATCGCGTGACAGGCGATCGCTCTAACCAACTGAGCTACACCCCCACTTTTGATTCTTTTGGTGGGCAGTAAAGGACTCGAACCTTTGACCCCCTCGGTGTAAACGAGATGCTCTACCAACTGAGCTAACCGCCCTAAACCAAAACAGAGTGATTTATATCTTTTGGGAAAATAACGTCAAGTTCTATTACTATTGAAAAATTGGCTTAAAAATTATTTTATTAATAAATCTTTTGAAAGTTAACAAAGATAGTCAAGTGCTTTGAGTATTCCACCTTTTTTATAGGGAATTTTGGATTTCATTAATCCCATTTCAACACCAGCTAAAGTTCCAGCTAACATCAATTCGTTAAAATCTCCTAAATGTCCGATTCTAAAAATTTTACCTGCAACTTTTGCTAAACCTGTTCCTAAAGACATGTTGTAATGATCTAAAATTATTTTTCTTAATGAGTCTGCATCATGTCCATCTGGAACAATTACTGCTGTTAGTGAATCTGAATATTCCTCTGGATTTTTACAAAGTATTTCCAAACCCCAAGCTTTTACTGCTACTCTAGTAGCTTCCGCAAATCTTTTATGTCTAGTAAATACATTTTCTAAACCTTCTTCAGTCAACATATTAATTGCTTCATCTAATCCATACAATAAATTTGTTGCTGGTGTGTATGGAAAATAACCTTTTTTATTATTTTCTAGCATTGGTTTCCAATCCCAATATGATTTTGGTAAATCAGAAGTTCCATAAGCCTTTAATGCTTTTGAACTTATTGCATTAAAGGAAAGTCCTGGAGGTAATAATAATCCTTTTTGAGATCCACCAACTGTAACATCAACTTTCCATTCTTCGTGTCTATAATCTATAGATCCCAGTGAGGAAATTGTGTCAACAAATAGTAATGCAGGATGGTCAGCGTTATCCATCGCTTTTCTTATTTTTCCAATTCTACTTGTTACTCCTGTAGATGTTTCATTATGAACTGCGCATACTGCTTTAATTTTTTTTTCTTTATCTTCCTTCAATTTTTGCTCAACAATATTTGGGTCAACACCTGTTCTCCAGTCACCTTTAACAAAGTCGATTTCTAATTTAAATTTTTCTGCAATATCATACCAAAGTGTAGAGAAGTGTCCTGTTTCAAACATCAAAATTTTATCACCTGCACTTAAAGTATTTACAATTGCAGCTTCCCATGCACCTGTGCCTGAAGCAGGAAATATTATTACAGGTTCTGAAGTTTTAAAAATTAACTTTATTCTATCTAAAACTCTTAAACCAAGTTCTGCAAAATCTGGACCTCTATGGTCTATTGTTGGATAATCCATTGCTCTTAAAACTCTGTCAGGAACGTTAGTTGGACCTGGTATTTGTAAAAAATGTCGACCTGGTCTTATATTGTTTGAAATTGCCATTCTGCTGTATATGCTAAAGAAATTATATAATCAAACTTATAATATATGACAAATAGTAGTAATTCAATCGAGACCTTAGAAGTTTATGCTCTAAATAACCCTGATGAAGTTAATCCTCACTGGGTAAGTCATTTTATTGTTCCAACAGCAAATGAATTATTAATTAAGATTAAAACTAAAGATGGTAATTCTGGTTTTGGTCTAGCGACAAGTTATACAGATATCAAACCAATTATCAAACCTTTCTCTAATGGATTACAAGATTTAATTGTTGGGGAAGATCCTTTTTGTCCAGAAAAATTGTATGAAAAAATTTTTAGATTAACAGATACACGCCAAAGCAATGTAAAAGGTTGGAGCAGAGAAGCTTTGATTAGAATTTCTGCTGCTTTAGATATTGCATGCTGGGATTTAATAGGTAAAGCCTCAAAAATTCCACTATATAAGTTGTTTGGAGGTTACAGAAATAAAATTCCTGTATATGTAACATGTGCTTATTATAGAGATGGTAAAAATGAAAAAGAACTTAGAGAGGAATTACAAAAATTAATTAAAATTGGCCATCAAAGCTTTAAAGTTAAAGTAGGTGGATTAAGTATAAAAGAAGATGCCAAAAGATTAGAAATAATTCGACAAGAAATTGGTGACGATAAAGATCTAATGATTGATGTTAATAGAGCATGGGACCTAAAAACGGCTATTGAGGGAGTAAAAGAATTTGAGAGATTTAATCCAACTTGGATAGAAGAGCCTGTGAGATGGGAAGATGATAGAAGAAATTTAAAACTTTTATCACAACAAACAAAAATTCCTTTATCAGGTGGAGAAAGTGAAATTACGATTTATGGGTGTAGATCCATGGTGGAAGAAAATGCAATTCAAATTTTACAATTTGATTGCACAATGTTTGGTGGTTTTACAAATGGTAAAAAACTATCTGCTTTATGTGAATTAAATCATTTGGATATAGCACCACATCATGATTGTTATATTCATGCTCCTTTAGTTGCATCGTCACCATCAGGAAGAATAGTCGAGTCATTTGATGATGAAAGAGATCCTCTACAAGCTGAATTATTTGAAAATTCCCATAAAATGAGTAATGGTTGGATACATCTAAATGAAAATCCAGGTTTAGGATTAGAAATTTCAGAAACCGCGTTAAAAAAGTTCGGTAAACTAGTTTACAAAAATAAATAAACCTTTAATTAACTTTTATGCGGTTTAGTTCAGATCAAATACAAAGAATAGGAAAAGAAATAAGCAGTAAAGTTGATGGGAAAACTTTATTTGATGAGTTTTCTCGGGGTCGATACAGCACTGATGCATCAGTTTATCAAATTAAGCCCCTAGGTGTAGTTCTTCCAAAGGATACAAATGATGTTTTAAACTTAATGGAATACTCTCAAAAGAATTCTATTCCTCTGCTAGCTAGAGGTGGCGGAAGTTCTCAATGTGGTCAAACTGTAGGTGAAAGTGTAGTTCTTGATTACTCAAAACACCAAAATAAAATATTAGAGCTCAACGTAGAGGAAAAATATGTTTGGGTTCAGCCTGGCGTGGTATTAGATCATTTAAATTCATTTTTAAGGCCATTTGGTTTATGGTTTCCTGTAGATGTGTCTACAAGTAGTAGAGCAACTATTGGAGGGATGTCAGCAAACAATTCATGTGGATCAAGATCTTTATACTATGGGAATATGGTTCACAACGTACTAGCCATTGAAGCAATTTTAGATGATGGTTCGTTACATACTTTTGATCAAATTAATAAAAACTATCTAACAACGACTAATAACCAAGATCGTTTTTATAAAATAATTGATAAATTTTTAAATTTAAGACAAAAAGTTAGTAAGGATATTGATGAAAATTGGCCAACCACTCAAAGAAGAGTTGGTGGATATAATATTGATTTGATTGATCCAAATGGATTTAATTCATCAAATCTATTAGTTGGCTCTGAAGGAACATTATCTCTTTTTAATAAGATAAAATTAAAGTTATCTGAAATTCCTAAAAATAAAATTTTAGGCGTCTGTTATTTTGATAACTTTCATCAAGCTATGGAATTAACAAAAGAGATCGTTAAATTAAAACCAACTTGTGTCGAATTAATGGATCAAAACTTATTAAATCTAGCAAAAGAGATACCAATGTATGCAGGTGGTATAAAGAAATATATAAAAGGTAATCCAGAAGCTGTTTTAATGGTTGAATTTATAGATACAGACCAAAATGTTTATGAGAAAAAAATAAAAGACCTTGAATATTTAGTTCTTAACCAAAATAAGAAAAATCAATTTTCTTTTTTTACAGACTTTTCGGAACAAAAAGAAGTTTTTGAGATTAGAAAAGCTGGATTAAATATCTTGATGTCGATGAAGGGAGATAAAAAGCCAGTTGCATTTATAGAGGATTGTGCAGTTTCTTTAGATCACTTGGCAGAATACACAGCAAGATTAAATGAAATATTTAAGAAATATAATACAAGTGGAATGTTTTATGCTCATGCATCGGTTGGAACTCTTCACGTAAGACCAGTTTTGAATATGAAATCTGACCAAGATATTAAAAACATGAGATCTATATCTGAGGAAGCTTTTGAAATGGTTAAGAATTATAAAGGTTCTCACTCTGGTGAACATGGAGATGGAATAGTTAGATCAGAATTCCACGAAATGATGTTTGGAAAAAATATCATAAACGCATTCGAAGAAATTAAAGATACTTTCGATAATAAGAATTTATTAAATCCAGGTAAAATTGTAAGACCTTTTAAATCAAATGATAGATCGTTGATGAGATATAAATCAGATTATCAAGTGGAGAATATAAGTACTCATTATGATTGGTCTAATTGGGGTCAATTTTCAGATGCAATTGAAATGTGTAATAACAACGGCGCATGCAGGAAATTAGATTCTGGAGTGATGTGTCCTTCATACAGGGTAACGAAAGAAGAGAAAGATTTAGTTAGAGGAAGAGCAAATACATTAAGACTCGCACTTTCTAATCAATTACCAGAGGGGTCTTTTGCATCTAAAGAAATGTATGAAACAATGGAGCTTTGTGTGAGCTGTAAAGCTTGTCAAAGAGAATGTCCTATGTCTGTAGATATGGCTAAGATGAAAAGTGAATTTCTCTCTCATTATTATAAAAAATTTAGTATGAGAATTAAAGATAGAATTATCTCTGATATGCCAAGGTTAATTTGGTTATATAAAATCATAAATCCAACAATTAATAAGATTAAAAATCTTCCAGTTATTTCAAACATTATTAAAAAATTTGGTTTTGCAACTGAAAGAAGCCTGCCGGAAGTCCAAAATCAAAAGGCTTTAAAAGACATTTATAACAATCAAGAAATTTCAGAAAATAAAGTAATTTTATTTGCAGATACATTTAATATCAATTTTGAGAATGAAAATTTGGTCTATACAATTAAAGTATTAAATAAATTTGGTTATCAGACAGTAATCCCAAGTTTTGATAGTGATAAACTTGATAGACCACTTTGTTGTGGAAGAACTTATATATCATATGGTCAACTGGATAAGGCTGCAGAGGAATTGAATAGATTTAATGACTATATTATTAAAAATAATTACTTTGAATTACCCATAGTAGGTATTGAACCGTCTTGTTTGCTTACTTTCAATGATGAGTATCAATCACTTAAAGGCATAAAAAATAGAGATAAAATAAAAAATAAATTTTATTTATTGGAGGAGTTTATTTTAGAACAAATTAAAAAAGATAAAAATATTAAATCAAATAGTTTTAGTCAAAATGTCTTAATTCATGGACATTGTCACCAAAAGTCTCAAGATAGAATAAAAGGACTTAAAGATCTTTTATCTGTGCTAAATATAAATAATAAGATGATAGATTCTAGCTGTTGTGGGATGGCAGGCTCTTTTGGTTATGATAGTAAAACTTATGAAACTTCAAAAAAAATGGCTCATCTATCTTTAATACCTGCAATTAATAGTAGTGATGAAAATGATTTCATAGTAGCAAATGGTACAAGCTGTAGACACCAAATATCTGATTTATCAGAAAAAAAAGGGAAGCACGTTTCAGAATTACTGTTCAAGATTTTCGAAACTGTAAATTAAAGAATTATTTTTTTGTTATAAAAATCATCTATCTCTTCATCTTTATAACCAAAATTTTTCATTATTTCTCTTGTATGCTCACCTAAATCTGGTGCACCTTTGGATTTTTCTGTTTTGCTTTTTGAAAATTTGATTGGCATTCCAACAGCTTTACTTATCCCAGCTTTTTTATTATTTACCTCAATAATCATTTCTCTTTCAATAGTTTGAGGGTCTTTAAACATGTCGGTTATCGAATTTATAGGACCACATGGTAAACCATTTTCATCAAATATTTTTAACCACTCTTGAGCAGGTTTTTTAATAAATTCATTATTAAGTATTTCTACCAGTTCATTTAAATTTTCTTTTCTACTTGAATTAGTTGAAAATTTCTCATTCTCATTAAGATCTTGACGATTGATTGCCTTTAATAACATAAGCCATGTATTCTGATTTGATGCACCAACAGTTATCCATTTATCTTTTGTTTTAAAAGCTTGATAAGGTGCAGTCAAAGGATGAGCTGATCCAAGAGGACCTGGTGATACACCGGTTGCACCAGCAATTGCTGATTGCCAGTAAGTATGAACTATTCCTGCTTCATACAAAGATGTATCAACTTTTTGACCTTCGCCAGTTTTATCTCTATGAATCAAAGCTGCTAAGATACCGCTTGTAGCAAGTAATCCTGCAGTGATATCTGTAAGTGGTGCTCCTACTTTCATTGGTGGTTTATTCTTATCTTCACCAGTAATACTCATTAAACCACTCATACCTTGTGCTACTAAATCAAAACCTCCCTTATTTGCATAAGGACCTGTTCTTCCATAACCAGAAATTTCACATAAAATAATTTTAGGATTAATTTTTGATATTGTATCATAACCAATACCCAGTTTTTCTAATGTCCCTTTTCTAAAATTTTCCAAAACTACATCGGAATTTTTTATCATCGTCTTAAAAATTTCAATTCCTTCTTTATCTTTTAAATTTAGAGCAATACCTTTTTTATTTCTATTCATCATTAAGTATGCTGCCGATACTCCATTGACATCGGGAGGAAGGAAATTTCTAGTATCATCACCTCCCGGAGTTTTTTCTATCTTAATAACTTCAGCCCCTAGATCTGCTAATAACAATCCACACGTAGGACCAGCCATTATTTGAGCCATCTCTAATACTCGTATGCCTTTTAATGATGCCATTTATGATTATTTATTTTTAAATTTTGGCTTAGTTTTATTTAGGAAGGATTGATATCCAATTTTAAAATCTTCAGTATCATAGCATTTGTAACCGAGATTATTTATTTTTTCTGTTACTTTGCCTTTCTTTAAAATATTTCTTGCAAATTCTTTATGCCATCTAGCAACTTTAGGAGCACCTTCACATATCAGTTCAGCTGATCTGTATGCTTCTTTCCTTACGTCTTCATCATTAACTACTCTATTAACCAATCTTTTTTCTAATGCCTCTTGAGAATCAAATACTCTTCCCTCAAACAAAATTTCCATGGCAGTTGAATAAGTAGTAGCTTTTAAAAGGACTTCCAGCTCTTTTGCAGCCATTGTTAAACCAAGTCTTTTTATGGGTATACCGAACCTCGAACTTTTACCACAAATTCTTATGTCACAACAAGCAGCTATTTCCAAACCACCTCCTACACAAATTCCCTCAATCATAGCTATTGTAGGTACTGGACAATTAAATATCGCTCCTAAGGTTCCATGTAAAAACTTTCCATAAGATTTCGCTAATTTTGATGACGATCTTTCTTTTTTAAATTCCCCGATATCGTTTCCAGGTGAAAAAGATTTTCCACCCTCACCTCTTATAATGACACATCTAAGATTTTTTTCTTTTGAAATTTTTTTAAAAATTTTACCAAGTTCTATCCACATTGGTTTAGTCATTGCATTTAATTTTTCTGGTCTATTAATAACAACTTCAGATAAATGACTATTTATTTTATTTAGCTTAACTAAACTACTCATCTAACTCCTATAAAAATACTCTACCAGTGTCATAGGTATTGCTGGTACATAAGTTACTAATAATAATAAAACCAACAACACACATATAAATGATATATTTGATCTTGTTACATCCCAGATATCTGCTTTTGCAACTGAACAGGCTGTTACTAATACACTCGCTACAGGAGGTGTTTGCTGCCCTATAGCTAGGTTTAAAGTTACAATTATTCCAAAATGAACAGGATCAATACCAACTGCATTAACCAATGGCATCACTATTGGTACAGTTAAAATTATTGCCGCAACCGAGTGTAAAAAGAAACCTATAATTAATAAAAATATATTTAAAATTCCTAAAACTGCATATTTATTATTAGTAAAGTCTATAATTGACTCAGCAACTTTTTGAGGAATTTGTTCAATTGTTAAAAACTCTCCTAATAAAACAGATGCTGCAACTAATAACATTACTGATGCGGTCTGTATTGCTCCCTCACAAGCTGACTCGTATAACCTTTTAAAGTCTATTTCTTTATAAATAAAACCAATTACCAAAGATGCTACAACTGCTAAACCAGCTCCTTCTGTGGCTGTTACAACGCCTCCAAAAATCCCTCCTAAAATGATTATTGGTAATAAAAAGGCCAGAGCTGCATCTTTTGCTGTCTTTTTAACATTTGGTATATTGAATGTCTCCTCAACAGGAAAATTTTTCTTTCTTGCTGTAACATAAGCAGCCAACATAAGAAAAAATCCACCAATTACTCCAGGAATAATTCCAGCAACAAATAATTGAACAACTGAACTTTGAGACATAACCGCGTAAACAATCATTGGTATTGATGGTGGAATAATGATTGCTAAAGATGCTGAAGATGAAGTTACTGCAGCAGCAAATGCTCCTGGGTATCCTTTTTTCTTCATCGCAGGAATTAAAATAGAACCTAGTGCAGCAACATCAGCAACTGCCGATCCAGAAATTTCAGCAAAAAACATTGAGGTTGCAATATTAATCATACTCAACCCACCTTTGATAAATCCAACTAGAGCAGAGGCAAAGGCTATAAGTCTTCGTGAAATACCAGCACTATTCATAATTGATCCAGCTAAAATAAATAATGGAATTGCAATCAATGGAAACTTCATTGATCCATCAAACATTACAATTGCAGTATCAATTAGAAAACTTGTGCCAGTTTTCATAACCATTGCAATAATAGTTGTTACTGCAAGGCCGATCGCAATAGGCACATTTATAGACAACAGAAGCAACAAAACCATAAACATTGTTAGAATTATCATTAAATATCTCCTGTTTGCTCGTCACCTGTATTTTGTAGAACTAAATTTTTATAATCCTCTGGAATTCTTAATGTCTCAGATAGAATAAAAAGACATGAGGCAATTGGAATTACTGATTGAACAAATGGCTGAGGTACCCATTCTAATGTAACTAACGTTTCGCCTGTTATTAAGGTTAAAACTAAATAACCGTAATATGCTAATAATATCAAAAAACCATAAACAACTAGCTTAGATACAACAAAAAAAATTTTTCTTAATCGCAATGGAAAAGCTTTAAAAATACTTGGCACGCTTATGTGAGAACCTTTTAATGCAGCATAGGCAGAACCATAATATGTTATCCATGCAAGTTGGACAGCAGCAACTTCATCGTACCAAACTAATGCACTGCCAGCAAAACGAAAGGTAACTCCAAGTAAAACTGTTACTGCTAATGCTACCATCATTATAAACAGTATTAGTTTTAATATTTTTTCGTACGAATTAATAAAATTTTGTAATTTCATATTATATTCAGGCCCTCTGAACGAGGGCCTGATAAGAACTATTTAATTATATTACTTTGCTAAAGATGATACTTTTTTAACTAAAGCACCACCTGTAGGAACTTCTGATCCAAATTGATCATAAATCCCTTTACTAGCTGCAATAAAAGCACCTTTGTCCGCTTCGTTTACTTGGACACCAGCATCTTTAATTACTTTTAATAAAGATTTTTCAAGTTTAGCAGCTTCTTTGTACACAAATTTTTGTGTATCTTGAGCAGCTTTTTCTAAAATATCTTGAACATCCGCAGGTAGTTTGCTCCAGTGATCCTTATGAACAGTTACATAAGCAGGAGTATAAACGTGACCTGTGATTGATAAATATTTTTGAACTTCTTGAAATTTAGCACTAGCTATTTGAGCATATGGGTTTTCTTGTCCATCCATTGTACCTGTTTTCAAAGCAGTAAATACTTCAGAAAAAGACATTGGCGTTGGGTTTGCACCATATGATTGGAACATTTTAACTCTCCATTTTGATTTAGGAGTTCTTAATTTAATTCCTTTCAAATCACCTGGAGTATTAATTGGTCTAGTATTATTTGTTATATGTCTAAAACCATTTTCCCATACAGCAATAACTTTGTAACCTGTTTTATCTTCAAGATTTTTAAACATACCTGGTAAAACATTTTTTTCTACTTTAGCCATGTGCTTTCTGTCTTTAATAATAAAAGGCATATCAAAAACACCAAACTCATCATGAATAGAAGCCATTACTGATGAAGGTAACCACATATTAACTGTACCTAATTTTAGTTTCTGCATTCCTTGTTTGTCTTTTCCAAGTTGTGAAGAACCAAATACAGTTACTTTACCTTTATTTCCTAATCTCTTATTAGCAAGTTTAGCAAAATGATCAACTGAAGCTGAAAATAGAGAACCTGGTTTACCCACATGTCCAAATTTTACTTCAACTGAATTTGCTGCAAAACTTAAGAATAAAGATGAGAACAATACAACGATTATTTTACTTAATTTATTCATATTTATTTCCCTTAGTTATTATTTATTTAAAATAGGTTACCTAAAATATTAATATAGATCTAGTCAATAAATCAGCTTAGATCAAAAAATTTATTTAAGTAAATATCTGTAAAAATTTAAGATTATTGGATGCTCGCTTGAGATTTATCATCTTTTTTAGACATATCAACCTCAACCCATTCTGTCTTCTTGAGTTCTTTAGTTAGGGCAATTTTTAAAACCTCATCAGCAAACTCAACTGGAGTAATTTTTATCTCATCGATAATCTTTTTTGGCATATCTACCAAGTCTTTTTCATTTTCTTTTGGAATTAAAACCTCTCTTATACCTGCTCTATGGGCTGCTAATAGCTTTTCTTTCAACCCACCAATAGGCAATACTTGTCCAGTCAATGTTACTTCACCTGTCATAGCCACATCTCTTTTTACTGGAATGTTTGTAATTGATGAAACTATTGATGTAACCATTCCTATTCCAGCAGATGGGCCATCTTTAGGTGTTGCTCCCTCAGGAACATGAATGTGAAAATCTTTTTTCTCAAATAATGGAGGAATAATTCCGTATTCTAAGCATTTTGATCTTACGAATGATTTTGCAGCTTTAACCGACTCTTGCATGACGTCACCAAGCTTTCCTGTAATTTGCATACGACCTTTACCTGGCATTGTTACTGTCTCTATTTTTAAAATCTCACCACCATATTCGGTCCAGGCTAATCCTGTAACTATACCCACTCTATTTTCAGTCTCTAACTCACCCGATTTAAATTTAGGAACTCCTAAAAAGTCTGGTAGATTTTTTGTGTTAATATTAACTTCTTTTTCTTCTCCAGAGACAACCTTTTTAACTACTTTTCGTGCAATTTTAGAAATTTCTCTCTCAAGATTTCTTACACCAGACTCCTTTGTGTAACTTCTAATTACTTCTTTTATAATATCATCACCCAAGTTCATTTCTTTTTCCTTAACACCATTATCTTTTATTTGTTTTGGAAGAAGATATTTATTTGCAATATTTATTTTTTCATCTTCAGTGTAGCCTGCTAATCTAATAACTTCCATTCTATCTAATAATGGAGGTAAAATATTTAATGTATTAGCTGTAGTCACAAACATCACATCAGATAAATCATAATCAACTTCTAAATAGTGATCATTAAAAGTCGTATTTTGCTCTGGGTCTAGAGCCTCTAATAAAGCTGAAGAGGGATCTCCCCGATAATCATTTCCAACTTTATCTATTTCATCTAAAAGTATTAGTGGATTTTTAGTTCCAGCTTTTTTCATCATTTGAATAATTTTACCAGGTAAAGAACCAATATAAGTTCTTCTGTGACCTCTAATTTCAGCTTCATCTCTCATTCCACCTACCGACATTCTTACAAATTCTCTATTTGTTGCTTTAGCAATTGACTTTCCTAAAGATGTTTTTCCAACACCAGGCGGACCTACTAAGCATAAAATAGGGCCTTTAATCTTATCCATTCTTTTTTGGACTGCTAGAAATTCAATAATTCTCTCTTTAACTTTTTCTAAACCAAAATGATCTTTATCTAATACTTCAAGTGCTTTTTTTAAATCTATGACAACATCACTTTTTTTATGCCAGGGAAGATCTATCATCCAATCTAAGTAATTTCTAACTACAGTAGCTTCTGCTGACATTGGGCTCATATTCTTTAATTTTTTTAATTCTTGAAGACATTTTTTCTCAACATCTTTTGGCATTTTAGATTTAAGGATTGCTTTATTTAAACTTGTATTTTCATCTTTGCCATCCTCTATTTCACCTAACTCTTTTTGGATAGCTTTTAACTGTTCATTTAAATAATACTCTCGTTGAGTTTTTTCCATTTGAGTTTTGACTCTTCCTCTAATTCTTTTTTCTACTCCAATAATGCTTGTTTCATTTTCCATTATCTTTATGATTGCATTTAATCTTTTCTTAACATCAATAGTCTCAAAAATTTGTTGTTTCTCTGAAATCGTTGCAGTGATGTGTGAAGCAATGTTATCTGCAATCTGAGATGGATCTTTTAATTGTTTAATTGTATTAATAGTTTCACTGGAAACTTTTTTATTAATAGAAGTTAATTTTTCCATTCTTCTTATTGCTGTAACAGCTAATGGATACAAATCTTCATCACCATCGATCACATCATTGTGAGGTGTAAAGTCACAAGTTATAAACTTTTCATTATCTCTAAAATCAATAATTTTTACTCTACGAACACCCTCAACTAAAACTTTTACTGTCCCATCTGGGAGTTTCAAAAGTTGTAAGATACTACCTTCACATCCATACATAAATATATCTGTTTTCTTAGGATCATCGATTTCAGAATTTTTTTGAGTTACTAAAATTATTTTTTTCTCTTTTTTCATCACCTCATTTAAAGCAGAGATTGATTTATCTCTTCCAACAAAAAGTGGGATTACCATGCTAGGAAAAACCACAATATCTCTAAGTGGTAATAATGGTGAAGTAGTTTTTACGTCCATAAAATCAATATGGATATTAATATTATTTTTGCAATACCTTTTTACAAGTTATTAGGGTTATTAAGCCGCTGTTGTCTTAGTTGTTTTGGATTTGCCATCCTTTTTTGAATGAACAATTATAGGCTGCGACAGACCTTTAGCCGCTGATGAGTCGACTATTACCTCTTCAATATTTTCTTGACTTGGTAAATCATACATAGTTTTAAGAAGTATATTTTCTAAAATAGATCTTAAACCTCTTGCTCCTGTTTTTTTGCTAATTGCTTTGATTGCAATTTCTTTAAGTGCAGAGTCTTTAAATATTAATTTTGCTCCATCTAGTTTAAATAACTCCTGATATTGTTTTGTTAAAGAATTTTTTGGTTCTTGCAGTATCTTAATTAAAGATTTTTCATCTAAATCTTCTAGAGTTGCAATCATAGGTAATCTTCCAATAAACTCAGGTATTAATCCATATTTGAGCAAATCCTCAGGCTCTAAGTTCTTCATCCACTCACCAGTCTTTTTATCTTGTATATTCTTTACATCTGCCCCAAAACCAATAGATGTACCTTTATCTCTCTGAGAAATAATTTTATCAAGTCCTGCAAATGCTCCACCACAAATAAATAAAATATTTGTAGTATCAACTTGTAAGAATTCTTGTTGGGGGTGTTTTCTACCACCTTGCGGAGGTACACTTGCAATTGTCCCTTCCATTATCTTTAATAAAGCTTGTTGAACACCTTCACCAGAAACGTCTCTTGTAATAGATGGATTTTCAGATTTTCTACTAATCTTATCAACCTCATCAATGTACACAATTCCCCTTTGGGCTTTTTCAACATTATAATCTGCTGCTTGTAACAATTTTAAAATAATATTTTCTACATCCTCTCCTACATAACCTGCTTCAGTTAAAGTTGTTGCATCAGCCATTGTAAATGGAACATCTAAGATTCTAGCCAGCGTTTGTGCTAATAATGTTTTTCCACATCCAGTTGGACCAACTAAGAGTATATTAGATTTTGCAAGCTCTACATTTTTACTTGTTTTATTTTCATAATTTAGTCTTTTGTAGTGATTGTGAACAGCCACTGATAAAACTTTTTTTGCGTGAGATTGTCCGATTACATAATCATCTAGGACTGTACAAATCTCTTTTGGTGAAGGTAAACCATCTTGATGTTTTACAAATGTGTCTTTGCTTTCTTCTTTTATAATATCCATGCAAAGTTCAACACACTCATCACAAATAAAGACAGTTGGACCTGCAATTAATTTTCTTACTTCATGTTGGCTTTTGCCACAGAAAGAGCAATAAAGAATATTTTTATTATTTGTATTCATAAAATTTTAAACGAATCAATAAGTCTACTTTATTATAAATGACTCCTATTAATCAAGTTTTGGATTTTGTAAACTATATGTGGTGTTCTAAGATCTTTTCTCTACTACAGAATCTATAAGTCCAAAAGATTTGGCGGCGTCCGCAGTCATAAAATTATCTCTTTCTAAAGCAGTTTTAATTTCATCCACAGATTTGCCAGTATGTTTAGAATATATTTCGTTCAATCTTTTTTTTAAAGAGAGCACTTCATTAGCATGAATTTCGATATCAGTAGCCTGTCCTTGAAATCCCGCAGATGGTTGATGAACCATAATTCTTGAATTTGGAAGTGAAAATCTTTTTCCTTTTGTTCCTGCCGATAATAAAAAAGATCCCATCGAAGCTGCTTGTCCGATGCATAAAGTTGAAATATCTGGTTTTACATATTGCATTGTATCGTAAATACCTAAACCTGCAGTAACAAGTCCACCAGGACTATTAATATATAAAAAAATTTCTTTTTTAGGATCTTCTGCTTCTAGAAATAATAATTGAGCTGTAATTAATGAAGCTACATTGTCATTAATTTGGCCTGTCAAAAAAATAATTCTTTCTTTTAATAGTCTTGAATAAATATCATAAGCTCTTTCACCTTTGTTAGATTGCTCAACAACCATAGGTATTAAGCTACTCATTTGTTCTGACAGTTTATTATTCATAAAGTTGATTCGTATTACTTATACAACTTGAGATTACTTTTTGCTAACTTTTTTTGTTTTTTTGGCAGGAGACTTAGTTTTTGGCGTAGTTTTTTTTACCTCTTTTTTTTTAGTCTCAACTTTTTTCTTTGAGGCTTGTTTTGTTCCCTCATCTTGATTTTGAGATTGTTTTAATATTTTTTCGGCTTCCTCTTTCGAAACCTCTTTTTTATTAGACTTTGCTTTCTGTTTAACAAGATTTAAAATTTTTTCTTCATAAACTGTTCCTCTTAAACTGGCCAATGCTGATTGATTTTTTTGATAAAAATCCATTACCATTTTTTCTTGACCAGGCATCATTCTTATTTGTTTTTGAACTTCAGCCTGTAATTCTTGTTCTGATACTTTTATCTGATTTTGCTCACCAAATTCATTTAATATTAAGCCAACTTTAATTCTTTTTTTTGCTATTTCTTCAAAATTATCTTTACTTTTTTTTTTATCTTCATCTGTCATTCCTTGAGATAGAACTTTCACTTCTTCATCAACTAAATTTTGTGGGATTTCATCTACTTTAAATTTTTCTAATTCTTTAAGAATTTGATTTTTTGACAATCTGTCTAGTGAATTCTTATATTCATCATTTATTTGCTTTGAAATTAGGGTTTTCAAATCTTTCAAATCTTTTGCTCCCAGATTTTTTGCAAATTGGTCATCTATTTTTACTTCCTCTGAAATTTTTACCGATAATATTTTACAATTAAATTTTGCTTTTTTATTTATTAACTCTTTTTCAGGAAAATTTTCAGGAAGTATAGCTTCAACAATTTTTTGATCATCTTTTTTTACACCTACCAATTGTTTATCAAAACCTTTTAAGAATAGATCTTTACCTAAGGTTAATTGTGTATTTTTTCCTTCTCCTCCTTTAAATGATTTTTCATTAACAGTAGCTGTATAGTCAAAAGAAACTAAATCACCCTCTTTTGCTTTTGTTTCCAGTGGAGCATCTTTAAAGCTTGGGGTATTTTTGGCTATCTCTTTAATTCTTTTTTCAGTTTCACTCTCGTCGATTTTAACCGTGTATTCATCAAATTTAATATTTTCTATAGATTTTAATTCAACTTTTGGAAACTCTGTGACGGAAATAATATATTCTAGATCTTTATCTTCACCATAAGTTTTGAGATCTAGTTTTGGTTGTCCTGCTGGTTTTATTTTATTTTCTTCTAAAGCTTTTGTTGTAGAATCTTTTAAAACTTTATCTAAAACTTCACTAAATACTGCTTTACCAAATTGTCTTTTTAATACTTCTATTGGAACCTTTCCCGGTCTGAAACCTTTTAGATTTACAGTGCCTTTAATTTCCTCATATTTTTCATCCATGTAAGAATTCATAGTCTTCTTATCGATAAAAACTTTTATATCTTTATTAAGACCTTTTTTATTTTCAACAGTTACTTTCATACTTTGTTCTTCTTTTCTGTATTTTAGAATTGGTAGACGCGCTGGTCTTTAGGACTAACGTGTCTACCAATTCCAATATTGCACAATATTTGGATACAATCGAGGATACAATTTTTTTCGATTTTATCACAAGTGCAACATTAGTTAAAAAAAAAACTAATAAATGGTAGGCGAGAAAGGACTCGAACCTTCACCTCTTGCGAGACCAGTTCCTAAGACTGGCGTGTCTGCCATTCCACCACTCGCCCAACAAATTTAAGTGGTTTTATATATGATTGAAAATATTTGTCCAACGACAATTATTGTAAATTTTTTAATTTATACTCTATAATATCATTATGATTGTTTCTCCATGTATAAGTATTTGCAAAACTGATCCAAAAACAGGCTATTGCTATGGGTGTGGAAGAAATACCGAAGAAAAAAAAATCTGGAAACTTGAAGATACAACTGAAGAGTGGAAAAAAGAAAATCTTGAAATTATTCAAAAAAGATTGACTGGCTGGCAATTAGAAAGTTTTAAAGAGTCCTATACTTATAAAATTGAAAATGGTATCTCTCTCTTCAAAAAAAAATTATTAGATGAGTAAAACTACAATTGTAATTATTGTGTATGTTCTGGGTCTTATTTTTGGGGCTCTGTTTCTTGATTTATGGAGCGCCGACACTAATATTATTAAAGGATTAATAGGACTTGGTTGGACAGCTTTACTTTTAATTGGTTTATTTTTTGCTGAAAAAAATGAGAGAAATTAGATTTTTAATTTCTCTTTTATTAATCATTCTTCCCTTCCAACATCTGAAGTCAGAAATAATCATTATGAGTAAATGTGATGATAAACAGGACGAATTTTTAAAAAATGAGTACATCTTAAATCTAGACGAATTAATCATGACTAGAAATTATGTTTACAAGGAAAAAACATATCAAAAATATCGACTAACTGATTTAAGTACTAAAAAATCAAACTCTTATGTTCGAAATATTTATGAAGAAAATGGTAAAATACTCACTCATAAACACGGATATCCACAATTTTATACTCAAATTCTTTTTGAAAAAGATAAACAAGAGATTTTCATGAAAACTGTTCTTAATGATGAAGAAGGAATATCTAAAATTTCTTTTTGTAAAAAAATTGAGAAATTTAAAAAAGAAAGTTAACTTTTTTTATTTTTCTTAGAGAAATTTTTTTTTTTATTTCCAAACCTATTACTAGTAATGTTGCTTCTATGTTTAGCGTAAGCTTGTTTTTGGGCTTGTTTCATTGCTCGCTTTGATGACATAATATTAAAAATCTATTTCTATACTACCAATTTTATTAAAATTCTTATCTGCAATAACTATTTCGCCCGATGAAGGAGCATAATCTAAGGCCTCAGATATTACTACATAATGTGTCACAAAAATTAAATTTTTATTACCTTTGAATTTTTTAACATAATTTTTCAAATCTAACATTTGTTTATTTTTATTATTAGCAAACTTTGCACTAAAAAAGGAATTTAAGAAATCTTTTGTTTCGAAATTTGCAAAGGCTAATTTAGCAGTCTCTTTACAGCGACACCACTCGCTTGAGAAAACTTTGGAAATTTGGACATCATTTTCTCTAAAAAAATTTCCAATTTTTTTGGCTTGGTTTCTTCCTTCCTCACTTAAATTTCTTTGGGTATCGCAGTTATTAATATCAAAATTTTCAGGATCTCCACCACCTGGTGCATATGCATGCCTAATAAATATAAGTTTACCACCTTTTTTTAGTTTTAAAGATAATTCTTGATTTAAATCTGCTTTAATCGATGAGGGGAAAGTTATAAAAATAATAAAAAAAAATTTTATAAATTTCATTGATGACTATTAAATTAAAAAAAATAAATAATACAATTATTAAATGTAAAAAATGTCCAAGACTTGTTAGTTTTATAAAAAAAATTTCAATACAAAAAAGAAAACAAAATAAGAATGAGAAATACTGGGGAAAACCAGTCCCCGGCTTTGGAGACAATAAAGCAAAATTGATGATTTTGGGTCTTGCTCCTGCAGCTCATGGTGGAACAAGAACTGGAAGGGCATTCACAGGAGATAAATCAGGAAATTTTTTATTTAAAAGTTTATTTTTAACAGGAATTTCAAATCAAGATTTTTCGGAAAAAGCAAATGATAATTTGAAATTACATGATACTTACATAACTAATATTCTTAAATGTGTTCCTCCAGGTGATAAACCAGAAAGTAAAGAATTAAATCGCTGTTCGAATTATTTTGAAAATGAAATTGAAAATTTAAAAAATCTTAAAGTGATCATAACTCTTGGGAAAGTTGCATTTGATAATTGTTTAAAAATTTATAAAAAAAAGTTTATGCTTCAAAAAAAATTTGAATTTAAACACGGAAACAAATATTTATTGCCAGATAATAAAGTTTTGATTGCTTGTTATCACCCAAGCCCAAGAAATGTAAATACAAAATTAGTGACGACTACTATGATTAACCAATTACTTATTAAGGCAAAGAAAATAGCTAAATTTTAATAGTATTACAAAAATAAGGTCTAAATTTTGAGTAAATCTTATCAGGTATTTTTACTGGTTTACCTAAATCATTAACAAAAACTAAATGAACTTGTGCTTCAACTATAGTGTCATCACCTTTGGTAATTATTTGATTCATAAAAAAAGATGTTTTTGTGATAGATTTAACAAAAGATCTTATAGTTAGTTCATCTTCAAGACTTGCGGGTTTTTTATATTCAATGTTGCAAGCTTTTACTATGATTAGTGAACCAAAATCCTTTTTCACTTTTTGGTTACTGAACCCAATTGAATGGAGAGCTTCTGTTCTGGCTCTCTCTAAAAACTTTAAATAATTAGCATAATATACGACGCCTCCAGCATCAGTATCTTCATAGTAAACTTTTAAAGTATGAAAAAAATTTTCATGCATAATATAATTATATCAAAAAAGTAAACTATTTAATAGAAACTAAGGTATAAGTATTTAATGAATATATTTGTAATTTGGTTAGTGATGGTTACCGCATGGAACTTTGGCTATCCACAAGCAAGTCCTTTAGAGGATGTTATAGTAGCTGTTATACTTTCTCTATTTAATATTTATCTTAAAAAATATCTTAAATTCTAATTATTGAGATGAAAAATATATATTTTGAAAATAAGCTATTGATTTCATCTTTGAGTTATCAGTATCAGACATAATAGCAATTCCATCAAGCTCTTTAACATCTAGATCGTGTAATCTTTTAAAATCCTCTTTAACATTAGCTTTAACTGTTACCCATTCATTTAAATTATCTTTTGTACTAGCTAGAACATTATCTATCGATTTTTTTGTATATGGACTTGGAAAATTTGCCCCAACTTCATTATTACTTGAGAAAACATAATTAATTGCTCTATTTGATAGTGGTGTTGCTCCAGTTTTTTTAATCACAAAAACTCTTGCAGCAAAATCATGCTCTTTTTTCGTATTTTCTTTAATCCCTGACAGATCTTTCTCAATTTTCCAAGTTATATTTATGAATGGGGTCTTATCTAAGTTTATCTTGATCTCTTTTCCAAGGCCAGAAGCAGCATTATCAGCAACCGATTTCAAATAATTTCCGTTATCATTTGTTCCAACGGTATAAAGTGTTTTATTGTCAGCCCCTCTTACCTTTCTAACTTTAAGTTCTGCGAGCTCTGTTTCGGTAAAATCAAAGACTTGTAATTCATCGGCTAAAGACAAATTAATAGATAAAATTATGATGATTAAAATATTTATTAAAATTTTCATAAAAAATTAAAAAAAAATTCTTAATACATTATTTAGACAAAATTTAAACATTCAAAATTCAACATTCGGTTCTATATAAATAATATGAAGACAATATCCGCTTTTATACTCTTAATTTACTGGTCTATAATGATTTTTGCGCCAGTTATGTCCAAAGATATCAAGTTTAGTAGAGCTAAAATTAATAATATCAAAATAGTTGAACAAAAACCAAGAAGTTAATAAGTAGAGCGACCACCACTAATATCAAAGACTGCTGCTGTTGAAAAAGTGTTTTCCTCAGAAGAAAGCCAACAGATTAATGAGGTAAACTCTTCAACCTCCAGAAATCTTCCTCTAGGTACTTTTGATAGCATTCTTTGAACATGCTCTTTAGTCATTTGATCTAAAATTCTAGTCTTTGCGCCCGCTGGAGTGACTGCGTTTACAGCTATATTCTTATCTGCAAGCTCTTTACCTAATGATTTAGTTAAACCTATTGCTCCTGCTTTTCCTACGCTGTATGCGCTAGCATTAGCATTTCCATCTTTCCCAGCTACAGAAGCTACATTAACAATTCTACCATAGTTATTTTTGATCATGTTTGGCACTATTGACCTGCAACAATTAAATGTTCCCATTAGATTGATTTCTACAACTTTTTTCCACATCTCAATGTCATATTCCCATAATGTAGCTGTAGGGCCAGTTATTCCTGCATTATTTATTAAAATGTCAATGTTTGAGTTTTTTGTAATTTCTTTAACAATTTTATCAACTTCTTCATAATTAGAGACATCTACAACATGAGAACTCAAATTAGGACTATCAATTTCTTTTATGGCTAAATCTATAGCTTTCGGATCATTGTCCCACATTATCACTTTTGCACCAGATTTTAAAAAACGTTTCGTGATATCGAAACCAAATCCCTGAGCACCCCCTGTAACAATCGCAGTTCTACTTTTAAAATCAAATTTAATTTTTTCCATTTTTTATTTTCGGGCTAACAAGAAGTAAGTAAAAGCCGCCACAAAGGCTCCTATAATCCAGGAAAATGATTGAAGGAACATTAAATTAGTATTCCAAATAGTTGAAGCCGAAAAGATAAATCCTAAAATTACAGAGTATACTGCTTTTATATGCCATCCCCTACTATAATAATAAATTCCATTATTTTCTAAAGAATAAATATCTTTATTATTTATTTTGCCTTTTTGAATGTAATAAAAATCAGAAATCATTACTCCGAAAAGAGGTCCAAAAAAAGCTCCAAATGTATCAATAAAAGATAAAGCGCCAACTTGACTTAGAAAAGTTAACCAAAATATTCCTACTACAAAACCTATGATAGTGATTATAAAACCTGCGCTTTTAACAGATAAAGAAAAAGGTAAAAAATTAATCAAAGTGTATTGAGATGGGATAAAATTAACTATTAAATTTGTTGAAGCGGAAGCAATAATTATGAAAATTAACGCTAAAACAATCAAAAATAAATCATCTAATTTTCCAATTATGTCCGTAGGATTTGTAAGTATTCTAGTTAAATTTTCAGGATCTTGTTTTAAAAAAGCATCCATTCCCGAAACTATAAATAAAGCAGAAAAAGAAAAGATTATTAAGTTTAAAATTAAACTTAGATTTCCTTTTTTAAGTTGACTTTCATTTTTTACATATCTTGAGAAATCTCCGAAACTTAAAATTACAATTGAAAAATATGCAAAAACTGTGCTCGTCACTGTAATTAATGGTCCAAAATTATTTTTATCAAGAAAATTTTCTGTAGTTAATAATCCTAAAAATGCTTGTGTGGTAAATTTAACGTCATTAAGTAATACAGATAAAAAAAATAATAAAATTCCAAGATAAACAGTAATAGCTGAAAAAATTATAATCTTTTTATTCATATTCATCCCCACGCTAAATAAAAATCCTTGAAAAATTATTGCTGTGATAATTGCAAACCAATCAATTAAATTCATTCCTAAAAAGAATGTAAGAAATATTTGTTTATCAAGTATTGCAGGCTCCACAGAAAAGATTGCTATTCTTATTAAGTAACTAAATGCTTTTGATAAAAAATATGTTTGAATACCAAATAAAAAAACACCAACTAAAAATCTTATTAAACCAAAGTATTTTGCACCAATTACTCCCATTGAGGATCGCAATAGGACAATAAAAGGCAGTCCGTGTTTTAGAGATGGTTTTCCTATCCAGTTTGAAAAAAGATAAACTAGAAATGTTCCTAATATCGTTCCAAAAAATACAACAAAGGTATTAAGATTATAAATTATATATAAAGAGGTGATTAATGAAAAACCAATTACACTTTGAATATTTACCCCCCAAAAACAAAATAAAACTTTCCAATCCCAATTTTTATCATTAGGATTAACTGAAACTAAATCCCAATTAGTAAGGTTTTTTTTTAAATTTTGAGGACTCACTTAGACAATATAAAACTTAAAGTTTCTACTGTCCATATAAGAGAGTTGGTAACCAAAGAGCAATTTTAGGAAATATTATAATTAATACTAAACCGATGACTTGTAAGACCATAAATTGCATCATTCCGTAATAGATGTCTTTAAGATCCCATTCTGGAACAACTCCTTTTAAAAAATAAGCAGATAAAGCTACTGGTGGAGAAAGCCAGGCGGTTTGCAGATTCACTGCAACTAATATTGCAAACCAAGTCAAATTAAATCCTAATGCTTCTACTAATGGCAATATAATTGGCACTATTATCATTACAATCGGAACCCATTCTAATGGCCAGCCTAATAAAAAGATCATAACCATTATCATTGCTAGAATTAAATACTTGTTCATTTCTAGTCCTAATAAAAATTCGGTTAGCAAAGTTGGTGTTCCTAGTCTTGCAAAAACTGCACCAAAGAAATTTGAAGCTGCAACTAAAACCATAATTAAAGCTGTTATTTCTAAAGTTTTTACCAAAGCTTCTTGTAATTTAGACAGTGATAATTTTTTATAAGCTAAAGAGAGAAGTAATGCTCCCATAGCACCACATCCTGCTGCTTCTGTTGGAGTCGCAAATCCAAATAATATACTTCCCAAAGCTGCAAAAACTAAGGCCGCAGGAGGAACCAGGCCAAGGAAAAACTCGACCCAAACTTCTTTCATACTGGCAGCTCGCATATCATCAGGTAATACTGGTCCTAACTTGGGATTAATCATACATCTTATTGTTGTGTAAGCTGCATATAAACTTGCAAGAAGTATTCCTGGTAAGATTGCGGCAGCAAATAAATCTATAACTGGGATTTCCATTATAGGACCCATGACAACAAGCATAATGCTTGGAGGAATTAAAATACCCAGGGTTCCACCTGCAGTGATCGTACCTGCTGCTAGCTTAACGTCATAACCTGATCTATTCATTGATTTAGCAGCCATGATACCAAGAATAGTTACTGATGCACCTACAATACCTGTGGCTGCAGCAAAAATTACTGAGACAAACAAAACTGCGTAATATAGCGAACCCTTAACTTTTGCTAACATTAATTGAAAAGCTGAAAATAATCTTTCCATTAATCCAGCTTGTTCCATCATTATCCCCATAAACACAAAGAGTGGCACGGCAGCAAGAGTTTGCTCAGTCATTACCATGGAAAATTGAAGTGTCATCAAATAAAAAACTAATTTTCCAAAACCAAGGTATCCAAAAACAAATCCTAAAAATATCAAAGTGAATGAAATTGGAAACCCTACAAAAATTGCAAAAAGCATTACACCAACGAGAATAAAGCCTAAAATTGCTGGATCAATTAACTCAGCTATCATTATTTTTTATCCTCTCCTGGCCACTCACCTTTTTTAGCTGCCCAATAACTTTTAAGTAATTCTGAGAAACCTTGAATAAGTAAAAAAATAATTCCGACTAATAAACAAGTTTTTATAGGCCACATGAAAGGCATCCATGTAGTATCCATACCTCTTTCACCTCTTCTAACAGACTCTTCTACAAACCCAATTGTCATGTAAAGAAAAACCAAAAGACCAGGAAAATAAAATAATAGATATAGCCAAAAATCTATCAAACCTTGAGTTTTTGTTTTGAAATTTCTATATAAAAAATCTGCTCTGATGTGTACACCTCGAGAAAGCGCGTAACCAGCTCCTAACATAAACAACGCCCCGTAAAGGAAACGGCTAATGTCATAAGCCCAAATTGTGGGCGCTAAAAAAAGTTTTCTTGCAAGAACTTCATAAGTCATTGCAAATATTAGTGGCATCAATATCCAACAAACAATATTACCAATCCACTTACTAAATTTATCAATATTAATAATAGATTTTGCCATCCATGATGGCATATCAGTTGGCATTTTTCCTGATCCACCTCGCCTTTCGGCAATCATTTCATCTGAGATATCTAGTTTAACAGGTTCTTCTGCCATAAAATTCTAGTTAAAAAAATTAGAGCGGACTGTAAAAGTCCGCTCTAAAAAATCAAGATTAATTACTGATTACTTTAATGTTGCAGCGTGAGCCATTCCTAGCTTCGCATTAGACATTTGAGCACCGCTCCAGAAAGGAACAGCAACATCAGCAAAGTTTTTCATTGAAGTATAAACTTCATTGAAGAATTTGTTCTTCTCTGCGTTTTTATTCAATGTAGCTTTTGCAGCTGCCATGTACTCTGTAAAGTAGTCTGATGGAGTATCTTCTAATTTTACCCCATGTTTAGTAGTAAGTTCTTGTAATGCTTTTCCATTTTCATAAATTCTGTAACTTAAAGATTTAGCTAATGAAGCATTAGCTGCAACTTCAAGAGACTTTTTCTCATGAGCACTCATAGCATTATAAGTTTTTCCAGTAATGTAAAAGTCAGCATTTACTACTACTTGGTGTAAACCTTGTAGGTAATAGTGCTTTAATACTTTTTGGAAACCAAATGTTAAGTCTGGTTTAGGACAACACCACTCAGCAGCATCAATAGTTCCTGCCTCAAGAGCTGGTAGAATATCTCCACCACCCATTGCAACAGATGCTATACCAATGTCTTTGTATGTTTGTCCTGGAATTCCTGGAGGAGTTCTGAACTTATATTTTCTAAAGTCAGCCATATCTTTAATTGGTTTTGGAAACCAACCTAAAGCTTCTGGACCAACTGGTTGAAGCATAAATCCTTTGATATCTCTTCCCATTTCTTTCCAAAGTTGATCGTATAATTCTTTACCACCACCATATTGAAACCATGATAGAAACGCTAAGTTGTCGATACCAACTCCACCACCAGCTACTGGCGAACCAAATAACATAGCAGCAGGGTGATCACCTGACCAATAGTGTGTCCATGCGAAACCACAATCAATCAATCCTTTATCAACAGCATCTAGAGTTTCTTTAACTCCCACAACTGCACCTGCTGGTAAAATTTCAAATTTTAACGAACCAGATGTAAGTTCTGTTACTGTATCAGTAAAGTCCTTTAACATTTTAACTTCATCAGCTTTAGTGTTAAGAACTGTCTGACATTTTAGTGTTTTTGCAGCGTTAGCACTAGATGCAAATCCAAGTACCAAAACAGTTGCAAACAACATTGAAATGATTTTTTTCATTATATTTCCTCTTGTTAGTTAAATTTAACGACAACATACAATCAGAAAAACAAAGGTCGTACAAGTGACAATTGATTAATATGAGTGTAAAGATGAACAAATGAGATTTATAAAAATAACTTTTCAACTATAGATGGAAAACTTTGATTTTATAATTTTAGGAGCTGGATCTGCTGGATGTGTTTTGGCTAATAGATTATCTGAAAATCCAAAAAATAAAGTTCTCTTAATTGAGGCTGGCGGTAAAGATAATTATCCTTGGATACACATACCAGTTGGTTATTTTAAAACTATGCATAATCCTTCAGTTGATTGGTGTTACAAAACTGAACCTGATGAAACAATGAATAATCGATCAATTCGTTATCCTAGAGGGAAAACTTTAGGAGGAAGCTCAGCTATTAATGGTTTGCTATATATAAGAGGTCAAAGTAGAGATTATGATGTTTGGCGTCAACTGGGTAATACTGGTTGGGGTTGGGATGATGTTCTGCCTTACTTTATCAAAGCTGAAGATCAAGAACGTGGTAAAGATGATTACCATGGTGTTGGAGGGCCTTTGTCTGTTTCAGATCAAAGAATTCAATTACCGCTGTTAAATGAATTTCAAAATGCAGCAGAAGAATTTGGTATTCCAAAAACGAAAGATTTTAATACTGGTGATAATCATGGGTGTGGATACTTTCAAGTAACTGAGAAAGATGGATTTAGGTGTAGTACTGCAGTTGGATATTTAAACCCAATTAAAAATAGAAAAAATTTAAAGATTATTACTCATGCTCATGTAAAAAAAATAAATTTTGAAAATAAAACTGCTAAAAATATTGAGTACTGGCAAGAAAATGCTCTGAAAAAGGTTGCAGCTAACAAAGAAATAATACTCTCATCTGGGTCAATTGGATCACCTCAGATTTTGCAAACTTCAGGGATAGGAAATTCAGAAAAATTAAAAGACCTTGGTGTAACTATGGTGCATGAACTAAAGGGAGTTGGAGAAAATTTACAAGATCATTTAATGTTCAGACCAATTTACAAAGTTAATGGACTTAAATCATTAAATAAAAAAGTTAATAGTTTATTTGGTAAATTAATGATTGGTCTAGAGTATGTTTTTAATAGGAGTGGACCAATGACAATGGGTGCTAGTCAAATGTGTATGTTTGCAAAGAGTGATCCTTCTTTAGAATTGCCAGATCTTCAATGGCACGTGCAACCAATGAGTATGGACACTTTAGGTGCTACAAAAAACCATGACTTTCATGCATTCACACCTACTGTATCAAATATAAGACCAACAAGTAGAGGTCACGTAAATATTATTAATAAAGACTCAAGAATTTATGCAAAGGTAAAACTCAACTATCTTTCAACTGACCATGATCGTATGGTTGCTGCAAAAGGTTTGAGACTTACAAGGAAAATAGTAATGGAGTCTGAAACTTTTAAAAAATATAAACCAGAAGAATATAGACCGGGTATTGATATTAATGATGATGAAGAACTTGTAAAAGCTGGATCAAATTATGCACAAACTATTTTTCATCCAGTTGGCACATGTAAAATGGGACAAGATGATATGGCGGTAGTTGATGAGACGCTTAAAGTAAAGGGTTTAAATAATTTAAGAGTAATTGATGCATCAATAATGCCTAATATAACTTCGGGTAATACTAATGCACCTACAATAATGATTGCCGAAAAAGGTGCTGATATGATACTTAGAAGTTAATGCTCTCTGATTTTATTACTCCAGAACAAATTACAATTTTAACACAAATCATTTTAATTGATCTTGTTTTAGCAGGAGATAATGCAATCATAATTGGAATGGTTGCATCAAAATTTCCTTTAGAACAAAGACGAAAAATTATTTTTTGGGGAATAGGTGGAGCAGTTGTCTTAAGGATAATCTTAACTTTATTGACTGCTTATTTATTACAAATTACAGGTTTGAGGTTAATTGGAGGTATTCTTCTTCTCTATATTGTCTACAAACTTTATATAGATGTCATTAAAGGTTCTGATCACGAAAGTGATATAAAGGTAGATAATTCCAGTTTCCTTAAAGCTATTTGGACAATCTTATTAGCTGATTTTACCATGAGTTTAGATAATGTTTTAGGTGTTGCAGGAGCAGCGGGGGACCATTATTACTTATTAATTTTTGGTCTTGTTTTATCAATTGTGCTGATGGCAACAGCAGCAACATTAATATCAAATTGGATAAAAAAATATAAATGGATTGCTTGGGCAGGATTATTGGCAATTTTAATTGTTGCTATTGAATTGATTTATACTGATATTAAAATATTATTTTTATGATGTATCTTAAAAACTACAATTTAAAGAATAAAACTGCAGTAGTAACTGGAGCTGGAAAAGGACTTGGTAGAGCATGTGCTATAGCACTTGCTGAAGCTGGTGCGAATTTGATCATCATAAGTAGAACAAAAAAAGATTTAGATGAAGTTTCAAAAAAGATTAAAAAAATAAAGTCTAAATGTAAATCTTATGTATGTGACATTACAAATTACAATCAAATTAAAGAAATAATTAACAAGCAGACGAAAATAGACATACTAATTAACAATGCAGGCAATAATATTCCAGAACATTTTACCAAAGTTAAAACAAAAAATATGGAGTATTTGGTTAAGATAAACACAATGGCAACTTTTAATCTTGCTCAATTATGTGCTTTAAAAATGATTAAGTTCAAAAATAGAAAAAAAATTGGCGGCGCGATTGTAAATATGTCTTCTCAAATGGGACATGTTGGTGGTCCTATTAGAAGTGTTTATAATATGACAAAATTTGGCTTAGAAGGCTTAACAAAAGGAATGTCGATTGATCTAGCTAAATATAACATAAGGGTAAATACTGTTTGCCCAACTTTTGTTGTTACTCCAATGACAAGTAAATTTTTGAAAAGTAAAAAGTTTAAAAAAGAGGTTTTGGGTAATATTCCATTGGGAAAATTTGCTGAACTTTCAGATGTAGCAAGTGCAGCTGTATTTCTTGCATCTGATGCAGCGTCAATGATTACTGGAACCTCTTTATTAGTTGATGGCGGATGGACTGCAAAATAATACCAAGATTATTTTTTTTAATAATCTTTTTTATTTCAACTTATTCAAATGCTATCGAATTTAAAGGAAAATTTTTACAGGGTCATTATATCATAGGAATAACTGACCCCTCTTCTAAAATAATTATAGATAAAAAAGAAGTGAAAGTTTCTAAAGATGGTTATTTTGCTTTTGGTATTGATAGAGATAGAAAATTTGATTTAACTATTACTAAAATAACAAACGGAAAAAGTGAAAAAATAATTAAAAAAGTTCTTAAAAGAAAATATAACATTCAAAGAATAGATGGCTTAGAAGAAAGTAAAGTTACGCCACCTGAGTCAGTTTACAAAAGAATAAAAGAAGAAAACAACAGAATTGGAAAAGCTAGAGCTATCAATTCTGATTTACCTTTTTTTAAAAACCAATTCATTATGCCTGTAAAAGGAATTATTAGTGGTGTTTACGGAAGCCAGAGAATTTTAAATGGTAAACCAAAGTGGCCTCACTATGGAATTGATATAGCAGCAAAAAAAGGAACAATGATTAAATCATCAGCATCTGGAGTTGTAACAATGGCCGAGGATGATCTTTATTATACTGGCGGTACAATTATAATGGATCATGGACACGGGATTTCAACAATTTACTCTCATCTAGAAAATGTGATGGTATCTGTTGGTGACCAAATTAATCAAGGAGATATCATTGGTACAGTTGGATCAACAGGAAGATCTACAGGCCCTCATCTAGATTTTAGGGTAAATTGGTTTCAAACTAGACTTGATCCAATGTCTTTATTGAATTAGCAAATTTTATTTAAATGATGACTAAGCTTAAAAATTTATTATCAAAGAGTAAATGGGGTAAATATATTCTAGTTGGAGGATTTACTTTTTTTTTAATAAAAGGTTTGGTTTGGTTGATAGTCTTCTTTATTACTGGTTTTAGTTTGATAAACTTTGGATCATAAAATATAGTTTATAATTAAATAAAAAAAATAATTCAAAAATATGAGCACATTAATAGAAAGAACTTCAGATAAATTAGTAAAAGCTTTTCTTAAAAATAAAATTATCGCACCATTACCTAGAAAGTTTACAAAAAAACTGACTGAGGCAAACAAATTTAGAATGCTTTGTGAAAGTAAAGTTAAAAAACCTATAATTGGTTACAAAGCTGGAGGGACTGGAATTCCAGTGATGAAAAAGTTAAAAGAGAAAGAGCCATTTTATGCTTCCGTTTATAAAAATAATTTTTTAAAAAGTGGTAAAAGTGTCAAGATAAGTAAAACAACTTTCGGCATTGAGTTAGAGGTTTGCTATCTGATTAAAAGATCTTTTTTTTATTCAAAGGGTGCAATTACGATGAAGAATATTTCGAAATTTATTTCTCATATGGCACCTTGTATCGAAATCGTTGGTTATAGACAAAGAAAAAAGGGAATAACTTCATTTGGAGATTTATGTAGTGATTTTGGAGCTAATGTAAAATTTTTGATAGGTCAAAAGAAAAAATTTAAAAAAATTAATATTGGAAATTTAAAAACAAATATTTCAAACCAAAAAACAAAGCAAAATATTAATGGTAATACTAGTGCTGTTTTTATTAATCCTTTAAACTCATTAAGGTTTGTTTTAAATAAATTAAAAAAAGATAAAGTTAATTTGAATAAAAATTTTTATGTATTTACTGGTTCAACTGTAGGAGTTGTTCCGATAGGTAAAGGTCTTTATCAAGGTAAAATCGATAAGCTCGGTTCTGTTAAGACAACGATAAGATAAAAGTGAAAACATTAATATTATTATCTTTAGTAATTGTTATTGCTTGGGTTTTGTTTAGGCCAATAACAAAAAAAGAGTTAGATCGATATAATTGTAAAGATAACTGGCCTATGGATTTACATTAAGAATTCAAAGAAGGCTGCTTTTTCATATCCTCTTTTTTTATACCAGCCACCCTTACAGGCTTTTTCATTGCATCTCTTCTAAATGGTTCACCGAGTTCTTGGTTTAAAATTACTTCTATAAATGTAGTGATACCTTTTTTTTGATCCTCACAAGATTGCTTGATTGCAGCAGTTGTTTCCTCCATTGATTTGACTGTTACTCCTTTTAAACCACAAGCATCAGCTACCTTCGCATAACTTAACTCAGGATCCAACTCAGTCCCGACGAAATTATTATCAAACCAAAGAGTTGTATTTCTTTTTTCTGCACCCCATTGATAATTTCTAAAAATAACCATTGTAATTGCTGGCCACTCTTCACGAGCACAAGAACTCATCTCATTCATGCTAATTCCAAAAGCTCCATCTCCCGCAAAACCAATTACAGGTGTATCTGGACATCCAATCTTTGCTCCAAGTATTGATGGAAAACCATAACCACATGGACCAAATAAACCTGGTGCTAAATATTTTCTTGGTTTTTCAAAAGTTGGATAAGCATTTCCTATTGCACAATTATTTCCAATATCACTTGAAATAATTACATCCTCAGGCATTCCAGCTTGGATTGCTCTCCAAGCTTGTCTTGGTGACATTCTATCTTTATCTCTCTCTCTCGCTTCTTTGTTCCAGACTGTTCCTTCATCATCATCTTCATGATCTAAACTAGATAATTTTTGTAACCATGCAGATTTTGTTTGATGAATTAAGTCTTTTCTTTTTTGTCTATCCGTATCACCTGCGTTAGATGATAACTTATCAAATATTTGTTGTGCAACTAATTTTGCATCTCCGCTTATTCCAACAGTTACTTTTTTAGTCAAACCAATTCTATCAGGATTGATATCAACTTGGATGATGCTTGCTTTCTTGGGCCAATAATCTATGCCATACCCTGGAAGTGTTGAAAATGGATTTAGTCTTGTTCCTAAAGCCAAAACAACATCTGCTTTTGAAATTAATTCCATTGCAGCTTTTGACCCATTATATCCTAAAGGTCCTACAGCTAATGGATGGCTTCCTGGGAAACTATCATTGTGTTGATAGCCAGAACAAACTGGAGAGTCTAATTTTTCTGCAAGTTTTTTTGTTTCTTCAATTGCACCACCGATTACAACTCCTGCACCAGATAAAATAACTGGAAATTTCGCATTTGATAAAAGTTTTGCAGCTTTATCTATTGCTTCTGCTCCTCCACCTTGTCTTTCTAATCTTACTATTGGTGGTAATTCAATATCGATAACTTGTGTCCAATAATCTCTTGGAACATTAATTTGTGCCGGCGCTGAACCTCTTATTGCTTTTTCAATTACTCTATTTAAAACTTCAGCCATTCTTGATGGGTCTCTAACCTCTTCTTGGTAACAAACCATATCTTTAAATAAATTCATTTGCTCTACTTCTTGAAAACCTCCTTGACCCATAGTCTTATTTGCCGCCTGAGGTGTTACTAATAGTAATGGTGTATGGTTCCAGTAAGCAGTTTTAATCGGGGTTACTAATCCAGTGATACCTGGCCCGTTTTGTGCAATGACCATAGACATTTTACCTGTAGATCTTGTATAACCATCAGCGATTAGTCCACCATTTGTTTCATGAGCAACGTCCCAAAAAGTAATACCTGCATCAGGAAAAATATCAGAGATAGGCATGAATGCTGAACCTATTATTCCAAAAGCATGTTCGATGCCGTGCATTTGTAAAACTTTTACAAAAGCTTCTTCTGTTGTCATTTTCGTCATTAATAGAACCTTTCTAATCTAGCAAATGTAATAATTTTTTTATAAAACTATTTCTAAATTGACGCGATTAATATATAAGATTTTTGAAAATTCAAACAAACAAATCGACACGATATAATGGCTACTGACATCATAATTCACGATAAAAAGGATAATGTAGGGGTTGTGGTAATCGAAAAAATAACACCAAAACAAGACTGTAAATGCTGGATTATGGAGGATGATAGTTCAACAGATATTCAATCAATGGATGAAATACCATTGGGTCATAAAATTGCTATGACGGACTTAAAAGAAGGAGACACAATTTTAAAATATGGTCACGACATAGGAAAAGTTGTTAAATCCATAAAAAAAGGTGAGCATGTACATGTTCATAACGTAAAAACAAAAAAGTGGTAATTTAATGGAAATTCCAAAAAGTTTTTTAGGTTACAAAAGAGAAAATGGAAGAGCGGGAACTAGAAATCACGTAATTATTTTACCAGTAGATGATATTTCAAATGCTTGTGCAGAAGCAGTCGCAAACAATATAAAAGGAACTATAGCATTACCTCATTCATATGGACGATTACAGTTTGGAGCAGATTTAGAATTACACTTTAGAACAATGATAGGTACAGGAAGCAATCCAAATGTTGCTGCTGTGATTGTAATTGGTATTGAACCAAAATGGACTAAAAGAATTGTAGATGGAATAGCAAAAACTGGAAAACCTGTGGAAGGTTTTCACATTGAACGAACAGGTGATATTGGAACAGTGATGAAGGCATCCAAAAAAGCTCAAGAATTTGTTATGTGGGCTTCAGAGAAACAAAGAGAGGAGTGTCCGATAAGTGATTTATGGATTTCAGTAAAATGTGGAGAGTCAGATACCACATCAGGTCTTGCATCCAATCCTACAGTTGGAAACTTAATGGACAAACTTGAACCACTTGGTGTTCATCTATGTTTTGGTGAAACTTCAGAACTAACGGGTGCAGAAAAAGTTTGTGCAACCAGAGGTGCAACAAAAGAGGCTTCAGATAAATTTATGAAAACTTGGAGCGCATATAATGATTTTATTTTAAAAGAAGCAACGGATGATTTGTCGGAAAGTCAACCAACTGCTGGAAACATTGCTGGAGGCTTGACAACTATTGAAGAAAAAGCATTTGGAAATTTTCAAAAAATCGGTGATTGTAAATTTATAGATGTTTTAGAGCCAGCGGAAGAACCAAAGAAAGGTAAAGGATTATACTTTATGGATACTTCTTCAGCTGCAGCAGAGTGTGTAACACTACAAGCAGCAGCAGGATTTAATATTCATTTGTTTCCAACTGGGCAAGGTAACATTGTTGGAAATCCAATTGAGCCAGTCGTTAAATTAACTGCTAACCCATTGACTGTTAAAAGTATGGGTGAACACATTGATTGCGATGTATCAAAAATTCTTTCAAGAGAAATGAATTTATCAGAGGCGGGAGATAAACTTATTGAGACAACTCTTAGAGTTGCAAATGGAAGATTAACTTGTGCAGAAGCTTTAGGTCATAAGGAATTTGTTATGACTAAACTTTATAGAAGCGCATAATCACTTTATAGAAATGGTCTTAAAAGATTACTTGGTATTAATACCAGGTATAATACTTGCATTTATTCTTTATTCTCTTTCTCAAGGTTTTAATAATATTATTGGTATTGAACTTTTAGGATATAGCAAAAGTCCTATCTCTTCAGCAATGATAGCAATTCTACTAGGAATTTTTTTTGGAAATTTTTTCAATATTCGTGAAAGTTTTCAAAAGGGATTAGATTTTAGTAAAGATTATATTTTAAAACTTGGAATAATTTTTTTAGGTATACAATTAAAACCTTTTGAGTTTTTAGAATTTGGAAAAATAGCAATTCCATTAATAGTAATTTGTATAGTTAGTGTTTTAATAGTAATAAAGCTCATAATAAAAAAACTCCAAATACCAACAAGGATGGCCTACTTAATATCCATTGGTAGCACTGTTTGTGGTACCACTGCTATAATGGCAACTGCACCAGTAATAAAAGCTAATAAAAGTGAAATTTCTTATGCAATTGCTAACATTACTTTATTCGGAATACTATCGATGTTGTTATACCCCTACTTTGCAAACTTTTATTTTGAAGGAAACTCATTATTTGCAGGTCTCTTTTTAGGGACCGCCATACATGAAACCTCTCAGGTAGCTGCAGCAGGATTAATATACGAACAACAGTTCAATAGTCCTGAAACATTAAATATCGCAACTATTACAAAGCTTATAAGAAATACTTTTTTAATTGTTATGATCCCTCTTTTTGCTTTTCTTTATAATAGAGGTCAAACAAAAAAAAAGGGTTACTCTATTTTAAGTATATTTCCATATTTTGTTTTGGGGTTTGTTGGGATGATAATTTTAAGAAATGTAGGTGATGAAGTTTTCTCAACTAATAACAATTGGATTGATTTAATAAATTCAATTAAATCTTCTTCTAAAATTTTTTTGACTATGGCTATGGCAGCTATAGGCTTATCTACAAATTTAAAAGATATTAGAAATATGGGTTATAAACCTTTTGTTGTTGGATTTACATCAATGTTGACTGTAGGAATTGTAAGTATTTTAACAATTGAGATCTATGTAAAATTTTTTATTTAGATTGTTTAACTGTCTTTTTAAAATATTTTTCTCTAAATTTTGAAATCGATCTTCTAATAAATGCAGCTCCTATTCCTAAAATAACAGCAAATAGGATTGAAAATAATCCATAGAAGAATGGCATATCCTCAGAAAAATCCTTTATAAATTTTGAGAAGAAATTTAAATCTGGTGAACTTACAGATGAAACTCCGTTCTTAATCTCCTCAGCAAAAAAAGTGTCGTAAGCTATTACAATCCCGACTATTAATAATAAAACTGCTAACAAAGCTTTTAATCCAGAGCTGTCAATCTGCTCTCCAAGCTTCTGACCTACTTGAACTCCTACTATTGATCCCACAACTAACATTAAAACTAACATTAAATCAATTGACCCATAATTAATTGAATGAAGAAATGTAACTATCACACTTACAAAAATGGTCACAAACAATGAAGTTCCAGGCACTAATTTTGTTGGCATCTTAATAATATAAATCATTGCGGGCACTAAAATAAACGCACCACCAATACCCATGATAGCTGCAATAAAACCTACGACTAATCCGATTACGATAGGTGTAAATATACTTTCATATAATTTGGATTTAGGAAATCTCATCCTAAAAGGAAGTCCGTGAATCCAATAATGGACATGTAGTTTTTTCCTCTCTACTATATTTTTTTTGGCTTTATCAATTTCACCTAAACTTTCCACCAACATCAAAGTCCCAATTATTGCAAGAATGTACATATAGGCTAAAGATATTACTGTATCTATTTTTCCAATATCTTTAAAATAAGTGAAGGTAAAGATGCCTAATACAGTTCCAATTGTTCCACCAATTACGATCATTAATCCCATTTTATAATCCAGAGTATTCTTTAACCAATGAGTGGTAGATCCAGATACAGAAGTTGCTAAAATATTGTTGGCTTCATTTGCTACTGCATAAGCCGGAGGAACACCCATAAAGATTAAGAAGGGTGTCATTAAAAAACCACCTCCTACTCCAAACAAACCTGAAAGAACACCAACAATGGCACTAAGCAAAAGTATTTCAACTGGATTAATAAAGACTTTGGCTATAGGTAAAAAAACGTCCATTAAATATAAAAACTTAAAATATTACTTATTTAAAAGTAATAAAAGTTCCAACTAAGATAACACCCCAACATGCAGCTATAGCTGAAAAAATTCCAGTTTTAATAAAAGTTGATTTTTTATTAGCTATAATATTCAGAATTTTTAAATTTGAAAGATGCATCTAAATCCCTGAATACACCTAGCAAAAAAATTGTCAAACTATAATTAATAAATTGTAGCTCCAAAAATCTTGATCACACCATCCTCAACTCCCAGTACCATTCTTCCTAAAAACTCCCCAGGTATTTCCTTGTTGGTCTGTTTGATCAATACTGTTATGTGCTCGCCACGTCTTAAAGTTCCAAAAGGTTTGTAAGTTTCGTCCAAATTTGTGATAATTTTATTGTTTGCCCACTGTTTACCAAGTTCTACTTCATTAGCTCCAAATAACATTTGTGTTGAAAAATCTTTTGTAAAACCTCCATAATCCTTCATATTTGAAGCTCGGACTAAATTTTCCCAAAAAGGTTTACCAATCTTAAAAATCTCTTCATCTGACTTTGATAAAAGATCCATAAATTTGCTAAAAATAAATTATGAGGCCTTCTTTTTCTCTTTTTCGTCCACAATGTGATAAACTGGAACTTTTTCTAGTGTAAATTTACCAGTTTTAGGATCTCTTCTTGAAACTGTTAAACAATGCCAATTTTCATCGTCTAATTTCATATGATCTCCTCTATAATAATAACCTGGCCAACGAGTTTCCTCCCTAAATAAAGTATGCTCAGTCACACATTGTGATGTCAAAGCTCTATGTTTCAACTCCCAAGCCCTCATCAATTGATGATAATCTTCTGCACCAACGTGCTCTAAATCCTCTTGTAACCAAGCTAAAAGTTCTAAAGCCTTTTTTAGTAAATTTCCGTTGGTCATATAGTTTGAGGTAATACCCCCAACGTATTCATCCATAATTTTCTGAAGTCTTTGTAATCCTTGTATTGGAGAAATATAACTTGGTGAAACTGTACCTCCAGTTATCTCGTTTTGAGCAACTGTGTAGGTTTCTAAAGGTTTATAGACAGCTTTTTTAAAATTCTCACATTGTTTATCTGTTACATTAATTCCTTCAGCTTTTTTTTCTTCAATATATTTTACTGCCGCTTTTGCTGCTAATCTACCCTCTGTGAAAGATCCTGATGAAAATTTATGTGCACTACCACCCACTGTATCTCCCGCTCCAAAAAGTCCATCGATTGTTAACATTCTGTTGTAACCCCAGAAGTATTCTGGTGGAGACAGGTCTTCAGGTCCACTAACCCATGCTCCTGAACATGTCGCGTGTGATCCCATAACATAAGGTTCAGAAGTTGTTAATTCAGGGTTTGTATACTTTGGATCAATATTTTGTGATGCCCAAACAACAGCTTGTCCAACTGTCATCCCTAAAAAGTTTTCCCATCCAACTGTTTCTAAATGTGGATCCTGAAAAGCCTCTTTAGTAACCATGTGGATCGGTCCGCCACCGGCAGCCACTTCTTGTATAAATGCGTGGTTTCTTAAACAAGTAGGTGTTGGATGATGATCAATATATTCACCAACTAATTCTTTAGTTTGATCGTACCATTTTTTTTCATAATTTTCGCCATTAGCATTTTGTGTATATGTTTTTAAATGTAAAAAATATGCTCCAACAGGTCCATAACCATCCTTAAATCTACACAATACAATTCTATTTTCCATTTGAGTCATCTTTGCGCCTGCAGCAATAGGTAGTGCATATGCAGATCCATTACTCCATGGTGCATACCAAGTTCTTCCCATACCCTCTCCAACCGCTCTCGGTTTAAAAATATGCGATGCACCACCTGCAGCAACGATAACTGCTTTAGCTCTAAATACATGGAAATCTCCTGTTCTCATATTAAATCCAACAGCTCCACCAATTCTATTTTCTTGAGCTTCATCCATTAATAAATGAGTAACCATTATTCTATTATAAATTTTATCTGCAGATTTTTTTGCTGCCTCAGCAACGATTGGTTTATAGCTTTCACCATGTATCATGATTTGCCATTTACCTTCCCTTAAGTATCTTCCAGTTTTTTCATTTTTCATCATTGGAAGACCCCACTCATCAAACATGTGAACAGTTGAGTCTACATGACGAGCCATATCATAACCTAAATCCTCTCTAACCATTCCCATTAGATCATTTCTGGCATATCTAACATGGTCCTCAGGTTGATTTTCATCCCATTGCATACCCATGTAACAATTGATTGCATATAAACCTTGTGCGACTGCACCACTTCGATCAATATTTGCTTTTTCAACACAAACAATTTTTAAATTTCTTCCCCAATGTCTGGCCTCAAATGTTGCTCCCGTACCAGCCATTCCACCACCAACAACTAATACATCACATTCCTCATAATGTGTTTTGTGCTTAGCCATTAATAATAAACACCTTTCTTGAAAGATTCCTTTGGAACTGATGGTAATTCTTTATTAGTATTTAAACCCTCTGGCTCACTATATAATCTTTGTGAATTAATTTCTCCTTGGTTAGGAGTGTCACCCTCAGCAAGTTTAGGAATAAATTTACCCCAAGGTTTTGTTGTTATTGGGGATACGAAATTCTTTTCTGTTCCATTTCTAAATTTGATTTTCCAAGAGATGGTTCCTTTTTCTTCTTCTCTTCTAACTCTCACACTGTGACCCATAGGAGCAAAATCAGCATACCCTCTTACGTCAATTGCATGATTAGGACATGCTTTAACGCATGAGTAACATTCCCAACAAAAATTTGGTTCAATGTTTTTTGCTCTTCGAATATTTTCATCTATGTGCATGATGTCCGAAGGACATATATCTACACAATGTCCACAACCATCACATCTTGTCATGTATACAAAAGTTGACATAATTTATTTTTCTCCTTTTTCTAATAACATATTAATAGTGTTTTGGCTCTTCTCTTTTTATACCTAAGCCAAATTGCTCAGGGGCATCTGCTGGTGGAGGAAGATTGTCTCTTGAACCATCAGCTTCAGCTAGATTTTTTTGTATTGCTGCTCCAGGTTTGTAGAACATATGGGCAAATTTAGACCAATAAACGCCACCAAATAAAATTAAATTAGATGCAACAAATAAAGTTAAAAACAAATATGATAATCCCATTTGTCCGTTAAATTGAGTGTAAGACCATGCTAACCCAAAAGTTGAACATGCAAGTAAAGCTAAAACAAATAAATCAGCTTTAATGATTCTATACCAAGGATGAGCTTCCGCTGATACGTCTACTCTTAAAAAAAACCAAAACCAATACCCGCCCAAGCAAGTTAATATTGCTCCTGCATGCCAAATTAATGACCAAGTTTGAGAACTTGGTTTATCAGCACCTGTGTAACAAAAAACTAAAACAACTGAAGACACCCAAAATAAAATTGTTCCGTACATTCCTAGAACATGAGCCAGTCTTCTTTTACCAAAACCTAATTCAGAGGTAGTACCAATATCAACAACTGTTGTTTTAGCAATCACGGAAACTTTTTCTCCAACACCTAATTCTTTTGTCGCTGATAGTTTTGCTTTTTTTGCGTTATTAAAAAAATAAGTCAAATTTTTATGATGTATCATTTGAATAATAGTTCCAACTGCAATCAACAAAACCATTGCAATAATAAAAGATTGCATAGCAAACGGTGAAATGGTTTCTGATAAAATTGAAAATGGATTGTTGCTTAACATTTCCGCCTTTTGTTAAATTTTGAATTAATTCTACAGTTTTATATATAGTTGAATTTATAGTTCAACCTCAAACTAGGGTCAATTTGTCTTTTATAACAGGCTAATCATTTCTTTTATAATGTTGTTTGTCTGGAATGACTGATCGTACTCCCCCTTGAGGATTATCTACATCTCCTTCTCTTCGGGGAATCAGATGAAAATGACAATGGAAAATAGATTGACCAGATACAATTCCTATATTTGTGCCTAGATTAAATCCTTTAACTAATGGATCTTTATTGATTATTTCTTTTTTTACAATTTTTAAAAGATCATTACAAGCAACCAATTCATCATTAGATAAATCAAAATAATTTTTTATGTGTCTTTTAGGTATAATTAAACAATGATGTTCTGAAACTGGATATGAGTCATAACTTGCATATGCCAATTCATTTTCATGAACACATCCACTTTTTTTAACATTACAAAATAAACAAGGATTGTTTGGGTCTTTCATTTGCTAAAATCTATAAGAATTACATTTATTTATAACTGCATCATAGTGTTTTGATAGAAACTTGAATTTTTTTAGGTTTTTTCTTTTCCATTTAAGCTCATTTATAGTTTTAACTGAAGTAACACCTTTGCCAGATCCTATTAATAATATTTCATCATAATTTTTTATTTCTTTAAGCAAAATATCTTTTTTAATTATCTTTCTTATTTTTGTTTTAAAAAATTTATAAGTATTTCCCTCATAATAATCCTTTTTGGGTGTAAAAAATTTTTGATCTTTAACAAATAATAAATTTGAAGTTCCAGTTTCTAATAATCTTTTATTAAATACTAATGCAATATCTGATTTGGAGTTATCCATTTTAGATAAATAAGATAAAATCTTTTTGTATTTTAGATTTTTAAATTCTGGTTTTTCCCTTTTCAATTTTACTAATCTTAAATTAAAATTTAATTTTGGTTTAACTCTTTTTCTTAAAGATATTGAAATAATTTTCTTATTTATAGCAATTCTCAATAGATGATTATATTTTTTTTTTTTGGATAAATTTTTATTAATTATTTTTAAAATATCTGACTTTAAAGATTTTTTTTTTATTTGATATTTTTTTAGTGATATAATTAAATTTTTTAAATGATTGTCAAAAAATAAAATTTTTGCTGGTTTACCAAAAATCCACATCGTTGTAAAAATTCCATGATCTCCCCAAAGATCTTGGAACTCTATCTGTTTTAAGTCTTTAAGCTGATAAGATTTTTTTAATAAGTAAGTTACCATTGATAGTTAAAAAAGATTCTGGGTGAAATTGAAATCCATATATTTTTTCCTTTTTATTTTCAAATGCCATCGCGACTTTTGAATTTAAACATCTCATAGTTATCTCAAAATTTATAGATTTAAAAGGCTCTTTTAATTTTAAAGAATGATACCTGCCAACTTTAAATATTTTTCCTTTTTTGAATAAAGAATTATTAGTAATAACTTTTACATTTGATTGAAAACCATGATAAATTTTTTTTTGTTCAACAATTTTTGCACCTTCGCAAAATAGAATATGTTGAAATCCTAAACAGATACCTATTATTCTTTTTTTACCTTTGTATTTTTTGTATATTTTTGAAGTGATTGGATAATTTTTAGGATTTCCTGGTCCAGGTGAAAAAATTATTGTTGATGCTTGCTTAATTTTATTTTCACTAACTTTATCATAGTTATCACACTCAACTTTGTCAAACAAAGCAAATTGATGAACCACATTATGCGTAAAGGAGTCGTTATGATCAATTACATAAATCATTTGAATAAATCTATTAGCGCCTTAGCTTTAAGAAAATTCTCATTAAACTCATGATTGGCATTACTATCGACAACAACACCTGAGGCAACTGAAATTTCGGATATATTTTTAAAATTTAAAATTGATCTTATAATAATATTAAATCTCATATCGCCATTGAATTTTATGTAACCAAAACTTCCTGTATAAATATTTCTATTTTCTTTTTCCTGATTATTTAAAAGATTAAGCGTATTAATTTTTGGACACCCAATAACTGAACCACCTGGCATCATTGCTTTAATTATTTCAAAATTATTGATATTTTTTTTTAATTTTCCCTTAATTAGGCTAACATAATGAAAAAGGTCTTTATATTCCTCAACGATTTTTTGTTTAGACAATTTTACTGAACCTATCTTACAAATTCTTGATAAATCATTTCTTTCCATATCAACAATCATATTGTGCTCTTTAGTTTCTTTTAAATTTTTTCTAAAATAATTTAATGCTTTTATTTTATTTAACTGCTTTGTTTTTTTTACAGTCCCTGCTATTGGTTTTGTAGATATGTCGCTTCCTTTTTTTATAATCAAAGTTTCTGGGGAACAGCTAATAATTGAGTAATTATTATCTTTAATCATAAAAGCCTCTGGAGCTAGATTGGTATCAGATAACCTTGAAAAAAAATCTAACGGATTGATTTTTGACTTTGTTTTATATTTAGTGCAAATTTTAATTTGATATGTCTCGCCACTCTTTATCTTTTTCTTAAATTTATTGAATATTTTTGTATAATTTTTTCTATTAATATTAATTTTAAAGCTTCCACACTCAAAATTTTTAAAATCATAATTTAACTTGTTACTGAGTTTGATCTTTTTTTCTGGTTTATAAAAAATTCCCTTTGGAAAGTTAAAATTTTTTTGTTTAGGAACTTTTACATCAATCAGATTATTTAATAACTCATATCCAAAAAAACCAATGAAAAGATCTGTGTTGGTTGATTGTTTTTTATTTTTTTTTGTTAAAAAACTTTTAATATTTTTATTATTTAAAATTATTTTTTTTGAAAAATCGGTGAAAAGATTAAACCCATTTTGAGATTTATAGATAATGTAGGGTTTCCCTGATAAATGTATTTTTGTTAATTGATTTATTCTATTCAATTTATTCTGTTTTTAATCTTAAAACTGGTTCTTCTTTTATTGGTAAATGAATTATTGCTGCAAAAACAGATAAAGCAATTGCTAAATACCACGCATAATCATATGACCCATAAGTATCGTGGAATAAACCTCCAAGATATGCACCAAAAAACGAACCAATTTGATGACTTAAAAAAACTATTCCATATAACAAGCCTAAATATTTTGTTCCAAAAAGATGAGCAACTATTCCACTCGTAGCCGGTACTGTCGATAACCAGAGGAACCCAAAACTTGCTCCAAATATAAATGCTGCAATATTACTAGCTGGAGTAAATATAAAGAATATTATTGAAACTCCTCGCAAAAAGTAGATTGCACTTAAGATTATTTTTTTACTCATTTTTGCAGAAAGATAGCCACTTAATAAAGAGCCAAAAATATTGAATAACCCAATTAAAGACAAAATAGCTGCAGCAGTCCAATCCTCAAGACCTCTATCTATTACATACTTAGGAACATGAGTTCCAACTAAAGTAATATGAAATCCACAAACAAAAAAGCCAGATACAAGTAAAATATAACTTTTTGTTTTAAATGCTTCATTGAGTGCTTCAGAAAACGATTGGTCTGATTTTTTTTTTGCATTTTCAGTTGCAGATGGAGATCTTACGAAGTAAGCAACTACTAAACCAGCAATTAAAAGTATTCCAAAAACGAATAAAGTATAATTCCATCCAAATTCATTAAGAGAGTAACTTGTGAAAATTGGCGATAAAAAGTAACCAAACGATCCAACAGCAGTCACAAAACTCATTGCTATAGTCCTTGTGGATAAAGGAAAGTGTTTTCCAACAATGGACATTGGAATACTTATAGCTGTACCTCCTAGTCCAATTCCAATTAACAATCCCATGTGTATTTGAAAAAAAATTCCTGTATTAGGTCCTGTATATAAAAAAAATATTCCAGCAGCGTAAAAAATAAATGCTGAAATAATTGCTATATGACCACCATACTTATCTGCGATAGCACCAAATATAGGTCCAGTTAAACCCCACATTAACATTTGCATTCCTATTGCAAAGCCAAAAGCTGTATTGCTTATTTTGAGACTTTCATTGAAATCCATGAAGAACAAACCAAAGGTTTGTCTTACACCAAGTGAAATTAAAACAACAAAACAAGCAGCAAATAATGTAATTAATGCTGTTCTTGATTGAAAAAATTTTTCAGAACTCATTTCAAATGCCTTAATGCTTGTTTCAAATCAGCAATTAAGTCATTGGGATCCTCAAGCCCTATATGAAATCTGACTAAATGTTCATTCTTCGCTAAAGTCATGAATTTTCTATTTCCCGTTTCTCTAAATTCTTGATGTAAAACCAAACTCTCAAAACCTCCCCAACTATAACCATATCCGAATAATTTAAGTGAATTTACAAATTTTCTAACAGAATTGATATTATTTGATTTTATTTTAAGCCCCATTAATCCTGAGGCACCAGAGTAATACTTTTTCCACATTCTAAAATTTAAGGAATTTTTCTTTAATGGATAAAGAAGTTTAATCTTTTTATTTCTTGATAAGAAAGCTGCAATTTTTTGGGCATTTTCACTGTGTCGATCTAGTCTAACATCTAAAGTTCTCAAACCTCTAGTAATCAAATATGCATCATCAGGTCCTAACCTTAAACCTGTTATTTTTTCAGCTGCTTTTACTTTTTGAAAAACTTTTTTATTAACCGCTAGACTTCCACCCATAACATCTGAATGACCAGAATAATATTTTGTAGCAGATACAATAGACATATCAAAACCGAGTTTTATTGGTTTGAGGAAATAAGGCGTGCCCCAAGTATTATCTATAGCAGTTAAAATTTTATATTTTTTTGCGATTGAAATAATCTTTCCAAGATCTTGAAAATCAAAAGTGTTACTACCTGGATTTTCAACAAAAATTAATTTTGTTTTTTTTGTTATACTACGCTCCAAAGTTTCTAAATCATGAGGATTATAAAAAATTGTTTTAATATTAAATTCTTTTAAAAAATCTTGAGTTAAGATCCTTGTGGGACTGTAAACCGGATCTGCAGCAATTATTTCATCACCTGGTCTAACTACGCTAAATATAGCTAAAAAAACTGAGCCAAATCCTGTAGGAGTGGTAAATACATGATAACTATCTTCAAGCTTAGTTAAAATTTTTTGTAAAATATAAGTTGTTGAAGTTCCTTGTCTTCCATAATCATAATGACCACCAACTGGATTTTTTTGTGCTTTTTTTTGGGTTTTTCTAATGTGCTTCATAGACTTAAATATTATTGTTGAAGCTCTTACTACCGGTGGATTTACTGACTGGTTCTGAAAATCTTTTGCAGTATGTTTTAAAAATGTCTTAAATGATTTTATCATAAAAAAATTGATAACTTTAATGGACAATGCTATATCCCTCACATAATTTCAATTAAATTATAACTGAAGGAAATAATGGGATACCCAAAAAAACATAGAGGCCGAAGAAAAATGGGCTCAAAAAAAAGAAGAGCTAGAAAAAAAAATAAAAAGAAATAGTCCTCAATGAATTCAATTGAAAAGGCAAAATCCATTAGTATATGGATTTTTATAGTTCCTTTTGTTGCAGTAAATATTTGTCTTTTATTGGTAACTCAATTTCATAGTTTATTTCCAAATCAGGGTGATGTATTACTCAACACTTTTCCTTATTTTGATGGAGGTGCCTCTATAAGTAGAACTGCTAGACCTTACCCTTCCTGGTTAGTATTTAAACCTGCGATGTTCTTAACATCTTATTTATTAATCAAATATTGGTTATTTAATAGAGACATTATTAAATATTTTGAGGTGGACCATAAGAATTCAAAAAAAATTGTTTTTTTTGGTATTGCTTCAGCGATCGCCCTAACTGTTCATTCAATTTTTTTAGGTATCAAATTTGACAATGATTTATACAAACTTTTTAGAAGAATAATAATGCTATCTTTTATTGTTTTTGAAATAGTCGCTCAGGCTTACTTGGTTGCAACTTTTTGGTCATTTAAGGAAAAACTGAAAAATTACATAAACCCAGTAGTTTTAAATCTTAAAATAATATTAGTTTCAATGTTAATTATAGTTGCAGTTATAAGCATACCTATTATCAGTCTACCAGGTGATGATTTCTTTGGAATTAATTTAAAGTTTATAAAACATGCTTTGGAATGGGATTACTTTATTGGAGTAATTACTTTTTACTTGTTAACATTTTTCATGTGGAAAAAACAAATTAATTTTTAATCCAACCACCCCCTAAAACTTTAAAACCAAATCTATCTTTATTATAAAAAACGCAAGCTTGTCCTGGTGATATTCCATCTTCAAACTCTTCTAAATTTACTAAAGCTGTCTTATCTTTATTAAAGTTTACTTTTCCTTTAAGAAGTTTACCTGTTGATCTTACCTTAACAAAAATATCATTTTTAAATTCATCTTCATGAGCAAGCAAGTTTAGATCATTAAGTTTAATATCTTTTTTTCCTAGTTTTTTTCTTGGACCTACAGTAATCTCATTTTTTTCTGCATCGATCTTAATAACATACAATGCGTCTTTATCAGAAACTTTTATTCCTTTTCTTTGACCTATTGTAAAATTGATTATCCCGTCATGTACTCCAATTATTTTTCCTTGTAAATTTTTTATATTTCCTTTTTTAAAAGAGTCTGGCTTAAATTTTTGAATGACTGACGCATAGTCTCCATTGGGTACAAAACAAATATCTTGACTATCTGGTTTATCTGCAACATTAAGATTTAGTTTTTTTGCTATAGATCTTGTTTCATCTTTAAGCATACCTCCTAATGGAAATCTTAAATAATTTAATTGTTCTCTAGTAGTATTAAATAAAAAATAACTTTGATCTCTATTTTCATCAATTGCTTGATACATATTTGTTTGATTGTCAGCAGTAATACTTTTCACATAATGACCAGTAATTAATGCGTCCGCTTTTAGATCTTTAGCAACTCCAAATAAATCTTTAAATTTAACAGTTTGATTACATTGCACACATGGAATGGGAGTTTCACCTTTTAGATAACTATCAACAAAATTATCAATTACTCCTTGTTTGAACTTGTTTTGATAATAGAGAATTTTGTGTTCAATATCTAATTTCTGAGCGACTCTTTTTGCATCCATTATATCCTGACCTGAACAGCATTGTTTTGACTTAGCCACTTCCTTGCCGTCATCGTATAGTTTTAAAGTTATACCAATAACTTTGTAACCATCTTTTTTCATCATTCCAGCAACTGTCGATGAGTCCACTCCGCCTGACATTGCAACAACAACTGTTGTTTCTGATGGATTTTTTTTTAAGCCAATAGAGTTTAAATTATTATTCATTTGATGGTATTTATACTTATTTCTAATATAAATTAAATTAAATGATTTTTGATTTTGAACCAGGCGACAAAGTTTTCAATCCTGCAAATAAAGATTGGGGAATAGGACAAGTTCAATCAATAATCAAAGGTAAAATTACTGTTAATTTTCAAAATGTTGGTAAAAAAGTAATAAACTCTGAAAATATAGAATTAAAAAAAATTAATGAATCAAAGTGATATTAAAAAAATCGTTGAGGATCTAATTCAAACTTTTTTAGATGCGGGTAAAATTTCTTTAGATCTAAGGAAAAAAGGTCTTACTAAAGAAATAAAATCCGATAATACACCAGTAAGTAATGGTGACTTAGAGGTTAATAAAATTTTGAGTAAAAAAATATTTCACATAACTCCAAATATCCCAATAGTATCTGAGGAAACATTAGAGAATAAATCAAAAGATAACCTGGAAGACTTTTGGTTAATCGATCCAATCGATGGAACTTATGATTATATTAATGATCTGGATGAATTTACAATTAATGCAGGATTGATAATTCAAAAAAAACCTGTTGCTGGATTAATTTATGCACCTGCAAAAGATAGAATGTTTTATTCATATGGAGATGATTTATCTTTCGAATTAATAAATGGAGAACCAATTAAATTAGGTCACTCCAAAAACTTTGATAAAAATGAAATTAAATTTGTTTCTTACTCTAATAAAATCAAACCAGAAATAAATGAAATATACAAAAAACTTAACGTTAAAAAATATGTAAGAATGAAAAGTTCTTTAAAATTTTGTGTTATCGCTGCTGGAGAGTTTGATGGTTATGTTGCAGAACCCAGAGCTTCGGAATGGGATATAGCAGCGGGCCATGCAATTTTAAAACATTCTGGTGGAAGCGTAACAGATTTCAATGGAAAAGAAATTCTCTATGGAAAAAAAGATTTTAAAAATCCAAGTTTAATTTTAAAAAGTAAGAATATTCAATAATGGACGAACAACTAAGGATAATTTTAATCATAATAGTTTCAGTTTCAATTTTTGGTTTACTTGTTTTTGTTTTTGTTAAAAATTATATTAAAAATAAAATTAATTTTTTAGTGAAAGAAAATAAAAAAAATAAATTAAAGTAATTTAACTATTTTAATAAAATCATCTTTTTCAATTTCCATTACTTTTTTTGAGGTTTCAAAATCAAAACCGTTTCTTGCTAATAGTGATATGTCTTTTTTATAAAATAGAGATCTATTGTCCTCTGTTCTTGCGGGACCAATTCTTTTTTTTTTACATAATTTAATGGCTGAAAAAAAATCTTGATCTGAATTATCATCATGAATTTTATTTATAGTCTCTTTAATATGTTTACTATTTATACCTTTGCCTATTAAATAATTTCTTATTTTGTTTATTGAGCTACCTCTTTGAATCATGCTTTTGGCTTTGCTGTCTGAATAAAATTTATCATTAATAAACCTATTTTTTTCTAAATCGGAAAGAACAATATCGATTAAATCATTAACATCTTGTTTTTTGACATTTGGTATTGAAGTTTTTAAGTATTTTTTCAATAAATAAGTTCTAAGCTGTTGTTTAGATGGTGCATATTTTTCCACATAAGCAAATGCAAAATTTCTCATCTCCTCAACAGTTACTTTTAAAGTTTTTTTTTTATTTCTTATAGGAATCATAGGAAGATTTAATATAATATATCTTAAAATGATCGAACAAATTTATGACTATTTTACTATAGATATTCTCTACTATTGGGTGAATTTAGGTGTTCTTCCATTTTGGTTAATTTTAATTTTTTTTCCAACATCTAATCTCTGTCGATATTTCGTAACTTCGATTTTTCCATTCATTATTTTAAGCGGTGCATATATTTTTTTATTATATAAATCTTATTTAAGCTCATACGATTTTGACGGTAATTTCAGCCTTTATATGGGTATTGATAACATATCGGATTTATTTTCTGATAAAAATTTTCTAATGATGTTTTGGATTCACTTTATAGCTATTAATCTATTTGCAGGCGGTTGGGTTGTAAAAGACTCACAAAAATTTCTGATAAATAAATTTTTATTATTAATTCCACTTATAATTATATATTTAATTGGACCACTGGGGTTATTAGTTTATTGGTTAATAAGAATTTTCTATGCCAAAAACATAAGTTTATATGACTAAAAAAATCGATTTTTATTTTGATTTCATTAGTCCTTATTCATTCTTAGCACATAAAAAAATTATCAATTCAAATGATAGAAGTAAGTTTAATTATAAAGCAATTTTACTTGGCGGACTTCATAATTTGGGTGGTATTACTGCCCCAGCATTTAATGAGAGAAAAATGAAAAATATGAAAAGTGATTGCAATTTAATTGCTAAAAAAAATAAAATCGAGTTTAAGTGGAATGATAAATTTCCAATTAATTCATTATATCTCATGAGAGGATATCTTTTTATTAATAGTGATAAAAAAGATAAGTATTTTGATCTCTGTTTTGATGCTTATTGGAAAAATAATGAAGATATTTCAAAACAAGAAACTATCAAAAAAATATTATCGAAATGTGAGATAAAACCAAATGATTTTGAAACAGGTATTAAAGATCAAAGAATTAAAGATGAACTAAAAAATTTTACGAATATTGCTTTCCAAAATGATATTTTTGGTGCTCCAACTTTTGTTGTGAATGGTAATTTATTTTGGGGTCAAGATAGACTTGAGTATGCATTGGATGAATTAAATAATTAAGTAATTTTAAATTTACTATCTTTTAATGCACCAAAACCTCCATGAATATGCGAGACTTTTTTAAATCCCATTTCTTTTAAAGATTTTGCTGCAAGGGCTGATCTCATTCCCCCAGCACAAAATAAAACCATTTCTTTATTTAAATCTAGTTTACCTTGTTTAAAATATGCACTTTCAGGATCAAGCCAGAACTCTAACATTCCCCTAGGAATATGATTTGAGTCGTTAATTCTTCCCTCTCTCTCTAATTCTCTTACATCTCTTATATCAATTAAATTGCACTCATTATTGTTAAATTTTTCATAAGCTTCATCAGTAGATATAGTCTTAATTTCCTTTAGAGCTTCCGCAACTAGAGTTTGGGATGATTTAATTGTCATTATACTGTAAATATTTATATCATAAATAAAACATATGAAAAAGTTTTTCATTAAAATTTGTAAAATTTTTGGCTTTGAAATTATTGATCAAAATGAATTTATCTCTCCTACATTGAATAAAGAATTAAATGAAGATCTTTCAATTTTTAATGAAAAATCAATAGTCTTACCTTTGGGAGAAGTCAAGATTACAAGAAAAGTAAATTCAATTCTAATAATTGTTAGAGTTAATACAGAAATTGAAATTTGGGATCAAAATAAAAGAAGATTATTTGAAAAACCTAAGTTAGAATATTCAATTCGATCAATAAAATCGTTGATAAAATCTATTCATCTTTGCCAAAGCAAACACCAGAATGTGATAATTAAAACAATAATACTAGATGATTCCTCAGAAGATAAAAATTTAGATAAAATTAAGGAAATAATTAAAGATGTAGATGGTAAAATTATTTCCCTAGACACAAAAAAATTTGAAACCAAAATTAAAAAACAAAAGTCTCAAGAAACTTTTTCTAATTTAGCAAGTTTACTCCAATCTTTTGAGATTGGAAAAGAGATCGGGGAGGACCTAATTTTTTTTGTTGAGGATGATTATATTCATTTTGAAACCATGTTAGAGGAAATGATTGCTACTTATGAAAGAGTTTCATCTCAAATAGGCAAAGATATTTTTATGTGTCCAGCAGATTATCCATATCTTTATATGAATAATGAAAAAACGAATATTCTTATTGGAAATAAAAGACACTGGAGAACAATTAGTAAAACTTTATGCACTTTTTTGACTAGTAGAAAATTATTAGATTTATACTGGCAAAACTTCTCAAAAAATTGTGAAGATCGTCATGATCCTTTTGAAAAATATATTAATGAGATCTATAAAAATGAATTTTGTATATCACCTTTAAAAAGCTTATCTGTACATTTAACAAATGTAAATTCAAGTTATGGTTTATCGCCTTTTATAAATTTAAAAGAATTGTGGGATCAAAATAAATAAGCCCCTTGAGGGAGGGGCTTATTATTTAACTAACTAAGAGAAAGTTAGGGATCCTTCTATGAGTATTCGCTGAGAATATACAGAGAGCGAAGGATCCCTATGTTGTTAACAACTAGTCACGTATTGCATATGCAATTACACCAGTTTCAGTTACATCAGTACCTTTGGTCTCACCTTCTTTACTTAACCTTAGGCCAATAGTTGCTTTGATAGCGCTAAACGCAATGTAAGCGACTACAAATACAAATATGTTAACTGATAAAACACCAATTAATTGTGAACTGAAGGCTGCATCTGAATTTGTAGCTGGAACAATCAAAGTTCCCCAAATCCCTGCAAACAAGTGTGCTGGTATCGCACCTACTACATCATCAATTTTCAATGAGAATAGTAGTTTTGTACCATAAACTACGATTAAACCACCTACAGCACCAATTAGGATTGCTGCGAAAGGTGATGGAGCTAACGGTTCAGCTGTTACTGCTACCAATCCACCAATACATCCATTTAACATTTGAACTACATCCGTTTTACCAAAATGTAATCTAGTGATTATAGCGGCACCTATTACACCACCTGCACCTGCTAAGAATGTATTCATGAAAATTGTTGACACAGCGATTGCATCAACAGCAGTTCCCATAGCTAATTGCGAACCACCATTAAAACCAAACCAACCTAACCATAAAATGAATACACCAATTGTTACTAATGGAATCGATGAAGCTGCAAACGGCTTAAGTGGTGCTGGAGCACCAGACTTAGTAAATCTTCCAAGTCTAGGACCAATGATCATAGCACCAGCTAAAGCTGCTGCCCCACCAGTTGAGTGTACTAAAGTTGAACCTGCAAAATCAGAAAAGCCTGCTTCTGCTAACCAGCCTCCACCCCACTGCCAACCCATTACGATTGGATAAATAATTCCTGAAAGAATTGCAGCAAATACGAAGAACGGCCACAATTTAATCCTCTCTGCCATTGTACCAGAAACTATTGAAACAGTAGTTGCACAAAAGACCATTTGGAAATACCAATCTGATCCATCTGAATAACCAGTATCAACTGCACTAGCGTCCGACCAAGGAATAAATTTACCAATGTAACCACCTTCTGGTATCCCGTAGGCCAAATTATAACCTACCAACCAGAACATAATTCCTGCAATTGAAAATAAACCTATATTTTTTGCACAGATTACGGATACACTTTTTGATGTAACCATACCTGACTCTAACATTGCAAATCCTGCAGCCATAAACATTACTAGGAATCCACAAATTAAGAATAATAGGGTGTTAAATATAAACCCTACTTCAGCAGAAACAGTTGTATCTGCCATACCAGCACTACTCATGTTTAATAAAAAAATTAAACTAATAAGTGGCGCACTTATTACTTTTATTAATTTAGTCATACGACCTCCCTGTTAAAAGGAGTTCTTTTATTTAATTAAACGCTAATAACTAACGCTGATTACGAAAATTGGGTATGCAGCATTTGCATATAGAAACAGCCTTAACGAGAATTTCGTTAAGGCTGTAAAAAGACATTATTTATTGAATACTTCTTTTAAAGCTTTTGCTGGTAAAAACTTAACTTTTTGAGACGCAGCAATTTGGATCTGTTCTCCAGTTCTTGGGTTTCTTCCAACTCTAGCTTTTCTCTTAGCCACTTTATAAGTACCAAAACCAGCAATTTTTACTGAATCGTCAGCTTTTAAAGCATCTAAAATTGTGTTGGTAATTGTATCAAAAGTTCTCTCAGCATCAGCTTTACTTAAATTTAATGCCCCAGAAATTTTGACAACTAGTTGTTTTTTATTCATTTTAGCTCCGGTTTTATTAGGTTATTTTCATTGTTGTCAAAAGTATTGATAAATCAAGACTTTTTTTAGTATATTGAGAAAAGTTATACACAATATGTTGTGTAAATTAAAAAAATGTTGATTTTATTGAGTTTTTTAAACTTTTTTAATATTATTAATTGAACAATCCTAAGTCTTTAAGGTCGTTAAAAGTTGTAAAAAACATCAAAGATATTAATAAAAATATTCCGATTCGAAAAAAGCCTTCTTGCGTTTTTTGAGATAACGGACGACCTAAAACTTTTTCAAATGCATAAAACATTAAATGTCCCCCATCAAGCATTGGAATTGGGAACAAATTAACTAAACCAAGACTTATTGAAATATATGCCATCATACTGATAAATGCCAAAACACCAAATTCTGCAACCTGTCCTGAAATTTTAGCTATTCTTATTGGCCCTCCAAGCTGAGAGGTATCAGCTTTACCAAAAATCATTGCACCAATATATTTTAAGGAGGAAATTCCTACAAAATATACTTCATGAGCAGCATGGTATATGGCTTTTGCAGGTCCCAATTTAACATGATTAATCTCATTATTATAAGCACCTAATTTTATACCAACTATTCTTTTGTTAAGTTTGTTTCCTAAATTATCTTCACCTGGAACAATATTAGGTTTTATCTTTAAAATTAGCTCATCATAAGAACGTTTCACTTTAAAATCTATAATTTCGTCAGTGGACATAGTAATAAATTTAGAGACATCCATAATACTTTCAACTTTGTTGCCATCTATTTCTAAAATTACGTCATTTTGTTTTAATCCTCCAGCCATTGCAGGGCTATCTTTCTGAACTTCATTGATGACGGCTGGTGTAAAATCTTTACCAACAAAAGTATAAATTGAAAAGAAAATTACTAAAGCTAATAAAAAGTTTGCTAAAGGACCACCAAAAACAATTAAACTTCTTTGATACAGGGGTTTAAGAGTAAATAATTTTTTTTGGTCCTCTTCACTATATTTTTCTAAAATTTCTTTATGATCCGCTTGAGAATATACATTTCTATCTCCGAAAAATTTTACGTATCCTCCTAGAGGTATCCAGCATATTTTCCACCTTGTCCCAGATTTATCATTCCAACCAAAAATTTCCTTACCAAATCCTATAGAGAAATCAGTGACACCCACTCCAAATTTTTTAGCAAAGTAATAATGACCATATTCATGTATAAAGACGACAACTAAAATTAGAATAATAAAAGGTAAAATATAACTTAGCATTTTTTATTCAATTTATACTATCCATCCAATTTTTTAACTCAATCATTCTTTGAGACTTATTTGACACAGCAATTTCTTTTTTTATAAATAATATATGATTTTTAATTTCTTCCTCATCTCTAAATACTTTTCTTGTTTGAATTAATCTGTCCTTCCTAAATTCAATTAAACTTATCATTTTCTCATAAGTAATTTCAGGATGATATTGTAAACCATAAATTTTCGATTTTCCAACTGTGAAATATGAACTTTGTACTTTATTAATTTTATTTGATGCTAAACAAATTCCGTTTGTTGGTAATTTTACTACCTCGTCAAAATTAAACGCTGGAGAATTAAAATTATTATTCTTATTCTTATAAATAGAATTATTTAATCCTTCATTATTAATTATAATCTCATTTGCTATTCCTATATGAGATTTTTCTGCTTTTTTTACCTCTCCTCCAGCAGCAGTAACTGCAACTTGCATTCCCCAACAAATCGCTAAAATATTTTTAACTTGTTTTTGGCATTCTCTCATAAATTCAATTTGTCTTTTTATCTCTGGTGTATTGTTATAGATGTTCAAACTACTTCCACCCCAAATTAATCCATCATATTTTGGAAGTTTATTTTTAACTTCATCTAAATTTTGATCTGAGGATGGATTAATAACATCAAAATGATAATTATTATTAAATACATTAAGACTATCTTTTAAACTCTCAGTATGTGTTTGAATACCTACTTTTAAAAAATTTTGATTTTCCTCTTTTAAATTTCCTTCAACTATTAAAATATTAAGATTTTTCATTTAAAACAAATTACCAGACATGCTGTGTTGATACATTATTTTCATGTCTTCAATGCTCAATTTTTTTGGATTACCGTTCGTTGATGGATCCTCTAAAGCCATTTTTGATAAACGATCAATTTGTAAATCTTTTTCATTTATGACACTTGATAATTTATGTGGAATTTCAAATTTTTCTCTTAAATCTAAAATCCATTTTAAAAAACCGTCAAAAGATTTTTCTTTTAATTCAAGATATTCTGAGATCTTTGCAACTTTACTCTCAATCACATCTCTGTTGAAAGTTAAAACATACGGCATGAAAATTGCGTTTGAAAGACCATGATGAAGGTTGTTTAGAGCATTTACTGGATGGCTTAAGGAGTGAATTGCGCCTAAGCCTTTTTGAAATGCAGTAGAGCCCATACTTGCAGCCGTTAGCATGTTCATTCTGGCTTCAAGGTTAGATCCATTTTTATATGCCTCTGGTAACCATTTAGAAATTAATTTCATACCTTCTAAAGCTATTCCATCAGCCATTGGATGATAACCTGGAGCGCAAAATGCCTCTAAATTATGAGCCAACGCATCCATGCCTGTTGCGGCTGTCATTTTTTTAGGTAAATCTTTTGTCAAAACTGGGTCTAAAATAACTATGGATGGTAAAAATTTTGGATGAAATATTATTTTTTTAACTCCTAGCTCTTCATTCAAAATAACAGATGCTCTCCCCGTTTCAGAACCTGTTCCAGCTGTGGTGGGTACTGCTATAATAGGAGCAACCTTATTTGAGTCAGCTTTAGTCCAATTATCACCAACATCCTCAAAGTCCCATAATGATAAAGTTTGACCTATCATGAATGCAATTGCTTTTCCTACATCAAGACCACTTCCGCCACCAAAAGCAATTACACCATCACAATTTTTTTCATTATAATGTTTTACTCCGTCACTTACATTTTTACCTGTTGGATTGCCAATCACATCATAAAATATTTCAGTAGGTAAATTATTACTTTTTAAATTTGACAAAGCATCTTTAACAATAGTTGATTGTGCAAGTCCTTTGTCAGTTACCAATAAAGGTTTTTTTATATTTAAATTTTTACAAGCTATGCTTAAATCTTTGATTCTATTTTCACCCACCCACATTGAAGTAGGATAATTCCAATTAAATTTTTCCATAAATTTTTAGTTGATAATATCTGATATTTTTGAAATTTGACCAATCTTAAAGATAAGTGCATCCTCTTTATTAAATCCATAATTTTCAGCATTATCTTTAAATCTTACTGGTGGCTCCATAATTGGCTCCAAAGATAATACAAATGTTCCCCAGTGCATACCCAGAACCTTTTTACTTTTCAAATCTCTTCCAATTTTAAGGGCCTCTTCTGGATTGGTATGATAAATAGATTTATCTTTATAAGGCATAATTGGATAAAAATTATATGCACCAATGTTGATTATGGTTAAATCAATTGGTCCATATTTTTTTCCTAAATCTTTATAAATATTTCCATATCCTGTATCACAGGCAAATAATATTTTTTTTCCATTATATTCAATTAAAAAACTTCCCCACAAAGTTTTGTTGGTATCTGTTAAACTTCTTTTTGACCAATGAACAGCTGGAAGAAAAGTAACTTTTAAATTTTTATTAATATTAATTTCATCATACCAATCCATCTCATTAATATCTCGATATCCATTCGTTTTAAAATATTTGCTTAGTTTAAGTGGAACCAAAACTTTGGAGTCCTTAAAAGGAAATCTCCTTATTGTCATCATGTCTTGATGATCATAATGATTATGGGTGAGTAAAAATAAATCTATGTTGGGTATCTCGCTTAATTTTAATGCTGGTTCAGTAAATCTTTTAGGTCCAAATATTAGTGGACCTGCATTCTTCGAAAAAACTGGATCAGTAATAATAGTAGTATCTCCTAATTTAATAATAAACGTGGCATGACCAATCCAAGCAATATAATCACTATCTTTATATTTTTCTAAGTTTCTCAATACTTCATTTTTTTCTAAAACGTGACCTTCAGAAATTGTCATATCAAGCTTCTTTTTCTCTTGATTAAAAATTTTATAAGACCATTTTATATTTGGATCTCTTTTTGGTGAGCCTTCGGGATTCCTAAAAGTGCCGTCAGAAAGATGATGATAAGGTTTTTTTTCCATAGCAAATGTCAAATTGTTTAAACTTAAAACTAAAATTAGAAAATATAAAAAATTTATCATATATATTTTCATTTTATATGAATTTAAAATTTTTTATTCTTTTATTATCTCATACTCAAAATTTTGAGTAGTTTCATTGACTTGTAAAAGTTTCGCACCATTTTTGCTATGAAATTTTGTAGCCATTTCAGTTAGAGGAGAGAGCGTGACTAATCTATTTAAGTGGTTAGATTCTTTTATTTTTTTATAAACTTCTTTAACAATCAGTTTTCCACCACCTTTTTTTTTAGACCAAACTGTGTAGGCAATAGCAATCTGACCAACATTTTGACCTCTGTGAGTACTTTGTAAATGAGCATCTTGGCTAAATTTATCCAATTCCTCTACATCTTTTGGCACTTTATTTGTAAAAGCAAAGCACATCACAGCATGAATTTCTTTTTTATATTTAACGCCATAAATTTTCCTTCCAAAACTTTTTCTAAAAGACACACTTAACTCTGGTCTAACTGGGTCCTCAGATATATTACAATCTTTAAGCTCAACTAATTCTGCTCCTTTAACCCAACCAAAAAAGTCATCTATATTTTTATTGATTATTTGTTTGTTTTTTCGGATTCTAGCTTTAATTCTAGGTTTAAATTTTTTTGAGGTTTTAAGGCTACCATTATCTAAATATTTCTCAGCGAGTTTATTTCTTACATTTTTTAAAATTTCTCTCATTTTCTAATTTCTTATTAATTTTAATTAAAAATATAATAAAGCAAAAATCACCCCTAAAATTGTTACTGAAATTATAGCAACAATATAGTTTATCTTTATATTAAATTTTTTATAAATTATTTCATTTATTTTTTCCCAAAAAAGAACTATCAAAAAAACAATAATTACAGGTATGATAAATTTAATCATCGACTATGTGTTTTTGTCTCCAACATATACTGAAACACCTCTAGAATTAATATCAACATCAAATTTCTTGTGTAATGGAGGGAACGCTCTTTGTGAACAGTCTAATCTATCACACGTTCTACATGACACACCTATTGGTATTTCTGTAGATTTATCATTAATGTTTAAATTTTCTGAATAAATAAATTCTTTTGCATATTTTGCTTCACATCCCAATCCAATAGACAAAATACTTTTTGATTGTCCAAATCTTCCAATCCCTTTTTCAACTGTTCTAGCTATACATACATACTTTTCACCATTAGACATTTTGCTAACAGCAGCTTGAATAATACCAGGTCTTGTCAAAGCTGAATAAACGTTCCAACGTGGACAAGCACCACCATATCTTGGAATTTCTATTCCTGATAAGGAAAATCTTTTTGATATATTCCCAGCCATATCTACTCTTAAAAAATGGAAAGGTATCCCTGGTAATTTTGGATCTTGTAAACACGTTACCCTATGAGCTACCTGTTCAAAAGATGTAGCAAAAGTATTTTGTAGTAACTCTAAATCATACTTAAGTTTTTTACATTCTGTATGAAAAAGTCTATAAGGCATTAAAATTGCAGCACCGCAGTAATTTAATAAAGCAATTTTTGTCAATTTTTTAGACTCATCAGATGGAAAAGTAAATTTTGACAAATATTCTTCAATTTCTTTATCAGCACCTTCTTGGGCTATTTGAGCAGCTGCATGAAGTTTTTTTGTTTCTAAAGAGCTGTAATCGCTTAATAGTAGTTCTTTTTTATTTTTTTTATAGAGCTTTGAGAAAGGTTTATTTTCTTCAGGAATAACGTCTTTTACTGATATGTCATATTCTGATTTTAAATAATCACAAAGAGCTATATATCTTGTCCTATTATTTTTTTGAACCTTCTCAAAAACATCATTTGCGAAATCTTCTAATCTTGGAAAATAGTTTTTATTTTCTTGTAAAAAGTCTGAAATAACTTCACCAGGAAATGAATTCTTTCTATTATCAACAATTTTACCAGATATTGTTTCAATTTTATTAATCATTTCATGATCCTTTTTTTTTAAAATATCTCCTAGTCTAACGATGGCTCTGCCAATTTTTGGATTAGTACCAACAAGATCTTTTACTTCCGGACCTAGAATATCTAAATCTTCAAACAATTTATCATCGAGTATTTCTGATAAAGTATTTTCTAAATTGATATCTGATTTTGAGGTTAATTGAGAAAGTTCAATGTTCAATTTTTCACAAATTTTTAAGAGTAAATCTCCATCTATTTTTCTTTTTCCACCCTCAATAAGATTTAGATAACTAGGAGATATATTTAAATCCTCAGCCAATTTATTAGCTTGAAGCCCTAACTGTCTTCTAAAAGCCTTGATTTTTGGTCCTATTTTTAGATTTAATTGACTCATATTTTCTATTAGTAAATTTTGTAAATTTATTTTTACAAGATTTTTCTCTAATTTACAACAGTTTTATACTTTTTAATAGATTTTGTAAATTTTGTAAATTATAAAATTTACATGGACGAAAAATTAAAAAACAACGAAAATGAGGCTCAAATCATAAGACATGAAGACCTTGCTAGACATAATAGCAGGGGTACCTACATGAGAGATGATCATTGTGATTGGGGTTCAAGTGGAATGAAAGATCTAGTTGAGACACTTAACGACTCAAACTAATTTTCAAACTCTTAACATTCATTTTCAATTACTTGAACATTACAAGGACCAATAATGAGTGCAGAAAAGATTTCTTATGATTTAAAAAGATTTGCAGGAATTAAAAGAGACTATACTCCTGAAGAAGTTGAAAGACTAAGAGGCTCAATTAAAATCGAATATTCAATTTGTAAACAACAATCAACAAAGCTTTGGAAATTATTAAACACAGAAAATTATGTTAATACTTTAGGATCCTTGTCAGGTAATCATGCAGTTCAACATGCAAAAGCTGGTTTGAAGGCAATTTATTTAAGTGGTTGGCAAGTAGCAGCTGATGCTAATAGTGCTGGAGAAATGTATCCTGACCAATCTTTGTATCCTTATGATAGTGCTCCTAAATTAGTAGAATCAATGAATAACGCATTAATTAGAGCTGACCAGATTCAACATATGGAATTAAAAGATGGTGATATGAAAAAAGAGAAGAGAATTGATTATATGCTACCTATCATTGCTGATGGAGAAGCCGGTTTTGGCGGACCTTTGAATGTATTTGAACTTGCAAAAAAATTTATTAAAGCAGGTGCTGCTGGTGTTCATTTTGAAGATCAATTAGCAAGTGAAAAAAAATGTGGTCATATGGGAGGAAAAGTTTTGGTTCCAACTGGTACCATGATAAAAAATTTAAAAGCTGCTAGGTTGGCAGCCGATATCGCAGATGTGCCTTTAATTATTCTAGCTAGAACAGATGCAAACGCTGCAAAATTAATTACAAATGATTACGATGAAAATGACAAACCTTTCTTAACAGGTGAAAGGTCTCCAGAAGGTTTCTATTATGTAAAAGCTGGAATTGAACAAGCTATATCAAGAGGTCTTGCTTATGCACCCTACTCAGATTTAATTTGGTGTGAAACAGCTACGCCAAATCTTGAGGAGGCAAAAAAATTCGCAGACGCAATTCATGAAAAATTTCCAGGAAAACTTTTAGCATATAATTGTTCTCCATCATTTAACTGGAAAAAACATTTATCAGATGATGAGATAGCATCATTTCAACAAAAAATTAGTCAAATGGGTTATAAATTCCAATTCATTACTTTAGCAGGATTTCATACTCAAAATATTGCAATTTTTGAGTTAGCTGAGAAATATAAAAAGGAAGGTATGACAGCATACTCAAGAATCCAACAACAAGAATTTGCTCGTGAAAAAGATGGATATACTAGTGTTAAACATCAACGTGAAGTTGGTACATCTTATTTTGATGCTGTATCCAATACAATAAGTAGTGGAAAAAGTTCTACCACGGCAATGGCAGGTTCAACAGAGTCTGAACAATTCTAATAAAACTATCCTTCTTAATTAGAGTTATTAACTGGCCCAGAAATGGGTCAGTTAAGATTTGATTTTATAACCTTTTTTAAGAAGAACTGTAACTACTGTTATACAAATAGATAGAAATAAAAACATAGTTCCAATACTTATCCATATATTGAAATCAGAAACTCCATAAAAAGAAAATCTTAAACCATTTATTAAGTAAACAACTGGATTAAAATAAGTCACAGTTTGCCAAAATGACGGCAGCATATCTAATGAATACAAACTCCCACCTAAAAATACCATCGGTGTCACAAACAAAGTTGGAATTATAGACATTTGCTCAAAATCTGAACTAATTAAACCTATTAAAAAACCAAATAAAGCAAAAGTAAATGCCACTAAAATTAATAAAAATATCATAAGCAATGGATATTTGACTTGAACATCAACGAAAAATAATGATGTTATAAATATAATTATACTTACTATTAATGTTTTTGTTGCACCCGCTCCTACAAAAGCTAGCACAACTTCTAATGTTGAAATTGGAGCAGCTAAAATTTCATAAATTGTTCCATTAAATTTTGGAAAGAAAATTCCGAAAGAAGTATTACTAATTGACTGGGTTAATAATGTTAACATCAACAGACCAGGCACGATGTAAGATCCGTAGCTTATTCCATCAATTTTTTCCACATACCCTCCAATTACTGAGCCAAAAACTATAAAATATAGCGAAGTCGTTAATACTGGAGATAATACAGATTGAGTTAAAGTTCTTCTAAAACGATCCATTTCATGAAGATAAATTGCTCTTAACGCATAGAGATTAATTTTCATTTTTTTCCCTTACTAAATTTACAAAAATTTTTTCTAAAGTACTTTGTTCGGTTTTTAAATCTTTTAATTTTAGGCCTGCATCTTTTAAATCTTGCAGTAAATTTGTAATTCCTGTCTGTTTCGCCTGAACATTATAAGTATAATTTAAACTCATCAAGTCTGGTGTAAAAGATAAGTTATATTTTTGGAGTGTTGTTGGTATTTGATTTATTTTTTCTTGTAAATCTATTGTAAGTTTTTTATGACCCATTTTTTTTAATAATTCCTTAGTCTCATCAACAACTACAATCTCTCCCTGATTTATAACTCCAACTCGATCAGCTATAGCTTCTGCTTCTTCTATATAATGGGTAGTTAAAATAATTGTAACACCAGTTTTTCTCAAATTTTCAACAACCTGCCACATTTCTTTTCTTAGCTCTACATCAACACCAGCCGTAGGTTCGTCTAAAAATAAAATTGTCGGTTCATGAGATAAGGCTTTAGCTATCAAAACTCTTCTTTTCATTCCACCAGACAATTGCCGAAGTTTGAGATCTTTTTTATCCCATAAACTTAATTGTTTTAAAACTTTCTCGATATGATTTGGATCTGCTTTTTTTCCATAAAGACCTCTCGAGTAAGAAACATTATTAAAAACTGTTTCAAATTGTTCTAAAGTTAATTCCTGGGGGACTAAACCTATTCTTGAACGAGTTTCTCTGTAATCTTTTATGATATCATAATCATCTACACTAACATTGCCTGAGGTCGGATTAACTATTCCACAAATGATACTTATCAAAGTAGTTTTACCTGCTCCATTTGGACCAAGCATTGCGAAAATTTCACCTTTTCTAATTTTTAAATTTATATTCTTTAAGGCATTAAAGCCATTGTCATAAACTTTTGATAAATTGTTTATTAAAATTTGATTATCTGACATGAAGCATTTATATAGTTATTAATTGATTTAATACAATCAACTTATGTGAAGCTTTTTAGCTTTAATAATCAACAAAGGTAGAAAGGTCGCTACAATAAAAGAAAAAAAAAGCAAAGATTGTGTAACAAAAGATGGAAATAGATCTATTGGAATGAAAACTCCAACTAATAAACTTTTAGAAAAATCAGGAGAAGGAAATAATAAAAAACCACCTATCAATCCAATCAAAATAGAAATATAAGCTAAATTTTCATTGATTGATTTATCATAAAAACTTAGAAAAACAGTTAAAACAAAAGCACAACAAAATAAGTCTGCTAATAAAAAAAGATACAAAATATCAAATCCTTTTGATGCAATAATAAAAGAGATCAACGATAAAAATAAAATTATATATTTGGAAAAGTTTAAATAATTAGTTTTTTTACTCAAATTAAATACTGCTTTTCCATCTAAAATTACCAAACTTGAAATTGCATTAATTAATGTGTCCACAGTTGAAATTGTTAATGCCATGCCAAGTATTATTATAAACAAAGATAAAAAAATTGTTTGTTCTTTAAGTAATAATGAAAAAAAACCCAGATCTGGTCTATTGCTAGGGTCAATTGAGAAAGCTACCATTCCTGAAAAACCCATAAAGAAAACAATAGGAATTATTATTAAAAAAGAAATGATTAAACTTTTTTTTAAAGTTTGGTAATTTTTAGCTGCATACACACGTTGCCAATTTCCTTGATGGAATAAATTAGTTGCGGCTACTGCAATAAAAAATGTTAAGCCTGCAGTATAATTTGGAATGTAATAACTACTCAGAAGTTGAGGATTTTTTTTTAACACAAAATCAAAAGAAAATTTAGAACCTGTAAACGAAGTAATATAAATAAACGAGATAAATAACAAAACTCCTATAACAATCATTTGAATATTATCAGTAAAAATTGAAGCCTTTAATCCACCATATAACGTGTAAATTAGAGTAGACGAAAGAACTACTAAAGCTGTAATCCAAAATTCAGTGCCAGATATATAATTGATCAAAACTGAAATAGCGGTTACCTCAGCGCACAAAAAAATGAACATATAAAATATGGTCATCAATAAAATTAGCTTAAATAAACTTTTACCAAATTTTCTTCTCATAAATTCTATTAAAGAAGATCCTTTGGGGAATTCATTTCTAATTTTTTTTCCTAAGTAAATTAAAAAAAATAGTGGAAAAGCTGTACCTAAAGAATAGCCAATAACTGCACCTATCCCTCCCCAAGTCGCAGCAGATGCAGGTCCAAATAAAATCCAAGCTCCTAATGCTGATGCTGTTAAACTAGTGGTTAATGAAAAGACACCAATATTCCTATTAGCAGTTAAATAATTATTTAACCCTTTGAATTTTTTAGTGTGATTAATTCCCAAAAAAGCAAATAACAAACTGATTACAATTATTAAGATTAATGAAGTGGATTGATCTAAAAAAAAAGAATTATTCATTTATTTCCCTTTCTGAATTACCGGACAGGTTCTTAGGGTTTAATCTCAGTCTAAAAAGACACCCCTTTAAATATAATACTTTAATATTATTAAAAAAAAAGAAGAATAATGTTTAGAAATTTAATTTCTATTTTCTAAAACAATTATTCACTAAAATTGCCATTAAAATCCACATCACAAATACCTCGCCATTTGTAAATGAATAATCAGCTCCAGCAAATCCCGCTATAAAATTTATTGCATAAATTATTATAGTTGAAATAACTAAACTGGTTACAAGATTTATAAGTCCGCTTAAGTAGTTCATAATTAATCTTAACTACAATTTGCTTGAATGCAAATTAAATTTCTATTTATAGGGGAAGATTTTTTTGATGCTGGGAGACTACAAAAGACCCGGGTTGTATTCAAGAAATATATTTAACTAAATTGAAAATTAATATCTTGAATACAACCTATCTAAAATTTATCTTTTTCAAACAAGGAGGTAGTTTTAATGAATCAAATGCCACCTGACACTTAGCTGGGTAGCTTTATATTTCATAAAAACATAAACGAAAAAAATAAAAGTCCATTAGGACTTAAATGCCAAAAAGGCGACTAAGGGGAGCTCTTTTGGTTGGAGAACGAAAGAGCGAACCCCTTCGTTTAATCTTAAAATTTAATGTGGTGCTCTAAATCTACTATGACAAGCTTTACAGTTACTCCACATCATTTGAGTTAAAGTAGCTCTTATATCTTCAGAATCCTCAATTAGGGAAGTTAATTTAATCATATCATCTGATGATTTTTTCATTAAATCATTGAATTCTTTTTTATTTTCCCAGATTAAAGGTAGAGCCTCAGTTTTAAAACCTTCTTTTGAATTATCTGGAAAATATTCGATTAAGGTTTTGTAATTTTCACTCATTTTGATCATCAAAGATTTTGCCTTATCAAATTCTCCTTTACTAGCCAAAGCTTGTACTCTTTTTGCAGTACTATAATTCTTACTGAATAAAGCTTTTCTACCCTTAATAATTTCTTCTACAGTTTGAGCGTTAGCAGAAAAAGTGAAGCTTAGGGAAAAAATGATTATGATTGTTTTTAAAATTTTTATTTTTTGTATCATAAGATTTATATTGTCATGAATACTGAAAAGTTCCCATCGATAAGTTGATAAATGACATAAGGCTCCTCTTTATCACCAGGCATACCTGGTGTGCCAATTGGCATTCCGGGCAGTGCTAATCCATCAATATCAGGTCGTTCTTTTAATAATTTATTTATCGCTTTTAGCGGAACATGACCCTCAATAAAATATTTATCAATAATTGTTGTATGACAAGACTGCATTTCTAATGGGATAGCATATTTTTGTTTAATTGTATGAATATTTTCCAAATCCGTTTGCTTTACCTTGAAATTTTCTTTTTCTAAAAATAAAACATACCCATTACAACATCCACAAGATGGACTTTTAAAAACTTCTACAATCTGTTTATTCTCAACATTAG